>DASSGZ010000738.1:0-17890 GCA_035693165.1 Chloroflexia bacterium | reverse complement strand
TTCCAACGTGTCCGAATACATCGGCTCGGGCGACTCGGCGGTGTGGAAGAGGCCCTGCTCCTTGCTGTAAGTTTCGACCAGCGCCACATGGTCCTCCGAGCGCCCCGTCAGGCGCAGGTAGCGCAGCGTCTCGGCGTCGATGGGGAAGATACCGCAGGTAGCGCCGTACTCCGGCGCCATGTTGGCAATGGTGGCGCGGTCGGCGATGGGCAGCGCGGGCAGGCCGGGGCCGTAGAACTCCACGAACTTGCCGACCACACCCTTATTGCGCAGCATCTCGGTGACGCGCAGCACCAGGTCGGTGGCGGTCACGCCCTCGCGCAGCGCGCCCGCTAGCCGGAAGCCGACGACCTGGGGGATAAGCATCGAGACGGGCTGGCCGAGCATGGCCGCCTCGGCTTCGATGCCGCCCACGCCCCAGCCCAGCACGCCCAGGCCGTTGATCATCGTCGTGTGCGAGTCCGTGCCCACCAGGGTATCGGGGTACGCCTGCGGCAAGCCGTCCGCGCCGTCCTGCGCGCCGGGGCTGGTCGTGAAGACCACCCGCGCCAGGTACTCCAGGTTCACCTGGTGCACGATGCCCGTGTCGGGCGGCACCACCTTGAAATTCTCGAAGGCGATCTGGCCCCAGCGCAGGAACGCATAGCGCTCCTGGTTGCGCTCGAACTCCAATTCAGCGTTGATCAGCAACGCCGCCGCCGAGCCGTAGGCGTCCACCTGCACCGAGTGGTCGATCACCAGTTCCACGGGTTGCAGCGGATTGATGCGCGTGGGATCGCCACCGAGCGCGGCCATGGCGTCGCGCATCGCCGCCAGGTCCACGATGGCGGGCACGCCGGTGAAGTCTTGCAGCAGCACCCGCGCCGGGGTAAAGGCGATCTCCTCGTCGGGCACGGCCCGCGGCGCCCAGTTCGCCAGGACGCGAATATCGTCCGCCGTGACCGATTGCCCATCCTCGGTCCGCAGTAGATTTTCGAGCAAAATACGCAGCGAAAACGGCAGCCGGGTTACGTCAACGCCCAGTGTGGCAAGGGCGTCGAGGCGAAAAATCTCATACCGGCGGCTGCCGACCGCCAATATGGAGCGTGCGCCAAAACTGTCCATGAATCGTCTCCCTCAGGTCATAGTGACCCCGTTGTCAGTGACCAACGGTGCGGACTCACAGGCACATGAAAAAGCCTGTCGAGCTACGCCCGGCCCGGTGATACCGGCCGGGGCCGCAACCGGCGCGTGCTTCTCGCGCTATCCTTGTCTGTATTGTAGCACTATTGGCCCACGCCGTGCCAGTCCAGGGATCTGGCACAGGATTTGCTCGAAGAACTTATGCTGTCCGTGCCGCCCCGGCTTGCCGTAGCTAACGTGGTCGCGCCGGGGACAGGAAAGTAAGGAGGCTACCGCACATGGCAATTACCAACCTGAATGAAAAGTTTACGCATGAGCTTCGTGATATTTACGATGCCGAGCATCAGTTCCTCGAAGGCATGCAATTGATGTTGCAAAACGCCGCCGATCCGAAGCTGCAAAATATGATCACCACCCATATCAGCCAGACGCAGCAGCAGATCCGCAATCTGGAACAGGTCTTCAATCTGCTGGGCCAGGCAGCCCGCCGCGAGACCTGCGCGGGCGCCAAGGGCATCCTCACCGAGGGCCAGAAGGTCATGAAGGAGACCAGCCAGGTTCCGGCGATCCGCGACTCCTGCATTGCCGGCGCCGCCGATAAGGTCGAACACTATGAAATTGCCACCTACCGCGGCCTCATCCAGGGGGCGCAATTGATGAACCAGCCGGAGATCCTGCGCCTGTTGCAGGAGAACCTGCGCCAGGAAGAGCAGACCGCGCAGTTGATCGAGCAGAGTAGTCCACAACTGCTCGAAAAGGCGGCCCAGGCCCAGTATGCGGGCGGGGACCATATGAGCCAGATCAGCGCGCCGTAACCCGCGCAACCCGGAAGGACTTCCCCGCTAGCTTGATCAGGGGCCACGCCACGGCGGCAACAACCGCTGGCGTGGCCCCCATCCGGCTGCGCCGGACGGGCGCCGCACCGTCCGGCGCACACAGGAACCGTAGCCGACCCTTGACGCACCATGTTTTAGAGCGCCCGTCATGCCCTGACTCCGCGGCGCCCACCGGCACGAACACCCGGCCTCCATCCGGCCACACCGGCTATCCGTTGCGTCCCTTGCTGGCCGCCGGCCTGGTCAGCATCCTGGCCTGGGCGGCGGTCTATGTCCTGCTGTTTTCGCACACCCTCTGGCATTCGCCCACGCTTATCCCCGACCACTGGCCGGCGCTGTTCTACCCGATTGAGGCGCTGTTACCCTGGGCCTGGGTCCACGCCCACCGCGACACACCCGCCGGGCTGGCCAACGTCGGCATCTGGCTGGCGCTGGCCGCGGTGCTGCTGGGCGCCTGGGGCTGGGCGCTGCGCGCCACGGGCCGGCTGCGCACCGCCGACCCCTGGATCCTGCGCGAGGGCTTCCGCATCATCCTGGTCGGGCTGCTGCTGATGAGCCTGATCCTGGTGTTCTCGCCGGGGTTCACCTCACAGGACGTGTTCAGCTATATCTGGTACGGCAAAATGGCCGGGGTCTACGGCGTCAGCCCCTACACGCACACGCCGCTTTTTTTCGCTTGGCAGGACCCCAAGGGCTGGCTGCAATGGGTCTACTGGAAGAACCAGCCCTCAGTGTACGGACCGGCCTGGGTCTGGCCCGCCGCGGCCCTGGCCCGCCTGGCCGAGTCGATTGACGGCGATATCGTCACCTACTTGCTGACTCATCGCTTCTTGGCCGCCGGGCTGCACATCGCCAACACGGTGCTGGTCTGGAACCTGGCCGGCAAGCTCATACCCCGCTCGCCCGGCGCGCGCCTGGCGGCCACGGTGTTCTACGGCTGGTGCCCGCTGGTCGTCTGGGAGTTCGCCAACAACGCCCACAACGACGCACTGATGGTCTTCTGGATCCTGGTCGCCGTCTGGTGCCACGTGAAAGGCATGGCCCAGGCGCGGCACGAACCGCGGCGCGGGCTGCGCGGCTGGTGGCAGGCCGCCGTCGTCGCGCTGACGCTGGCCGCGCTGGTGAAGCTGATCGCCATCCTGCTCATCCCCGGCTACATGATGCTGCTCTTCCGCACGGTGGACGGCGCGCATCCCTGGCGGCGGCGCGTGGCGATTGGGGCGCAGGCGGGCGCGCTGGCGCTGGGCCTCAGCGCCCTGCTCTACTGGCCCCAGTGGGAAGGATGGGTCACGCTGCAACCGCTGCTCACCGCGCCCGGCAACGAACGTTATGTCAATTCGCTGGGCGACGTGGTTCGTTATCGGGGGCCGGAAATCATCCACTGGCTCGGCGTCACGCTCAACCTGCCCGGCGCCCACACCTGGCGAGTCGAGGCCATCGGCGACAGCATGGAGGCCTGGGTGCGCCCGCTGTTCACGCTCACCGCCGGGGCGATCATCGGCGGGCTGAGCCTGCGCGTGCGCGATTTCAAGAGCCTGCTGCGCAACTGGGGCTGGAGCCTCGTCGCCTACCTGCTGATCGGCGCGCTCTGGTTCTGGCCCTGGTATGTCACCTGGTTCGCGCCGCTGGCCGCCCTGCGCGGCCCCGGTCGCCTGCGCACCACTGCGATCCTCTATACCATCGGCGGCATGATCCTCTATGGCCTCTACCCGCTGCTGGCGCCGCCTTTCGCCGATCTGGAGGGCTACGTCCCGCTGATCTGCTTCGGCCCGGTGGCCCTGTACCTGCTGGGCTGCACGCTGAGCGACCTGCGGGAGAAAGTCCACGCCTGGCGCGCTCGCCGCGTGCGGTTGCCGGCCGGCGCCGTGCCCGAACCGGTCATCGCCGACTCGTAGCCCACCGCCGGGGAGCGCCAGGGCGCGCAAGCGGGCCGGCACACTGTATCCGTAACCCATCCTACTACAGCCGCTATAATACTCCTTGGTAAAACGCGAAAGGAGCCTGTTATAGCATGAACATCTTATCCGCGCGCCTGCACCGGGCGCGTATCGGCCTGCTGGGCGCTACGTTGGCGCTCGCGCTGGCCGCCTGCGACACGCAAACCACCAACCCGACCCCGATACCTACCGCGGTCGTCGTGCCGACCGCGACCACCGTCGCGGCCACCGCTACACCCGTCGCCGTCCCGCCCCAGGCGCCCACGCTAGCGCCCACCGAGCCGCCCACCCAGGCCCCGCCGGCGGCGACCACCACCGCCGCGCCGCCAATGGCCACCACCGCTGCCGCCATGCCGACCGCACCCGTGCAGACCGGGTCGGGCGGTATCGGCAACGATCTGCCCTATCCGGAAGACGGGCACATCCAGGGTGAGCTATTCGGCGAGCGCGGGCCGCAGGGCGTCTGCACCGACGCTGCCCTGCGCCAGGCCGCCGGGCCGCACTTCGAGGTCGCCACGGCCAAAGACGTGACCGTGAACGGGCAGCCGGGCCGCATCGTCCTGCTAGGCGAGCAGATGCTCGACGCCCAGGGCACGCCCATCGCCTCCGTGCCCGACTACGGGCGCGTGCGCTGGTTCCTGGTCGGCCCAGACTGTGCCGGCGCCGGGGCGTTCACCCTGCCGCCGCGCAACCAGTACAACGAGTGGCCGCCGGAGGTCAGCGTCGCCAGGATCCACGCCGGGTCGAATGAGCAGATCGTGATCACCAGCGGTACCGGCGCCCACTGGTCCAGCGCCAACCTCTACAGCTTCGACGCCCAGCGCGGCGTCTGGCGCAACGACGGCGAGGTAGACGGCGATGCCGGCGCGGGCTTCGGCAAGCCCGACGACTACGGCATCCCCGCTGAGGATGTCGCCTTTCGGGCCTACCGGCTCTATGACCGCGCCCAACTGCGCCACGTGGATCTGTTCGTCTGGAACCCGGCGACGCGCACCTATGAGCCGAGCGAGACGCATATCGACTTCAACTTCGGCCCACCGGAGACGCCGGCCATGCCGGAAGATGCGATCTTGCTCTACTACCAGGCAATCAACGCGAAGGACTACGCCGGAGCGTACAAGTACCTGGGGCCGCAGATGCAACAGCAACTGCCGTTCGACCAGTTCAAGGCGGGCTTTGCCAGCACGGTGCGCGTCTGGGTCAGCAGCCTCGAACCGGTGGGCGACAGCACGCCGCTGGAGAAACTGCCCGACGGCACCTACACCGACCGGGTGGAAATCACCAGCGAGGACCAGGGCGCGAACGGCGCGCGGGTGCGCCAGACCTTCGCCGGCACCTGGACCGTGCGCGTCACGAACGGGGTGGCCCGGCTCGAAAGCGCCCAGATCAAGGCGAAATAGGGAGCAGCCGGGAGTGATTGTAGAGGCCGGGCCAGGCGGGGAAGGCGCTAACACGCGCATCCCGGCACCAACTCGCCGCAAAGACGCGAAGAACGCACAGATCGTTGATATAAGTCTTATTCTTCGCGCTCATTGCGTCTTCACGGTGCATAATAAGTGTGTATGACCGGATGGCGGGCTAACAGCCTGGATTAGCGCCCCGCGGGCGGAGTCCACTCGCCGCGCAGGGCGGCAAAAACGTGCGTGTCGCGGCGTTCGCCGGCCGATCCGCTGATGAAGGCATCGGAGCGATGGGTGCCTTCGAGCCGCATGCCCGCCTTCTCCGCCGTGCGGGCGCTGGCGACGTTGCGCGTGTCGCAATGCCAGGTGAGCCGCAGCCAGGGCCAGGCGTCGAAGCCCCAGCGCAACAGCGCCACCAGCACGGTGGTGCCCAACCCCTGGCCCGCGGCATCGGCGCGGATCCACATGCCCACATCGGCGTTGCGCTGCTCCAGCGGCTGCCCCCGCAGGTGGAACCCGGTGCCGCCCAGCAGCCGGTCCTCGCCGGGGCTGAAAATCGCCATCACGAAATTCTGGTTCAGCAAAAACTCGCCCCGGCAGCGCCGGGCGAAGTCCTCGGAACTCTCCAGGGAAGGATCAGGCCGCGCCCACGGCATGAAGGTGCGTAAATGCTCATATGAGCCGGCGATGGCCGGGTTAACCAGCTCGCCGTCCCCCGGCATATAAGATCGCACCGTGAACGTGGGTGTCACCAGGCGCTCCGGGGCCACAAAATACTCCATCCTACCCTCCTTCGGCTAATCGTGCTGTCTGATCGGCGTCCCATTCTACCATAGACCCCGCATCCCACCAAGCCCAGGCGGATAGTAGCGGCGTACCCCCGCTGGTTCGCCGGAGGCGCCGGGCGCATTTGAAAATCTTCGGTTTCTCAAGCATAATTGCGGTGCCGGCAGCCTCGGGCCGGGTCCGGCCCGGCATAGTGATCACGGAGAAACGCGGCGCAGCGGCCCGACGCCATTGCCGGCCCATCCGCCGCCGGGAGCGGGTGGGCCTGCCGGCGTCAGACGCGAGGGCATTCTGCTTGCTGAGCAAGATGGGTCACTGCTAGAGCACCCGGTGAACGGGCATCATGTACCTGATTCGCGCCCGCGCCGCCCATTCTGAAACGGGCGCCGCTGCCGGCGCGCAAAAAGTAGGCGAGGAGAACCGAACCCATGGCTGACCGCCTCCTGCTGGGAATCGATATCGGCACGTCCGGCAGCAAAGCGATCCTGCTGGCCGCCGACGGCACCGTGGTCGCCACCGCCACGGCCGAGTACCCGATGTATACGCCGCGCCCGCTCTGGGCCGAACAACACCCCGCCGACTGGTGGACGGCGACGGTGCAGGCGATCCGGCAGGTGCTAGCCACGCCCGGTGTCGCGGCCCGGCATGTGGCGGGCGTCGGGCTAACCGGGCAGATGCACGGCCTGGTGCTGCTCGACGCGCACGGCGCGGTGTTGCGGCCCTGCATCATGTGGAACGACCAGCGCACCGGGCCGCAGTGCGCGGAGATCACCGCGAAGCTGGGCCTGCCGCGCCTGCTGGACCTGATCGCCAACCCGGTGCTGCCGGGCTTCACCGCGCCCAAGATCCTCTGGGTGCGCGAGCATGAGCCCGATATCTACCGCCAGGCGGCCCAGGTGCTGCTGCCCAAGGACTATGTGCGCTACCGGCTGACCGGCGATTACGCCACCGAGGTCTCCGACGCCTCGGGCACGGCGCTGCTCGACGTGGCGCACCGGCGCTGGTCGGACGAGATGCTGGCCGCGCTCGACATCCCGGCGGCCTGGATGCCGCCCTGCTACGAGTCGCCGGTGCCCAGCGCGCGCATCTCCGCGGCGGCCGCCGAGGCGACGGGGCTGCCCGCGGGCACGCCGGTGGTGGGCGGCGGCGGCGACCAGGCGGCGGGGGCCGTCGGCAGCGGCATCGTCCACCAGGGCATCATCTCGATCACGCTGGGCACATCCGGCGTGGTGTTCGCCGCCACCGAGCGCTTCCTGCTGGAACCCCAGGGCCGCCTGCACGCCTTCTGCCACGCCGTGCCCGACCAGTGGCACCTGATGGGCGTCATGCTCTCGGCAGCCGGCTCGCTGCGCTGGTACCGCGACGTGCTGGGCCAGGCCGAACTGGCCCAGGCCGCCAGGGACCACACCGATGTCTACGACCTGCTGACGACGCAGGCGGCCGGCGCCCCCGCCGGCTCGGAAGGACTGCTGTTCCTGCCCTACCTGACCGGCGAGCGCACCCCCTACCCCGATCCCGACGCCCGCGGCGTCTACTTCGGGCTGACGCTGCGCCATGAGAAGGCCCACATGGTACGCGCCGTGCTGGAAGGGGTAGCCTACGGCCTGCGCGACTCGCTGGAGTTAATGCGCGCCATGGGCCTGGAGATCACTCAGGTGCGCGCGTCGGGCGGCGGCGCGCGCAGCCCGCTCTGGCGGCAGATCCTGGCCGACGTGTGCGAGTCCGAGATCGTGCTGACCAACGTGACCGAAGGCGCGGCCTTCGGCGCCGCCCTGCTGGCCGGGGTGGGCGCCGGACTCTACGGCAGCGTGGCCGACGCCTGCGCGGCGACCATTCGCATCACCGACCGGGTGGAACCGGGCCCCGCCGCCGCGGTCTACGCCGACTATTATCCGATCTACCAGGCGCTGTACCCCGCGCTGGCGCCGCAGTTCCAGCGAGTCAGCGCCGCCACCGCGAAGCATCTCTGATCCGGGAACGCGGTGTAGGGGCCGGTGGCAAACCGGCCCGCGCCCCGATGTAGGGGCCGACGACTAGCGGAGGAAGGCATGACGGATCTGGCGGGCAAAGTGGCCCTGGTAACGGGCGCCAGCAAGGGCATCGGGCACGACCTGGCCATCGGCCTGGCCCACGCCGGGGCAGCGGTCGTCGCCAACTACTACACAGATGAAGCGGGCGCGCAGGACGCCGTGGCGAAGATCCGGGCGGACGGCGGGCAGGCCCTCGCTGTGGGCGCCGACGTGGGCACCGTGGCCGGATGCCGCGACCTGGTCGCGCGGACGGTGCAGGAGTTCGGGCGCATTGACATCGCCTGCTGCCACGCGGGCATCACCAGTTGGGGCAAATTCCTCGATTACACCGAAGCAGCCTTCGACTCGGTAGTGAACACCAACCTCAAGGGCACGTATTTCACCGCACAGGCGGCGGCCCGCGAAATGGTGAAGCAGGGCCGCGGCGGGCGGATCATCCTCACCTCGTCGGTGACGGGCACGCAAGCGGTGGAATATCTCTCGGCCTACGGCATGAGCAAAGCCGGCATCCAGATGCTGGCCCGCAATCTGGTGCTGGAACTGTCGCCCTACGGCATCACCATCAACGCCGTGGCGCCGGGCGCCATCGTCAACGAGCGCAACCTGGCCGATGATCCCGACTACGAGACGAAATGGGCCGGGATGATCCCGGTGGGCCGCCCCGGCTGGCCGCGCGACGTCGTGGCTGCGGTGCTGTTCCTCGCCTCCGACGAGGCGGGATTCATCAACGGCACCACGCTGCTGGTCGACGGCGGCTGGACCTGCTACAGCCCCACGCCCGGCTTCGAATTCGTCGAGCGCGAGGGCCGGGGCGGCACCTGAACGGAAAGGCGATACCATGCAGCCCATCACCCCCATCACCATACATACCGGGCGCAACCCCTACCGCGACCATGTGCAGGGCAAGGCCAACGAGCCGATCACCGTGGCCGCCCTGCTGGATCGCGCCCGCCAGTTGCACGGGGCAAAGACCGATTGCACCCTGGAAGCCATCGTGGACCGGCTCGACGCCAACGCGCCGCGCATCGCCGTGATCGGCGGGTCGCCCGACCACCCGGCCCACGTGAAGGACTGGGACACGCTGTTGCGGGCGGCCGTGCGCATCTGGGAAGACGGCGGCGTGCCGTTCTATTTCAGCATCCCCGTCGTCTGCGACGGCACGGCCCAGAGCACCATGGGCATGTCCTACTCGTTGCAGGCGCGCAACGCCGTCACGGCCATGGTGGTGAACCAGATGGAGGGGCAGCAATACCACGGCGCCTTCATCATCCAGGGCTGCGATAAGACGCCGCTGGCGATTGTCGCCGCCCTCGCCCACCTCGACCGCGTGCGCCGGCTGCGCGGCGATGCCCCCGTGTTCGCCACCTTCGCGCCCGCCCACGTGCTCAAGGGCGGCAGCATCCCGCCCGAGACCGTGACCGAGATCCGCGCCATCGCCGCCCGCGCCACCGCCGCCGGCCTGGCCGACCTGGCCGAGGACATCTTCGACAACCTGGAATATATCCTCCAGTGCACCTCGGTCGAGGTCTACCAGTCGCTGTTCGAGCGGGCCACGCAAGAGGGGATCATGACCGCCGCCGAGCACAAACGCCTGGAGAAGCAACTGGCCGTCCACACCTGCGACGCCCAGGGCGGCATCTGCGCCTTCCACGGCACCGGCAACTCCTCGCGCGATGTGGTCGCCGCCTTCGGGTTGGTCCACCCTGCGGTCGAACTGCTGACCCTGCCGCCCACCCAGCCGCAGGTCAACGCCGCGGTGGACGCGCTCTTCGGCGTGATCAACAACCCGGCCTTCTCGGTGGGCGAGATCGTGGCGCGCAACATCGCCAACGTCGTGCGCGTGCATAGCGCCGTGGGCGGCTCGACCAACCTGATGATGCACATCGTCGCGGGCATGATCTACGCGGGCTACGACTTCAGCCTGTGGGATCTGGAGGCGATCCACCGCGCCGCGCCGGTGCCCGACATCTACGACTACTCGCTGAACCAGGGCCGCGACGTGTTCGCGCTGGCCCAGCAGTGCTGCGCCGGGCAGATCCGCGGCATGGAGACGGTTTTCTACGAACTCGGGCGCAACGGCGTGCCGCTCGACCTCGACGCCCCCACCGTCACCGGCCAGACCTGGCGCGAGCGCCTGGCCGATACGACCAACCTGAGCGCCGGCGGCGTGAAGGAGAACCCGATCATCCTGTCCACGCCCCGCCGCGCGTTCTCCGGCGTGGACGTGCTGCGCGCCAACTGGTTCGAGTCGGCCATCGTCAAGATCAGCGGCATGCCCGACGAGTTGCTCGCCAAGTTCGACGACAAAGTGGCCCTGGTGCTCTACTTCGAGACCGAGGAGGCGGCCAACGACGCGCTGGTCGATCCCGAGCTGCCGGCGAAATTTCGCCATGCACCCGGCGTGACGGTCGAGGTGTTGCAGCGCCTGTACGACTACAACCGCCCGCCCGGCGCTCGCCCGGCGGTGGAGATCCCGCCTGACCAGCTTTACGACGCGATGATCGCCACGCACACCCTGCGCATCGCCGTGGTCATCGGCGGGCAGGGGCCGGAGGCTTTCGGCATGCCGGAGATGGCCGTGCCCTCGTTCCGCATCAACTACAACCGCGTGCTGCGCCAGCTCGTCAGCCTGATCACCGACGGGCGCTATTCGGGCACCAACTTCGGCGCGTCTGTCGGCCATGTCACGCCGGAGGCGATTCGCGGCGGCGGCATCGCCTATCTGCAAACCGGCGACCTGCTGCACCTGCAGTTCCGCGCGGGCCGGCTCGACCTGCTGGACCGCGAGGCGTTTATCACACGCGGCGTCCTGGAGCGTTATGCCGGCGATCTGGCCGCCGCCCGCGCGAGCCTCGGCGCCGAGCGGCGTGAACACCTGGCTCGCCGGGCGCTGAAGGTCGCCCCGGCTAACCGGATGCTCTACCACACCGACGCGGCGCACGGCGTGGTCCCGCAGCAGGTCGCCGACGCCGCCACCGAGCGCTGGGAGCCGTACATCGGCAGCACGGCGGATGCCGGACGGGAGCAACCCATCGGCGCCTAACGGGCCGGTTTGAACAGGTACGGGGGTTCTGTAGGGGCCGGTTTCAAACCGGCCCGCGCCGACATCGCCGTCAATATGGCGGTGCAGAATGCAGGCGGGCCGCTTCCTGTAGGGGCCGGTTTGAAACCGGCCCGCGCAGGCTTCGCCATTAATCCGGCGATTTATCGGTCGCTAACCGGCGACGGAAGGATAGAACGCGCATGACCAACCGATTTCTCGTCACCGGGGCCATGGGCTGCCTGGGCGCCTGGACGTTACGCAACCTGATCCAGCAACAGCAACCCGCCGTCGCCTTCGACCTGAACATCGATCCCTACCGCCTGCGCCTGCTGCTGAGCGATGCCGAGATCGCCGCGATCCCCATCGTGCAGGGCGACATCACCGACTTCGCCGCCGTGGAGCGCGCGGTGCTGGAGCACGGCATCACCCACATCATCCACCTGGCGGCGCTGCAGGTGCCGTTTTGCCGGGCCAACCCGATCCTCGGCGCCCAGGTGAATGTCACGGGCACCGTCAACGTGTTCGAGGCCGCCGCCCGGCACCAGGAGATCCGGCGCATCGTCTATACCAGTTCGGTCGCGGTCTACGGCCCGCGCGACCTGTACGGCCCTGAGCCGGTGCCGGAAGACGCTCCCCTGGTGCCCGCCACGCACTACGGGGTCTACAAGCAGGCCAACGAAGGCACGGCGCGCATCTACGCGCAGGACAACGGCGTGAACAGCATCGGCGTCCGCCCCTACGTGATTTACGGCCTGGGCCGGGATCGCGGCGTGACCTCGTCGCCCACGAAGGCGATGCTGGCCGCCGCGCTGGGCCGCGACTACACCATCACCTACGGTGGGCGCGGCCATTTCCAGTGGGGCGACGACGCGGCGCGCACCCTGATCGCCCTGGCGACCGCGCCCATGGCAGGGGAAGGCACGCGGATCTGCAACCTGGGCGGCAGCCGGGTCACGGTGCCGGAGGTCATCGCGGCCATCGAGCACGCCGCGCCGGAGATGGTCGGGCGCATCGCCTTCACCGACACGGCCCTGCCCTTCCCGGACGAACTGGACGACGCGGGCCTGCGCGCGCTGCTGCCTGACCCGCCGGAGACGGACCTGGCCGCGGGGGTCCGCGCGACAGTCGAGGCGTTCCGCGCCCTGGTGGCCCAGGGGCGCATCGACGTGGAGAACGCCCTGGCCTGATCGACTCTCATTATGGAAGAAGGAACACCCATGCCCGAACTATACGATGGAAAATACTCGGCGGAAGACCTGCGCCGGATGACCGGCAGCATGGCCCAGATCGCGGGCATCCGCCTGAGCGAGCTAGCCGACGGCAAACCGCGCGGGCTGCGCGTGGCCGACATCTACACCGGCAGCGGCTTCCGCTTCCAGGTCTTGCTGGATCGCGCTATGGACATCGGCGCGGCGGAGTTCAACGGCAAGCCGCTGGCCTGGACCCACCCGGCCCTCGGCACGCCGGAGCAGTTCGACCCGCACGGCTACGGCTGGGGCCGCACCTTCGGCGGCGGCCTGGTCACCACCTGCGGCCTGACTCACTTCGGCCAGCCCGAGCAAGACGGCACCCAGGCGCTCGGCCTGCACGACCGCATCTCGCACACCCACGCGAGCCACGTCTGCGTCACCGAAGCCTGGCGCGGCGACGACTATGTGCTGGAAATCGAGGGCCAGTCCCGCCAGGCCGTGCTGAACGGCGAGAACCTGCTGCTCATTCGCAAGATCTCCACCCGGCTCGGCGCCACCACCCTGACCATCGACGATACGGTGCGCAACGACGGCTACCGCTCCACCCCGCACATGATCCTCTACCATTGCAACTTCGGCTTCCCGGTGGTCAGCCCCGACTCGGTGCTGCTGGTCGACGACGAGTTCGCCAACCCGCGCGACGCGGCGGCGCGCGCCGGCTTCGACACGCACCGGCAATTCGACCCGCCCAGCCCCGAATACGCCGAGCAGGTCTTCTTCCACAAGCCGCGCGTGGGCGCCGACGGCTTCGTGCAGGCGGCCATCGCCAACCGCGCGTTCGGCTTCGGCGCCTATGTGCGCTACCGCGCCGCCGAACTGCCCTTCCTGGCCGAGTGGAAGATGATGGCGATGCACGACTACGTCTGTGCGCTGGAGCCGGCCAACCAGTGGGAGACGCCGCGCCACAAGCTGCGCGAGGAGGGCCGCCTGCGCTTCCTGGCCGCGGGCGAAGAGGTCCACTACCACGTGGAGCTGGGTGTGCTGCCGGACGCCGAGTCCGTCGCCGCCTTCGAGGCCGCCCTGGGCCAGACTCCGCAGACTAGCGGCTGATCGCCGTCCGCTACATACCCAATCGCCGCCCCGGCGGGACAGGTCGCCGGGCGGCGTTTTTGTTTGCCGGCGGGATCATGCCTGATGTCACACTATTCCATCATGTGGTCATTGCTTGCCGGTCAGGGTAATTCAGCTTTGTAGGGGCCGGTTTCAAACCGGCCCGCCGCCCCGCAGAATTGTTATGATGGGCGATACGCGCGAACCAGTTTTCGTGACTTTGCAACCGGCGGGAACCTTCCGGCGGGGTGGGGCGTCTGGATAAGTGAGGGTCCAAAGTCACATTAAAACGAGATGGTTGAAACCAAGGAGAATTACTGATGAAGTCCAATAACAAATTATGGGTTGCCATGAGTGGCGTTGCCGCGATTGCGTTGCTGTTCGGCGCCCTCCTGTCCGCCTGGCTGCTGCCGCAGGGCGCCGCCGCCCAGAGCCGCCCGGATAGCGGCAAAACCGATCCCGCCCCCGCCGCCACCCCGGCCAAGCCGGCACAGATCACCGTGCGCGGCAGCGGCGTCATTACCGCCGTCCCCGATACGCTGGTCATCAACATCGGCGTGGTCATGCAGGATACCACCGTCGCCGCTGCCCAGACCAAGGCGGGCGCGGCCCTCGATGCAATGCTGGCGAAGCTCAAGGCGGCCAATATCGACGCCAAGGACTACCGCACGATCCAGTATAACGTCGAGCCGGTCATGGATTACAGCGGCAGCGGCAAGGGGCCGGACGCCGCCAATCAGCCCCCGCAGTTGGTCGGCTTCCGCGTGACCAACATCCTGGAAGTCACGGTGCGGGACGCCGCCAAGGGGCCGGAACTGATCGACTCCCTGGTGAGCGCGGGCGCGAACACCATCTATGGTGTCACCTACACCTTCGGCGACCGCGCCGCGATCGAGAAGCAAGCCTACGACAGCGCCATGAAGGACGCGAACGACAAGGCCGCCCGCCTGGCGGGTCTCGCCAAGCAGCAGTTGGGCCGCATCGTCAGCGTGAGCGAAGCCTCGACCGGCGGAGTGGTGCCGATGCCGGTGGACGCCAAGGGCGGCATGGGCGCCGGCAGCGCGCCGATTGCCCCCGGCCAGCAGACCATCGGCGTGGACCTGATCGTCACCTATGAGGCGCAGGCCGGCAACTAAGCCGCTCTAACAGGCGCCTCCGTGCCCGACCAGCGCAGATTATCCGGCGACGGAAGCTGCATACGCTGGTCGGGCATGTAGATTCCCAGGGGCAACAACGGCACCGGGCGCGGCAACCACGCCGCGTCCAGGGCCAGCCGCCCGCCCCGCACTCGCGCAGGCTGCACCCGCGGCGTCGCCACGATGCGGGCGCGCACCTGCCGTCCATCCGGGAACCGCGCCGGCCAGGTCCACCACGGCCAGAATCGCGAGACCAGACCACCCAACCCCCGCCCCGATCCCAGCAACCGCGCCCGCACGAAACTCTGCCGCCGCCCGTCGATCACCCGCGCGGCGATCTGGCGCTGCGTTGTCGCCAGGCCCATCGTCGTAGGCTGCTTGGGCATCCCGTAGCGGTGCCCCAGGCGGATGGTCAGCGGGCTGGTGGCGTAGATGCCGGGGACGAACACCGCCGGGCGGCGCAGCAGGGCGATCACGTTGAGTTCGTTGTAGAGCAGGCTATCCGGCCCGCCCAGGCAGCGACGTTGGCCGGCGGCATCGCGAAAACAGGCCTGCCGGATGCGGCTGAACCACATCAGCAGCGGGATCCGGCCCGCTACGGCCAGAAACGGCACGCCCGGAAAGGCGCGGCGCAACGGTCCGGCGGGCGCGAGCGCGGCGACGAACAGCATATCGGATGTGAGGTCGAACGGCGGGCCATAGAGCGTGAGAATATCGGGGTTGATGGCGTCCTCCACGCCCGGCCCATCGCCAGGTGGCATAGAGCCGCAGGTCAGCATCTGCATGGGCGGCCCCTTAGCGTCCTGTCCGCCGGATGAGCGCCACCAGGCCGAGCGTGGCGGCGCTCAGCAGCAGCCGTTTCCGGTTGGGGTAGAGGTCCAGCAGCCGGGTGTAGAGGCTGGTGGGCTGCGCCAGGGCGCCGAACTCGCCCCGGACGGCCCCGTGCGCATCCATCGGCATGAAGAGGTTGTCCTGCCCGTCATCCGGCTCGCCGCTCTGTTGCAGCTTGAAGACGGAATCGCCCGCCAGGAACATACGGTCCACCAGGGCGGGGTTCAGTCCCTCCAGCACGGCCAGCAGCTTGCCCATGCCGCCGACATAGATGTCGCGCCGCGGATGCTCGGCGGCAAAGACGATGGCCTCGGCCACGGCGCGCGGGTCGTACACCGGGGGAAACGGCTGGGGTTTGGTGCCGATTTTGGCGCGGGCATGGCGGAACAGCGGCGTGTTCATCGAGGACGGCAGCACCGTCGTGACCACGATGCCGCTCTTTTGATGGGCCAGTTCGAGCCGTAGCGACTCGGTGAAGCCTTTGATGCCGTGCTTGGACGCGCAGTAGGCCGCCTGCCAGGGCACGGCGCGCATGCCCAGGCCCGAGGCGACGTTGATGATCGTCCCCGTGCCCGCGCGCTTCATATAGGGCAGCGCGGCCTTGACGCCGTAGATCTGCCCCAGCAGGTTCACCTGGATGATACGGTCAAACTCCTCAGCCGTCGTGTCCTCGACGGTCGCGTACACGCTCACCCCGGCATTGTTGACCCAGGTGTCGATTCGCCCGAACCGGGCCATGGCTTCTTCGGCGATCCGGCGCACCTGCTCCCACTCGCCTACATCGGCGACCACCACCTGGGCCTGGCCGCCGCTATCCCGCACCTGCCGCGCGACCTCGTCCAGCGCGAGTGGATTGCGCGCAGCCGGCACCACCGAGGCGCCGCGCCGACCGAACTGCAAAGCCGTCTCCCGGCCAATGCCCGAGGACGCGCCCGTGATGACGACAACCTGCTCGTTGATCGGTCGCATCGTGTTCCCCTCCTGCTGGTTTACCCATTGGTCTTTCTTTCTCTGGGCAGGCGCCCGGCGGCTTCGCGGCAGACCCTCAAGACAGGGTCGGTATTAGCAAGTCTATGACCACGGCCCACCCCACTGCGTGCGGCGGGGCGACAAATGTAGGATGATCCCGACAGACGGACGCACCCCCTGGCCGGATCGTCTATAATACAGAGGATCCCGGCAGCCGCATTCGGGACAGCCGGCGCCTGGCGGGCGGGCCATTAGCGAGGAGGGCGAAGCGATCCATGGAGACGGGGTATATCTACTCGAACGGGGTGCGGCTCTACTACGAGATGATCGGGCAAGGCGAGCCGCTGCTGTTGCTGAACGGCGGCCCCGGCTTCCCACATGATTATCTGCTGGAACTGCGCGCCCTGGCCCCTTACGCCACCCTGATTTTCTACGATCAGCGCGGCACCGGCAAGTCGGACCGGGTGGATCCCCAGGGCTACACCATTGACGCAAACGTGGAGGATGTCGAGAACCTGCGCGATGCCTTGCAACTGGGACCGTGCGGGGTGCTGGGCCACTCCTGGGGCGGCATGCTGGCGCAAGCCTACGTGCTGAAGTATCCGCAGCACGTCTCCCGACTGATCCTGGCCGATACCTTCTCCTCCATCGCCGACTGCAACGCCGCGCTCGCGCGCATGCGCGCGGCCATGCCGCCCGAAACGCAGGCGATTTATGATCGCTACGAGCGCGAGGGCCTCTACACAGCCGGCGATACCTACCCCGTCGAATACCAGGCGGCACTCGACCGCGCCTACGAGCCGGTCTTCATCAGCGTGCCGCCGCCCGACTATTTGCAGGACACGTTCGCCACAATCGCCTACGATGTCTACCGCACCATGTGGGGCGAGGAGTCCGAGTTCCGCGTGACCGGCACGCTGGCGGCGTTCGACGTGGCCGACCGGCTGGGCGAGATCCGGGTGCCCACGCTGGTCATCGCCGGCGCGAGCGACATGCCCACGGTCGCCATGGCCGCCGCCACCGCGCGGGCGATTCCCCACGCCCGGCTGGAGATCTTCGCGCACTCGCGCCATTTCCCCTTCATCGAGGAACCGGTGAAGTTTCTCCAGGTGGTCCGGCGGTTCCTGGAGGAGACCGGTCCGGCGGAGGTATAGCTGGCGCGCGGCGCCCGGCGCCGGCCCGGCTAGACAACGACCCCGTGAATTGGGTATTATCCCAGTAGCAGCACAGACCGGGTCACGGCCTGCCGGCAGCGGCAGCCACCACAGCATAGTGGTGCCCGCGGCAAACGGCCGGTCGGGACGCCGGCGCAGTCCCCGCGACAGCATGGTGCCGGGCGTGGCACAACGCTGGGTGCAAGCTTGATCACGCGAACCCAGGGCATATAGGCATAGGCGCCGGTCTGGGCGCCCCAGCCACCCGTGCGCAGCCGCGCCGGCCTGCCCCTGCCAGGAGAGAAACTGTCGATGGCGCATTACTATCCCCCGTTTCCCTATCCAC
>DASSGZ010000737.1:0-17540 GCA_035693165.1 Chloroflexia bacterium | reverse complement strand
GCCTCCTGGGCCATCAGGCGGAAGATGGTCCACTTGCCGCCCGTCACCGTCACCAGGCCCTGCTCGTCCCAGACGGCATAATCGCGCGACACCGTGGCCGGATCGCCCGCGCCGCTGTCGATCATGGGGCGCACGCCGCTGAACGAGGCCACCACATCGTCCAGGGTCAGCCCCAGCGACGGCAGCTTGGCATCCACCGCCGCCATGAGGTAGGCCACTTCGTCAGGACTGATCCGCGGTTCCTCGTCCAGCGCTTGGCGATGATCCTGGTCCGTCGTGCCGACCAGCGTTATGCCCTCCCAGGGGATAATCGAGACGGGGCGGCGATCCCAGGGGTGGGCGAAGCTGATCACCTGGGCCACCGGCAGCCGCCACCCGGCGAACACCAGGTGGCTGCCGCGCGAGGGCCGCATCCGCGGCGCCGCGCCGATCTGCTCCCGCAGGCGATCCGTCCAGATGCCGGTGGCGTTGACCACGACGCGGGCGCGTGCCGTCGCGGTGGCGCCGGTGATGCCGTCCTGCAACTCCACTCCGGCCACGGCGCCGTTCTCGGACAGCAGTTTGGTCGCGGTCACGTAGTTGAGCGCCGTCGCGCCCCGCGCAACGGCCTCCTGGAGCACGCGCAACACCACGCGGGCGTCGTCGCTGCGGGCCTCCAGATAGCCCAGGCCGCCGGTGAGGTGGGTGGGCGTGAGATGCGGGGCGAGCAACCGGAAGCCGGCCAGATCGTGGTAGCGCAGGCGCCGCTGCCCGGCCAGCCGGTCATACACCGCCAGGAGAGCTTGATAGGGCCAGCGCCGCGAGCCTTCGCTGCTGTATAGCGCCACCAGGAAGCCCAGCGGCGTAATCAATCCCTGGCCCTCGGCCATCAGCCTTTCGCGCTCACGCACTGCCTCGCGCGTGACGCGCCACTGGCCGCTGATGAGATAGCGGAAGCCGCCGTGCGCCAGCTTGGTCGAACGGCTGGAGGTGCCCCAGGCAAAATCCCGCTGCTCGACCAGCAGGGCACGCAACCCGGCGCGGGTCGCCTCGCGCAAAATACCCGCGCCGGTGATGCCGCCGCCGACGACAATCACATCCCACGGCTGCGCAATCGTATCCCAGACCTGCGCGCGCTCATGTTCCGACCACATGGCCCCTCCCCATCCGGGCGCTACACCAGTTTGCCGGGATTCAACAGCCCTTCCGGATCGAAGGTTTGCAGCACATTGGCAATAGCCGCTATACCCAGCGGCCCCTTCTCGGCGGCCAGGTACGGCTGATGATCGACGCCCACGCCGTGCTGATGGCTGATCGTCCCGCCGTGGGCGACGATGGCCCGGCTGGCCGCGGTCTTGAGCCGGTGCCAGCGCTCATAGGTCTCGGCGGGGCCGGCGGCCAGGCGAAAGAGAAAGGTCGTATAGAGGCTGGATCCCTGCGGGTACAGATGGGACAGATGGGTGAACACGTGCACCCGCTCGCCACAATCGCCCAGCGCGTGGCGTAGCGCGGCTTCCACCGCCGTCAGCATCGCGGGAACGTTGCTCCAGGTCGTCGCCGTCTCGACGGTATCGACGCCATACCCGCGCTCCCACAGTTCGTTGCGCTGGTAGGGCGCGCGAAACCGGGTTCGTTGCCACTGGCGTCCCAGCAGCCGGCCCAGGTGGACCGCCCCATACGCCCGCGCGAGCGCCAGCGCGCGCTTGCGCCCGGCGGCCACCATGGCGGCGCTACCCGTGAAACCCACCACGAGCATGCACTTCGCAGCCCCGATGTGGCGCACAGCCAGCAACCGCTCCAGCGTACGGATCACTTCTGCGTGCCCGGCCAGGGCGAGCGTGGTGGTCGTTTCCACGGGAGTGCTCAAGCGCAGCATGGACAGCGGGATGCCCGCCTGCACGATGCGCCGCACGGCGGTCCGCGCCGCCCGCCAGTCGGGAAAGAACAACGCGTGAAAGGCTTCCTCCTGGGGCAGCGGACGCACACGCACGATAGCTTCCGTCAGGATGCCCAGCCGCCCCTCCGAGCCGAGGACGAGTTCGCGCAGGTCGGGGCCGGCCGCCGAGGCGGGAAACGGGGGCAGGTCCAGCGCCCCGGCGGGCGATTCGAGGTGCCCCCCGGCGAACAGGTGCTCGATGCGCCCGTAGCCGAGCGATTGCTGGCCGCTGGACCGCGTGGCGATCCAGCCGCCAAGCGTCGACAGCTCAAAGGATTGCGGATAGTGGCCCAGGGTATAGCCGCGTGCGCGCAACTGCGCCTCCAGATCGGGGCCAGTCACGCCGGGGCCGAAGGTCGCCAGGCGGTCCTGCTCGTCCAGGTGCAGCAGGCGGTTCATGCGGCTCAGGTCGACAGTCAAGACGGGCGCGTCACCGGGCTGCGGGTTGATGTGCCCGACCACGCTCGTGCCGCCGGAGTAGGGGATGATCCGCACGCCCGCTTGCCGTGCGTACTGCAGCAGGGCGCGCACATCGTCGCCGCCGAGCGGATAGGCTACACCGTCGGGAAACACCGGAATGCGCCCGCTGCGCAAGGCGATCAAGTCGGGGAACCCCTGGCCGCGGGCATGGCGCACGCGCTCCAGGGCATCGGTCGAGATCAGCGGATGGGCCGGCAGCCGGGTGGACGGCACCCCGGCGACCACCGCATCGAGCGCGGCATCCCGCGGCGGCGTCCCTGGACCCACCAGTGCCGCGAGGATCTCGGTCGCTCCCGAGGGCAGGGGATACGTGATGGTGTCATCGCCCCAGCCGTTCCAACGTCGCATGTCGTACCTGCCTTGGCGATGGGCATTAGATGAGCGCGAAAGAGGGGTAGAGGGCCGGCGGTTCCATGATAGCATGGCCCGGCAGGCGTGTCAATCGCTCGAACTGCGTACCGCCGGTTCGCGAATCCCTGTCGGATGGTTGAATGTCGGGCTTTTGTCGCCTTTTTTGTCAGGATCAGTTCCGGCCATCCTGTGCTTTAATAGACTCAGCAAGATATTCAGGCAACACCATCCCGCCCGGCGACGCCGGGCGCACAACGAACACGATTAGTAATGCCAGGTGGCAGTGGGAGCAAACTCATGAGCAGCACCAGTATCTATCAGTTGGAGCAGCAGATGCATGACACGACGAAGCAGATCGCTGCCGAACTCGATCACATCCGCTATGCCGGGCAGGCCCGCCACGGCGACCAGCGTCCCGCCGCGCGCACGCTGTGGCAGATCGGCCGCCTGCGCTTCGTCTGGGCGCCGCGCTAACCGGCGCGGGACTCCGAGATTCGTATTAGAGGGAAGAACATGACGTTGTACCAGGAAGTGTTTTCGACGGCCCACTGCGGGCCGGCCCCCGCCCGTGCGCCACAGGACCGGACCACCGAGCAGGACTTGCTGCTCTGGGCTCTGAGTACCCAGCGGACGGTCACGGCGCCGGAGGGCAGCGGCGCGGAGTTCACGCTCATCGAGCGGCTGCTGCCCGCCGGCTTTGCCTCGCCCGCGCATATTCATCATGGCAGTGACGAGGCGTTCTACGTGCTGGAGGGCGAGATCCGCTTCCAGTGCGGCGACAAGACGATTGCGGCCCGGTCGGGCGCGTTTGTTTACCTGCCGCGCCAGGTGCCGCATACTTTCCGGGTAGGCCCGGCGCCCGCTCGCTGGCTGCAATTCCATAGCGCCCGCGCGGAAGCCGGCGTCGCGCCGGGTCCGCTCAGCATAGCCCGCCTGCTGGCGCTCGCGGGGAAATATCAGATCGAACTACTGCTGCCGCCGCGACCCTGAACCGGGCGCCGACCGGCCCCTGGCCGGCAATCATCCGGGCCACCGGGAGCGGGTGGTGGGAAAGGTCATGACAATGCTTGATACGCTGCCGGCGGACCAGCCTGCACAGGCCACGCCCGATAGCTCGCACCTGTTCCTGGTGCGGCTCTGGCCCGACGGCACCGAGTCCACCGGGCACGCGTGGTATGGCCGGGTGCAACACGTCGTCAGCGGCGAGGCGCACACCTTCGAGGACTGGGCCGCGCTGATCGAGTCGCTGCGCGGGATGCTGACGGTGCGCAGCGTCACCCATCTGAGCGAGACGGCGCGCGCCGCCGGGTCCGGCGATGCGCTGTGGTAATGCCGCGGGCGGGCCGGTTGCAAACCGGCCCCTACAGCCGGCAACCGGCCAGTTGGGCCCCTACAGCCGGCAACCGGCCGGTTTCAAACCGGCCCCAACAACGGCAAATCGCGGAATGACCGTGACCAATTAGCCGGACCGGGGCCCAACCGGCCCCTACAGCCGCCGCTAAAAGACTTCGCCGCCGCCGGCCTCGGCCTCTCCTTCTTCCGTCAACTGTACGCCTTCCTCCAGCGGCTTTAGCTCACCCTGATCGCTGCGGTAGGTGAAGTCCGTCGCCGGACTGCCCTGCAATTCCCGATGGTCTGCCCCCGCGGGCAGGTGGGATGCCTCGGGCGACCCGGCGTCCATGCCGGCTCCGGCGGCCTCGGTGCCCAGCGAGTCCACGCCTTGCTCCATCCGTTCCATATCGCTCTGGTCACTCCGGTAGTCCTCGCGGCCTTTGCCGCGCGCCGCGCCGGGGTTCGTGCCTTGCGCATCTGTCATAACAGGGGCCTCCTTCGTCCGCGATTCCCGTAGTCGCCGTGTCCGCCGGATTCGCTTTTCCCCATTGTACTCCCGGCGTCAAGAGGCGGGACAACAAGAGACCCCCGACCGCGGGGGCCAGGGGTCTCAGGGTCCGGGCGCTAAGGCTGGGGCTTAGTGCCAGGTGGGGTGGCCGTCGTCCGCGCTGTCGATAGTGAGGCGGCGCAGGTTCGTGCCGTCCGGGTACGAGATGTAGATCTCGAAGTTGCCCTCGCGGTTCGACGTAAACGCGACCCACTGGCGGTTGGGCGCCCAGGTAGGATCGAACTCCTCGCCGGACGAGGTCGAGACCTGGACCACCTCGCCGCCGTCGGCGCGCATCGAGTAGATGTGCAGGGCGCCGTCGCGGTTGCTGGCGAAGAGCAGGCGCTTGCCGTCGGGCAGCCAGGCCGGCAGCCAGTTGTGATGCCCCGGCGTGTCGGTGATCTGGGTCAGGGCCGTGCCGTCGGACAGGGCGGTATAGATCTCGTCGTTGCCGTTGCGGTTGCTCACGAAGGCGATATGATCGCTGCCCCAGGCCGGGTCGCGGTCGTTGCCGGGCTGGAGCGTGATGTTGACCAGGCTACCGCCGTCGCTCGCATTCATCACCCAGATGTCGTTGTTGGTGGTGCGGTCGCTGACGAAGGCGATCCGCGCGCCGTTGGGACTCCAGGTGGGGTGCGTATCGCTGGCCGAACTATTGGTCAGGCGGGTCACGCTGCTGCCGTCGGCTGCCATGACGTAGATCTCCGGGTTGCCGTCGCGGGTGGACACGAAGGCGATCTTGCTGCCGTCGGGCGAGAAAGCCGGGTCATAGTTGGCGCCGCTGCCGCCCGCAGTCAGGTTCTTCGCGCCCAGGCCGTCGGCGTTCATGATCCAGACATCCTTGCGCCCGCTGCGGGTGCTGACCCAGGCGATCTTGCCGGTGGGCGGCACAGCGGTCGGGGTGGGGCCGCCGGGGGTCGCGGTCGGGCTGGTGGTGGGCGTGGCGCTGGGGCCGGGCGTATTGGTCGCCTGCGGCGTGGCGCTGGGGCCCGCGGTCTCGGTGACCTGCGGGGTGACGGTGCCGGGGGCGCAGACGCCGGCGTTGTTATAGCGCCAGTCGTAGTAGTGCAGGCCGATGTTGCCCATCTCCACCTGGAAGGCGGGCGGGTTCGACGGGTTATAGGTCAGCACGCGACGCTCATACGCCTGGATCAGGACATCCTGGTAGGTGCCCGCCACCTTCACGCGCGCCCAGTAGGCATCGCTGACCGGGTAGCCGCTGGCATAGAACCAGGGCACGATCAGTTGCTTGGTCACGACCTGCCCATTCTCGCGTACGGGGCCGCTCTGGTTCAAGAAGTCCCAGAACACCTGCGGGATATTGTGCTGCGTGGTCTGCTCATAATAGGCATAGGTGGCCGCGGCGACGGTGCCCTTGCTGCTGTCGCTGCCGACCGTGCCGTCACGGCTGAGGGTGGCGATGGCTACCTGGCCGCGCCGGTCGGGGTCGGTGCGCCCGATGCCGGGCGCCACGCTGGCGACGGTGCGGAAGCTGGCATAGGTCGGCGCGTTCGCGTCATCCGAGTCGCCGGCGATGGGGATACACGCCGGGTAGCGCGGGCTATAGGCGCTGGCGCCGATCTGCATACGGCCCGAGATCAACTCGACCGTCAGCAGGCCGTTGGTGACATAGAAGGCCCCGTTGGGATTGGCGCTGGGGTCGTTGATCTCCATGCGGCTCTTGTCGAAATACTGCACCAGGCGCTGGCCGCCCGGCGACTCCAGCATGTTTTCGTGCAGGGCGGCGCGCGGCTGTGGCCCCCACATCCACGACCGGCCCGCCTGGCCCTGGGCGACCAGGGAATCGGTGCGGTCCCAGACCTGTTGAAACGCGGGGTCGGCAAACGGCTGGGGATTATTGCCCGTCTGCGCGGCCACGTGCGCGCTTTGCCAGAACCCGGCCAGCGCGGCGATCAGCGCCAGGGCGACGCCAACAACGCTCATACGACGCATGTTCATGTGTGGTCTGTCCTCCTTACATTTGGTGCATGGTGCCCGGATATAGCTCTAACGGAGCAGGGCGGCGGGGGTTGCATCCCGCGGCGCTACGTGCCACGCAGGTTGTGCAGGTGAAGAAATTGCCATAGGGGTGGGCGGCACGCTACCTCCGGCGTGCACCGGCGTGCCCGCAACCGTCACCGCCGGCGCTGCCGGCATCGCGGGCGCCCCTATCGGGGTATTCCATTGCGCTGTTGTGGTCCGAGAAATCGCCACCTGGGGTGTTGCCTGGGGGCCTACCCCACCGCCAGGCTACAGGGCGTCACAGTCTCGCAGGTGGCTGCGTCTGGTGGCACGGGCGCAACCGCTCCTGGGGCGGGGCACCGGTCAGACGCGGGCTAGTGTAGCAGGTTTTGCGCCGGATGGCAACTCTAGATCGAGTCCGATCGTGCCTCCGCACGACAAAGACCCGGTTGCGCCCGCACAAGCAGACGCGACCGGGCCATGCATTAGCGTGCGCCGGTTGTTACTTGATCCCGCGCGCGCTCAGGTCGGACAGCAGCCCGCGCAGGTCGGTCATGCCCTGGGTCATCTGCACGACGGCGTTGGCGGCATCAGTCCAGTTTTGCGCCCCGGCGGCCGATTGCGCCGCCTGGATGCCGTTCTGCCAGTCGGTGGTGGTCTGCATCAGTTCGGCCTGCACCGATTGTAGATTGGCGGGCGGTTGGAGCGCCGCGGCCTTGGTGGCAATGCCTTGCAGGAAGGTAGCCGCCTTGTTCAAGGAATCGTTGAGCGCGGCGGTGTCCACGGTCTGGCCCGCGGCGCCCTTGGTGGCGGCGTCGGTCATCGCCGTGAGCGCACCCGACAGCTCCGGCGAGTTCTGCATCTGCGTGGCGAGGTCATTGACCTGCTGGAGATAGGCGGCATCCGCGCCGGTGACGGCGCCGTTCACGGCCGTGGTGACGGCGGTGGCGGCGGCATTGACCGTGGGCGCCACGGCGGTGGCCGCGCCGCTGATGTCGGCGGGCAAGGCGGTGGCCGTCGCGGCGGCGGCGCCGCCCACATCGGTGGGAATGACCGTGGCGATGGCCGTGGCCGGGGCGCCCGTATCGCACCCCGCCAGGACGGGCAGCGCCAGCAGGGCGCCCAATAGCGCCAGGCGTACTTTGTTCATGATGGAACCTCCTTCCCGGCACGATGCCGGTATAGGAGAATTGGCAAATTCTGTGCCGGGGCCGTTTTGCAACACGATTCCGAGGGCGGCAGGCCGGTTTGAAACCGGCCCCTACAACGGCGGGAAAGGCACGGGCCGGTTTCAAACCGGTCTCTACAGCGGTGCATGAAGGCACGGGCCAGTTTGAAACCCACCCCTACAACGCTGGTGTGAGGCATCGGCCGGTTTGCAGCCGGCCCCTACAGCGGCAGATTACTGCGATTATCTCGTCGCAGGTCGGCACCGTTGTTTTGCGTTGTAGGGGCCGGTTTCAAACCGGCCCGCGCGGGGGAAGGGATTACCGGGCGATCAGGGGGCGAGCGCAAGCAGCAGCGGCACCAGGAGGAGGACGGCGCTGACGAGGAGGAGGCCGCTCGTGGCCCGGTGCAGGGTGGGGCTGGCGGTCAGGATGCGCATATGGAGCGGGGCGATGGGCGCACCGCGGGCCGAGGTCCAGGCACCGGCCAGCACCGGCAGGGCACGCGCCAGGCCATACGCGCCGCCCAGCACCGCGCCGGCCATCGGGCCGGACAGTAGTTCCCAGACCAGCAGCAGGTAGAACGAGGTAAAGGGAATGAAGGTGAAGATGCCGGCTCCCAGGATCAGGCCGAAGGCCACCGCGCCGAGCAGGGGCCGTTCCATGATCCAGCTATTGGGCACCTGCCAGGCCCGTTCCGGGCGCGGCAAGCGCCAGACGCCGGCTTCATGCAAGCCGTAGGCCGCGGCCAGCAGCGCGGCGGCGACGATTAGGACCTCGAAGGGCACGAGGGCGCGCAGACTCGCGCCGATCCCGCCGAGCAGGGCGCCGAGCAGCGCCCCGCCGGCCGTCGTGGCCGCCAGGTAGATCGCGCCGCGCGCGACCCAGAAGCGAGGAGAGCGGTGCCTCTGCCCGAGAGGCATGATCACAGAGATCATGTTGACCCCTCAGGCAGAGGAGGTGCTTGCCAGGCCGGTGAGGATCGCCAGGATGACGCCCACCACCAGCAGGCCGCCGGCCAGCGTCAGCATCTCAGTCGGTGGCGCGCCAGGGCGTCCCGGAGAACTGGGCGCAGCCGCAGGTGGCCCGTGAGCCGCTGCCGTTGAAGCACTCGCAGTCGCAGCAGGTGTAATAGCCGCCCTGGCAGTTGGTCGTCCAGCAGCCGGTGGCGTAATAGGTGTAATACAGCGTGCAGTTGTAGACCTGCCCGCCCGACAGGTGCTGATAGCAGTTGCCGCCCTGGCAGCCATTCGGCTCGTTCACGCCGTTCAGGTTGCAGAAGGGGCCGGGGGGCGAGCAACACGGCGCGTTGGGCGCCGACGGCCAGGGCGTGGGGCGCGGCCCGGCCTGGCCCGGCGTCTGCGCGCCCGCGGTCCGCCCGCCGAACGCCTGGCCGCTTGCCAGCGCGGCGAGAAACAGGAACGCGCCGCCGCCCGCGCGCTTGAGGAAGCTGCGCCGGTCGAACGCACGAGCCAGCTCCTCGCTGGCGAAGCGGGTCATCTTATCGAAAGCCGTCGTGCCCTGAGATTCCGGGTCCAGCCGCGAGGGGTCCGTCATGAGTACTACACCTTTCCTGAACTAATGAGGCCAATGGCCGGCCAGCCTGACACACGAGATGCCGAGAGAGCGCGAGTCGCCGATGACGCGGGCGAGCAAGGCGGCTCAGGTACCTTGCGCGGCGCCCACCGTCGCTTTGCCGTAGAACAGGTCGCGGTACCAGTCGAGCTGGTTCTTCGTGTTCACCAGGCCCTTGGCCCGGATCACGCCGCTGGGATCGATCATGAACAGGAACGGGGTGACGCGCACATGATAGTCGGTGTTCACCTTGTCCTGGTACGAGAGCATGGGCAGGGTAGCGCCGGTCTCGGCGCGGAAGTGGCGGGTTTCCTCCGGCAGGGCCTGGTTGAGCCAGAGGACCTCGAAGTCGCGGGTGGCGGCAAACTCCTCCAGGTTGGGCAGCAGCCGCCGGCAGGGATCGCAGTGTGGTGAGCCGAACAGCAGCAAGACGTTGCGGCCCCGATAGTCGCTGAGGCGATGGGTCTGGCCCTCGGCGTCGGGAAGTTGGAAGTCGGGGGCGGCGCTGCCCACGGCCAACCCGTCACGCGAGACGCCGGATGCGCTGCCCAGGTAGAGCACCCCCAGTTGCCGGTAGAGCAAAACGATTAAGACGCCTTCCAGGATGACGATGATCCAGAGCGCGATGAAGCTGACGAGCCAGATCCCTTCCATGTGGTCCCTTTGGTCCCCTCTCAGAATGCGCGCAGGAAACTACGGATGGTCGCCAGCAGGCTGCTGCCCAGGACCACGGCGACGACGGCGATCAGGGCGAGAAACACAACCGGCACCGCGTTGGCCAGGGGCGGCAGTACGACCCCCTGCGCGGCGCCGAACACAGCGTCGAGTGCCAGGTACGGCGTGGGCTGGGCGATGAGCAGCGTGGCCAGCGCCAGCAACACGAGGTTGCGCGCCACGGTGGCCGGGCCGGCGGTCTCCTGCGAGAAGCGCCCGAAACAGTGACACGGCATGGGCCGCCCGCCGCGCAGATCGCCCAGCACCACCCCCGTGAACACGACGAGCAGCGCCGCCGCCGCGAGCGCCGCCCCCGGCAGCGCCAGCCCCAGCAGCAACAGCACGCCCACCGTGGCCTCGGCCCAGGGCAGCCACTGACTCGCCACCGTGCGCAGCGTCGGCGGCAGCCAGGTGCGATTGCGGAAAGCGGCGACCGTCCCCGCCGGGTCGATCAGCTTGCCCACGGCGCCGGCCAGGAAGATGCCGCCCAGGGTGAGCCGGGCAAACAACAGCAGGTATGGCGATGACAGCAGGGTATTCATAAGGCAGTCCGGCGCCGATCCTACAGATCGGCCGCCGGATTCCATTATAACAGCCCTGTGCGTAAGAGTCAATTGGGTCTATGAATAGGGAAAACAGCCGCCACCGCCGGGGCGGGGTGTCATACCTCTGATTCGTAGTCACGCGATTCATCGCGCCGGGCGTGCTGGGCGTTAGCGGGAGGCCTTAGACGGCCTCCCGCCTTGCGCTTATCGCCGCCACGCCCAGGCACATACCCGCCGTCCTGCCCCGCGTTACTATTGGCCGTGGTGACCAGCGGACTTATTGCGCGGGGCCGCGATCGAACGCGCGCTGCGCCCAGAGATAGCCGATCACGGCGATGACGGCGCACCAGGCGACGGCCGGCAGTCCATTGTTGCCGATCGCGTTGCCCAAAAGCAGGCCGCGAATCGTCTCGATGATCGGCGTGAGCGGTTGGTGCTCGGCGAACCAGCGTAACTCTTCCGGCATCGAGGCCAGCGGCACGAAGGCGCTGCTGGTAATTGGCAGCAGGAATTGCAGCGGCATCGTCGACGTATTCGCCGCGGCGGGACTCCTGGTTGCCAGCCCCAGCGCTACCGACAGCCAGGCGACCGCGAAAGCGAACAGCACGATCAAGCCGAACAGCGCGAACCACTCTACCACGCCGGCATGGGGCCGGAAGCCCAACAGGAGCGCCACAGCAAGTAGTAAAGCTGTCGAGAAGATAGTTCGGATCACGCTGCTGGCGACATGCCCGACCAGCAGCGCGGAGCGCGAGATCGCCATTGTACGAAATCGGGCGATGATGCCTTCACGCAGATCGCTGTTGACGCTCAATGCCGTCGTGGCCGACCCGGTACAAATGGTCATCAGGATTATACCCGGCGCGAGATAATCAATGTATGACCCGCTGCCGTTGATCAGGCTGGCAAGCCCGGCGCCCATCGCGCCGCCAAGCACGTAGTCGAACAACAACAGCATGATGATCGGCGTCGCAATGGAACTGATCAGCATGACCGGATAGCGCTGCGTATGGCGGAGTTCACGCCGCAGCATGGTTAGCGAATCGCGCAGTGCGTAAGCAGGAGTGCTCATCAGATCCTCTCCTTAGCAGTATTGGGGTGAGCGGTGAGCGCGAAAAAGACATCGTCGAGGTTAGGGGTGTGGACCGCCAATCCCTCGATCGCAATCGACTCGCCGGCGAGCCGGTCGAGCACGCTACGCAGCGTCGCGACGCTGCCGTCGGTCGGCACCTGTAGCGCGAGTGTATCATCGCCGGGCACAACCCCGCCTAGAATGCGGGTTGCCGCTGCGAGCGCGGCGGTGTCGGCGAAGCGCAGGCTGATGTGGCCGCCTGCGACGAGGCGCTTGAGATCGTCCGCTGTGCCGGCGGCAACCAGTTTGCCCTCGTCGAGGACCGCGATGCGGTCGGCTAATTGGTCGGCCTCGTCGAGATACTGCGTCGTCAGGAAGATCGTTACCCCACCGGCCACCAGGTCACGGATGATCGCCCACATGGTGTGGCGGCTGCGCGGGTCCAGTCCGGTGGTCGGTTCATCCAGGAAGATGATGCGCGGATCGCCGACCAGGGTCATTGCCAGATCGAGCCGGCGCCGCATCCCGCCGGAGTAAGTGGACGGTAACTGTGCCGCTGCCGCCAACAAATCGAAGCGCTCAAGCAGCGCGGCCGCGCGCCGCCGGCCGTCCGATCGACTCAGATGGTGCAGGTCGGCCATCAGCAGCAGATTCTCCTCGCCGGTCAGCAGGTTATCCACCGCCGAGAATTGGCCGGTGACGCCGATGGCCCGGCGTACCGCGTCAGGCTCCCGCGCCAGGTCGTGGCCGGCGACGAGTGCTGTGCCGCCATCGGCGGCGATGAGCGTGGTCAGGATACGCACCATCGTGGTCTTGCCGGCACCGTTGGGACCGAGCAGCGCGTAGATCGTGCCCGGCGCCACAGCCAACTCGATGCCGTCGAGCACCTTCTTGTCGCCATACGCCTTGCGCAGCCCGCTGACCGCGATCGCCGGTTCGGGCTGTATAGCAGTAGCAATCATCTTTACTCCTCTCATAACTGTAGCCGCGGTTTTATCAGGCCGTGGTTGGCTCAAATTGGACAACGCGGCCCGCGGGCGTCCGGTAAAAGGCAAAGCGGTAGCTGGGGATTGCCATGCGCGGCGATCCCCGGTTATTTCTCAGCCGTTTAGTGCGTCGTCAGGTTTTTACCGGCCGGCTATGCTGCCCGGCCTGGCCTAGTGGGAGCAATCCGCGCTCAGATGTCCAGATCCTGGATGTCCGGCCCTTCCATTGCGTGTGCAACCGCTGGATAAAGGGTATCAGGGATTTTGCCCTTAAGCTCCTCCAGGGTGTCATACACCTCAAGTGAATAATCGCCGGACTCTTTGAAACTATCCCAATCAAAGCCCCAGCTCAGCATCTTCTGTAGCAGGCCCTTGCCGACGCCCCAGTTGTTGGGGTCGGCCACCTGTTCGGGATCGCCCCAGGCGTATTTCCAGTTCGGGATGGTTCGGGTATGTATGGCATATCGTTTCCTGGCGGTACGATAGACGCTGGTGATCACCGTGCCGTTGCCGTCGCTGGTTGACTGAAGCCACCTGAGCAGGCGCTGACCCAGGAAACGCCGCCGCCGGTGCGCGCCATCGCTGTTCACGATAATCGTGATTTCATCTAGCCCTCGCTGCCCCGCTTCCGCAACTTCAACGAAACGGCGCAGCGCCTGGACTATCGCCGACGACAGATTAGTGCCGGACAATTCCTGTGCGCGCTCGAACAGCGGCAGGTCATCGTCGGCCACGTAGATCGTCTTGTTTGGCATGATCTCGACCTCCTTTCTCCAAACATGTATACGTACAATTATACATATATCTTTTACAAATGCAAGAGGCAAATGGGCCTGGCGGCGATCCTGTCAATGTGAATATTCGGGGCGCACGGCAACCGGGGCAGCAGGCGAAAGCATCGCGACTTCTATGCGGGCGGGATGATGGTCCTGGCAGCCACCCTCACTATTGGGCTTCCAGCATCAACCGGGGCAAAAAAATAACCTTAAGCAACTACGAGTACAGCGCGCGGTGCCACGCACCGCGGCGCGATCAATCGCGCGGCTACGAAGATAGCCGCGCCGCAGCAGCGCTAAGCGGGCACCGGCTCGGATTCCACCAGTTCGCCGTGCCAGAGGCGCTGCATCTCGGCGCAGCGCGCCAGCAACTCGTCCAGCGTGCCCGCGTCCTCGACCCGCCCGTCTTTCAGCACGACGATGTGGTCGGCGCGGCGCAGAGCCGCCCGGCGATGGGAGACGACCAGGCAGGTGGCGCCCTGGCGCTCGAACAGCCGGTCCCACAGGCGGCGCTCGGTCTCGACATCGAGCGCGCTGGACAGGTCGTCGAAGACGAGCAGTTCGGGATCGCGGACGAACATGCGCGCCGCCGCCGCCCGCTGCACCTGCCCGCCCGACAACCGCACGCCGCGCGACCCGACGAGCGTATCCAGACCCTGCTCCATCGCTGCCAGGTCGCCGTCGAGCACGGCGGCGCGCACGGCGGCCCGCACCGCCGCCTCGTCCGCGTCCAGGCCCAGCAGGATGTTCTCGCGCAAGGACGCGCTGAACAGCCGGGGCACCTGCGGCGTGTAGGCGCTGCGCGGGGGCACGAAGAAATTCGCCGGATCGGCGACCGGCGCGCCGTTCCAGCGGATCGCGCCGGCCTCGGCGGGTAACAGACCGAGCAGCGCCCGCACCAGCGTCGTCTTGCCTGAGCCGATGCGCCCGGTGATCACCGTGAACGACCCGCGCTCCAGGCGCAGGTCCACGCCGGCGATGCCCCGCCCGCTCTCCGGGTAGTGGTAGGTCAGGCCGGTCGCTTCGAGCATATGCAGCCGGTGCGCGGGCGTGGGCGGCGGGTAGACAACGGCGGGCAGCGGGCCGCTCAGCGGCAGCGGGCTGGGTTCGACCAGCCGGGCGGGCGGCGCGCCCTGCAACAGCACCATCATGCGGTCGAACGCCACGCGGGTCTGCCGGTAGTGGGCCAGGAACATGCCGAAGAACTGCGTGAACTCGGTCACGAAGGTCAGGTAGTAGACGAACAGGGCGAAATCGCCCACAGTGAACGTACCCCCGCGCATCGACTGGGCGGCCAGGATCAGGATCAAGCCCGTGCCCAGGTTCACGGTGTTGGCGAACACCGAGTCGAGTACCTGGCTCAGCACGCGGTCCTTGAGCATCAACTGGCGGCGGGTATCGCTCAGGCGCCGCACATGAGTCAGCACATGGTCCTCGGCGCCCGCCACCTGTACCGCCTGCACCGCGCCGAAGATCTCGCCCAGCGCGCCCGTCACCCGCCCGGTGGCCTGGCTGCTCGACTTGCGGTAGTGTTCCAGCCGCGTGCTCGCTGCCTGGGCGATGGCGACCACGCCGATCAGCGGCACGAAGACCAGCACCGTGATCCAGGCGTTGATACCGACCAGGATCACCATGGCGACCAGGGCAAACAGGGCCTGGCCGATGGTGTCCAGCGTCCAACTGAGGGCGTCTTCGGCGCGCTCGGCGTCGTCGCGGAAGCGGCTAATCGCCTCGCCCGGTGACTCGGGCAGCGCGCGCGCGCCGGGGCGCTCCAGCACGCGGGCCAGCAGGTTGCGCCGCAGCCACGCACTCATGATGAAGCGGTGGCGGATGTCGGCCAGCGCGCCGCCCACGATCAGCAGCACGCGGGCCAGCGCGGTCATGACCAGCCACGCCACCACCCACCAGACGGTGAACTGTCCCGGCGTGGCCTGGTCCAGCGAGTCGAAGAAAGCCTTGGCGATGAGGCCGGGCACCAGCGGCGACAGGTGGATCAGCGTCCAGAAGATGCCGTCGATCAGGTAGAGGCCGGGCCGGTAGCGCATCATGCGCCACATGAACTGGTAGGTTTTCACGCCAGGACTTCCTCCAGGCCGGTTTGCAACAGGCGGCTGAACCGCGAGCGCGGGTCGTCCGCCAGCCGGCGCCGGTCGCCCTGTTCGAGGATGCGCCCATCCTCCAGGATCATGATGCGGTCGGCGCGGCCAATGGTGCCCAACCGGTGGGCGATGATGATGCCGGTGCGGTCGCGCAGCAGCTTGCTCACCGCCCGCTCGATCAGTTGCTCGGTGGCCGGGTCGAGCCGCGACGAGGCTTCGTCCAGGATGACCAGGCCGGGGTCGGCCAGGAAGATGCGCACGAAGGCCAGCAACTGCGCCTCGCCCGCCGACAGCCCGCCGCCGTCCGCGTCCAGTTCGGTATCCAGGCCCGCGGGCAACGAGTCGTACCAGCCGCGCAGGCCCAGGTCGTCCAGCACGGCCAGGATCTGCGCGTCGGGGATGGCGCGGTTGAAGAAGGTCAGGTTGTCGCGCACGCTGGCCTGGAACAGTTGCACATCCTGCGTGACCAGGCCGACGTGGCGCCGCAGATCGCGCAGGTGCGCCCCGGCGATGGGCACGCCGCCCAGGCGGATCTGCCCGGTGGTCGGGTCGTAGAGGCGCAGCAGCAGGCGGGCCAGGGTGGTTTTGCCGCTGCCCGTGCGGCCCAGCAGCCCCAGCACCGTGCCCGGCGGCAGATCAAAGCTGAGGTCGCGCAGCACCGGGTCATCCGCCTCATAGCCGAAGGTCACGTCGTCGAAGGCAACGCCCAGCGGCCCGGCGGGCAGCGCCGCCCCGGCGCCTTCGGCCAGCCGGGAGCGGATGCCGCGCAATTCCTCGACGCGGGCGATCCCTGCATCGGCGCGCTGCAAGTCTTCCAACTGCGTGCGGATCTGCTCGATGGGCCGGCTGAGCAGTTCGGTGTAGTTGAAGATGATATAGACCGTGCCCAGGCTGATCGCGCCGACCGACCACAAATAGGCGCCCAGCCCGAAGGCCAGCGCCGTGCCCACGGCGAACACGCCCAGCGTGGTCATCCACATGCTGTACCCGGCGAGGCTCGCGCGCCGGTCCACCGGCCACCAGCCCTGGATCAGTTCGTGGAAGCGGCGCAGCACATAGCCGGTCGCGCCGTTGGCCCGCGTGTCCTCGGTGCCCGCCAGGTGTTCGCCCAGGAAGCCGAAGAACTCGGCGCTGACCTGACGCACCCGCGTCCAGTAGGCCCCGGCCACGCCGCGGATGCGGATCAGGATCACCAGGGCCAGCACGACGAAGGCGGTCATGGTCAGGCCCACGCGCCAGTCGATGCCGAACAGCAACGCCAGCACGCCGCCAATCAGGATCAGGTTGCCGAGCAGGTGGATCACAAACTGGGAGAAGAAGTTGGCGAGGGCGTTCACGTCGCCGTCGATGCGCTCGATCAGCTCGCCGGGCGTGCGCGCCTTGTGGAACGACAGGTCCAGCCGCAGGCAGTGTGCGGTCAGGTCCAGGCGCAGGGCGTTGGTGGCCGTCCAGGCGATATTCTCGCTCAAGTAGGTGGCCCAGACGTTCAGCCCCTGCGTCACCAGCGCGATGCCGATGAACGCGCCCGCGGCCACGGCCAGCGTCTCCAGCGCGCCGCCCGCCAGCGCCGTGTCGATGAAATAGCGCACGATCTGCGGGTTCAGCAACTCCAGCCCGATGTTGAGCAGCAGCAGCCCGGCCAGCAGTCCCACGCGGGCGCGCTGCGGCCGCAGATAGGTGGCAAGCAACGCCCAATAGCGTTTCAGCGGGATTTTCACGAATCGCTCCGATAGCAGACAGTAATACGCGGATACCAAGTAACCAGTCGCCATCGTTTTGCCGTGTAGGGGCCGGTTTGAAACCGGCCTGCCGCCTGGCGCGATGTAGGCGCCGGCTTGAAACCGGCCTGCCGTCCAGTGTAGGGGCCGGTTTCAAACCGGCCTGCCGCCCAGCAGAATCCGATAGGCGGACGACTAGCGCAAGTATCCCTCATATTATGACCGTTGCGGCCTGGCGGGGAAATCGTCTGGAGACGGACTTGTTCTACGCCGATTCGGGTATTAGGGTACAGGTGCAGCGG
>DASSGZ010000736.1:0-5757 GCA_035693165.1 Chloroflexia bacterium | reverse complement strand
GAGGCCGCCTCGCTGGATGGCGCGACCGGCTGGAAAGCCATCCGCTATATCACCTTGCCGCTCCTGTCGCCCACGATCTTTTTCCAGGTCGTGACCGGCATCATCGGCACCTTCCAGATCTTCACCACCGCCTATATCCTGACCGGCGACACGGAAACAACCGGCGGTCCCGGCGGCTCGCTGCTGTTCTATGTGCTGTATCTGTATAACCGCGCATTCGGGCGCACAGGGGCCGGCGGCTTCCAAATGGGCTATGCCTCGGCCATGGCCTGGATTCTCTTCGTGATTATCCTGATTATTACCGGTATCCAACTCTGGCTTGCCAAGCGCTGGGTGTACTACGAGACCGACCGTTAGCGCGTGGTCCGGCGATCTGCCTGGCCCGTCCCGAGCGGCGGCTCTTGCTACCCGTTGATACGGTATACCACCTAGATACCAGGAGGCAGGTATGGAAAACGTACTCGAACGACCTAGCCAATCGCAAGCCCTGACCGCCCAGCGGCCCGAGCGCAAGGCAATCCCGCTGCTCAGGATCCTGGCCTGGCTGTTTCTGGCGCTGCTGAGCTTGCTGTTCATCGTGCCCTTCCTCTGGATGGTCTCCACGTCGCTCCGCGACCCCACCGAGTCCACTGCAACCTTGTTTCCCGCAACCTGGACCTTGCGAAATTACCCGGATGCCTTCGGCTTCGGGATGTGGGGCCAGTGGGCGATCAACTCGGTGATTATCACCGCGGTCTCGGTGCTGGGCAGCGTGCTGTCGACGGCGCTCGTGGCCTACTCCTTCGCCCGCCTGCGCTGGCCCGGTCGCGATAAGATGTTCTCGCTGGTGCTGGCGACGATGATGCTGCCGGGCATCGTGACGATGATCCCGACCTTCATCCTCTTCTCCAAGCTGCCCGCGTTCGGCTTCCAGGGGTCGGAACACTGGACCAACACCTTCTTGCCGTTGACGATCCCGGCGTTCGCCGGCAACGCCTTCTATATCTTCCTGGCGCGCCAGTTCATGCTCGGCATCCCCATGGAGCTGTCGGAGGCGGCCAAGATCGACGGCGCGTCGGAGTTGCGCATCTGGTGGAGCATCATCCTACCGCTGACCAAGCCGGCCCTGGCCGCCATCGCGATCTTCGCCTTCCAGGGCGCCTGGGAAGACTTCATCGGCCCGCTGCTCTATCTGCAAAGCGAGCCGCTGTACACCTTGCAGATCGCCCTGCAGCAGTTCCAATCGGCGGCGGGAGGTGCGCCCAACTGGCCGCAGTTGATGGCCGCCAGCCTGGTTATCATGATGCCCGTCGTCGTCGTCTTTGTCGCCTTCCAGCGTTACTTCATCGAAGGCGTGACGCTGACCGGCATGGGCGGGCGGTGATCGGAAAGCCCGACGGGTGCGGCGGGCGCGGCGGCCCTGGTGGTCCCGCGCCCGCGTGGCCCGCGCGGCTGCTGCTGATCCTGCTCCTGCTCCTGGCCGCCTGCGATTCCGGCGCGGCCCCCTCACCGACACCGCCGCCCCCCTCGCCCACGCCCACTGTGGCCGCCCCCACGGCCCCGCCCGCGCCCCCCACCCGCACCCCGGAGCCGGCGCCCTCGCCTACTCCCACGCTCGGCCCCGGCATGTTCCGCAACCCCGTGATCAACCAGGACTTTCCCGACCCCGACTCGCTCAAGGTCGGCGGTACGTATTACGCCTACGCCACCAACGCCGGCAGCATCAACATCCAGGCGGCCAAGTCCACCGACCTGGTCCACTGGCAACTGCTGCGCGACGCACTGCCGGTGCTGCCCGCCTGGTCGCAGCCCAACAACACCTGGGCACCCGAAGTCACCACCACGGCGGACGGCAAGAGTTATGTCATGTACTTCGCCGCGCAGATGAACGGCGGGCGCTACGAATGCATCGGCGTGGCGACCAGCGCCACGCCCGACGGCCGTTTCCGCTCGCCTGCCACCGAGCCACTCATCTGCCCGCAGGACCTCGGCGGCGCCATCGACCCCGCGTCTTTCACCGACACCGACGGCACGCGCTACCTGCTCTGGAAGAACGACGGCAACTGTTGCGGCGCCCACACCTGGCTGTGGATCCAGAAGATCTCCGCCGACGGCCTGACCCTGCTCGACCAGCCGCACCAACTGATCAAAGAGGACCTGTTGTGGGAGGGCAACGTCATCGAGGCGCCGACGCTGTGGAAGCACGGCAGCAAATACTACCTCTTCTACTCGGCCAACGCCTACAACAGCATCAACTACGCTATCGGCTATGCCGTGGCCGGCAGCATCTTCGGCCCCTACACAAAAGCCCCCGATCCGCTGGTGCAATCGCAGATGGACAAGCCCCCGCTGGTCATCGGGCCGGGCGGCCAGGACATCATGGTCGATGCGCAGGGCCGCACCTGGATGCTCTACCACACCTGGGATAACTCGGTCAGCTATCGCACCCTCAACATCGACCGCCTCGACTGGCAGGGCGACACCCCCGTCCTCAACGGCCCGCACAAAGACGCCGAGCCGGTGCCCTGAGCCGCGTGGCGCGGACGCGCTGTAGGGGCCGGTTTGCAACCGGCCCGGCGCCGATGTGTGCCGCCCCGACCGTCCATAGATGCCGAGCAGACAGTGATCTTGATGAGCCGCAGGCCGGTTTCCAACCGGCCCCTACAGCGCAAAATGCCCAGAACCAACCAGGATCACGCGCCGCCACAGTGATCGTCGTGATCACCGGGCCGGTTGCAAACCAGCCCCTACACCGCAAAATGCCGAGGACCGACCCAGCTAGGCAGGAGGGCCAGCGATAGTGAATCCGGCGCCGGAGTATAATTTCGAGGTCGTCTGGAGCGAGGAAGATCGCGCCTTTATTACGCGGTGCCCGGCTTTTCCGGGCGTCTCGGCCTTTGGCGATAGCGCAGAACAGGCCCTGGCCGCGGCCCACGTGGCGCTGCGCCTGGCCGTGGCAACCTATCAGGACGAGGGCTGGCCGTTGCCCGAGCCGCAACCCGCCGGCTAGCAGACAGGCCGGGTTCCGGCGGCCACAAACTTATCAGCCCACGGCCAGGGCCACCACCCCCAGCACCATCACCGCGGCGGCGGCGAGGCGGCGGGCGCCCTGCCCCTCGGCCAGCAGGCGCGCGCCCAGCAACGTGCCCAGCAGGATGCTGATCTCGCGGGCGGGCGCGACGTAGCTCACCGGCGTGAAGACGAGCGCCGTCAGCACCAGAAAGTACGAGAGCGGGCTGAGCAGCGCCACACCCAGCACCTGCCCGCGGTGCCGCGCCCAGAGGTCGCGGATGGCCGGGCGGCGGCGCAGGCCGTAGGGCGCCAGCAGGGCCACGCGCAGCACGGTGCCGCCGTAGTAGAGCAGGATCGGCGCGACGGCGAAGGTGCTCACCGCCTGCTTGTCCCACAGCGTGTACCCGGCGATGAGCAGGCCGGTGAGCAGGCCGTAGGCCACCGCGCCGCGGAAGGCCGGCTGGCCCAGCACAGCAGGACCGCCGGTCAGCACGAACACGCCCACCCCCACGAGCGCGGCCCCGGCCAGCGCCACCGGCGTGGGCCGCTCGCCGAACAGCAGCACGGCGAAGGTGGTCGACAGCATCGGCCCCGTGCCCCGCGCCAGCGGATAGACCAGCGACAGGTCGCCCGCGCCATAGCCGCGTTGCAGCAGCACGAAATAGGTCAGGTGTAGCAGCGCGCTGCCCGCGATAAAGCCCAGCGCCGGCCCATCGAACCGCGCCGGGTCGAGTAGCAAGACCAGCGCGGCCACCGGCGCAAACAGCGCGATGGAGCAGCAGTCGGCCATCCAGACAAAGACCACCCCACCCCGCGCCTGTTTGGCGAACAGGTTCCACACGGCGTGGAACACCGCCGACGCCAACACCATGGCAAGCGCCAGCCCGGTCACGCCCGGCCCCCGCCGGCCGAGATGCGCGGCCCCACGCTATACCGGCGCCGGGGCGGGCGCGGTCCAGGGAAACTCGGCGATGCGGAGCCGCGCGCAGCCGTAGGGGACCAGCACCACCGCTTCGGGCGGCCCGGCATCGGGCACGGGGCTGGCCGGCACCGGTCCTGCGGAGTTCGCCTGCAAGTCCCAGCCGGGCACGCGCCGGCCCCAGGCGCGGACGCACACCGCCGTCTGCTCATGGTCGAAGGGCGGCATCATCACCAGGCCGTACTCCACGCGCCAGCTTGCGCCCGGATCGGCGGGGTCGAGCGCCAGGGCGTAGTTCCAGGGCAGCGTGGGCCGCACTTCCCAGTCGCCGAAGCCGGGCGAGTCGGGCAGGCGCGTCCACTCCTCGCCCAGGGGCAGGGCCAGCACCAGCGGCCCCAGCGCCAGCCCGATCGCGTTGCCGGGCCGCGGGATGGCCCGCACGCGCATCGGCAGGGTGAGTTCGACGATATCGCCGTCGTGCCAGGGGCGCGCGACGCTGATGAAGCCCTGCGGCCCTGGTTCCACCGACAGCGCCGCGCCGTTGACCGCGAGCCGGGCCTCGGCGCACCAGGCGGGGATGCGCAACCAGATGGGGAAAGTCGCGGCTCCGTCCGTGCGGATCTCCAGGCGCACCGTCTCGGCAAACGGATAGTTCGTCTCCTCCTCGATGGTCACCGCCTGCCCGCCGGCCACCTGGGCGCGGACCACGCACGGCCCGTAGGCCACTGTCGCCAGCCCGCCGCCGGGCGTACCCATCCAGAGCGCCGCGGTGAACTTGGGCCAGCCCTGGTGCAGGTTGGCCGTGCAGCAGCCGAAATTGGGTTCCAGCCCGAAGATGTTGGAGGTCGCGTCGTTCTGCGTCCAGTTGCGGGGGGCGACCGTGCAAAGCACCTGGTTGGGCTGCTGGTCGTACTGGTGGGCGCGCATATCGGCGGTGATGGTCGCGGGCAGAGCATTGTAGGCCAGGCTCTCCAGCCGGTCGCCGAAGCGGCCCGCCCCGTAGATGCGCGCCAGTTGCTCGAAGGTGAACATCGCCTCGACCACGGCGCACAACTCCACGCCCTGGGCCGGGTCGGTGCCCGTCAGCCACTCGTCGCCGGAAAACATGCCCTGGACCTGGCCGTGGAAGCGCAGCAGGTTGGCCCAGGCCGTTTCGATGGCCGCCAGGTGGGCGGGGTCGCCGTCGCGCAGGTACTGCACGGCGGGCGTCTTGAGGCCCATCGCCACGTTAACCACATGGGTGAAATGGTTGAACTCGGTTACCCGCTCGGTGCAGGGGAAGGTCGTGAGGAACGCTTCCCAGGCCAGCGTCTGACCCAGCAGCAGATCGGCCAGCTCCAGCAAGAACGGCGCGGGCGCGCGCTCGTAGAGCCAGAGCACCGCCAGCACATTCTCCGCGCCGCGGGCCTGGCCCCAGTCGCGCAGGGGGCGCGCGGGCAGGTGGGCCCGTTGGTACTCGAAGTAGCGTGTCATAAAGGGCAGCACCCGCGGGTCGCCCGTCGCCTCGTGGTACTGGGCCAGCGCCTTGAGCATAACCATGCGCGGCCACCAGTCGTCGTTGGTGGCCGGGCCGAACTGCCCGTCCGGCCCCTGACTGGTCAGCACCTGCTCCATCCAGTGGCGCGCTTTCGCGATGAGCACGGGGTCGTCCAGCAGATACGCCAGCGGCACCAACCCGTCGCAGTAGTAGGGGCCGCGCTCCCAATCCTCGCCGCCGCCGCCGAGCCAGGCGCTGTCCGGCCCGGTGTCGGGCCAGATCTCGTCCAGGTGGCCGGTCAGCCCGGCGGCCTGCAGGCGTAACTGCTCAAAGAGCCAGCCCCGCGGGCGGACGGCGCCCAGCGGCAAGC
>DASSGZ010000735.1:0-6179 GCA_035693165.1 Chloroflexia bacterium | reverse complement strand
GGTTAAAGCAGATGGCCGGCACCCTGTCGGGAGGAGAGCAGCAGATGCTCTCCATCTCGCGCGCCCTGATGAGCCGGCCCAAGTTGCTCTTGCTGGACGAGCCATCGCTGGGGCTTGCGCCGCAGGTCACCGAGACCATTTTTCGCACGCTGCGCGAGGTCAACCAGAAGGGCGTGAGCATTCTGTTGGTGGAGCAGAACGCGCACCTCGCGCTGCAAAACGCCGACCGCGGCTACGTGCTCGAAGCCGGGCGCATCACGATTGCCGGTCCCACGGGCGAACTGCTCAGCGATGCGCGCGTCCGCAAAGCCTACCTGGGTTAGTCGGGTATGCGCGCCGGTTTGAAACCGGCACCTACAGCGGCAGCGAGGGCACGGGCCGGTTTCAAACCGGCCCCTACAGTGGCAGCGGGGCGGCGTTCCCCCTTCCCGCGGCGGGAAGGGGGGCAGGGGGTTAGGTTGGTCCCCCACCGGGATGCCGCCCGGCGCGCCCAACAGCGTGGCGCGCACTCATGCGCCCGAACATAGTTGACACACTTCAGGCGAAAGCTTACACTTAGCCATATCGCAAAGCGAGCATCCAACTTCACAACATTTCACCAAGATAGGTTCTCTCCATGGCACAGACACGCGACGGCATCCGGACTACCACGGCCGTCCAGTCCCTCATTGGCCGCCGGATTCTGGGCGCGTTCGCGTTGATCCTGGCGGTGATTATCGCCAACGGGGCGATTAATTTCCTGCTGCTCGACGGCCTGAACCGGGCCGCCCAGCAGGAACGCGCGAAAACCGGGGAACAATCCCTCCTCGATCACCTCAGCCTGGTGCTGAAAAACCAGTTGGACGCCTACAACACCATGGTCTGGAGCCGCAATCCGCTGCCCGGCGGCGCCTTCCTCCCCGGCGACCGCGACAGCGCCGTGGTGACGGACATCCAGAAGCTACAGGAGTCGTACCCGCAGCTTGTGGCGGCGGGCGGGCCGTTGCGGGGGTTTGTCGAGAATTACAGCCACCTGCTGGAGGTCTTGCAGAACGCCGCAGCCCCCGTCACCCAGACCCCGCCCGACTACGACGCGGCGCAAGCTATCTGGCGCGCCAACGACAGCCTGATCAGCGGCGCGCCGAAGATGGTCGATGACTATCGCGCGCAGGTCACCGCCGAGCGGGTCGCGCTGGGGCAAGAGCAGGACGCCGCCAGCCGCACGGCCATCTCGGTCAGCTTGCTGGTGGCGCTGCTGAGCCTGGTCCTGGCCGGCGGCATGGCGCTGCTGCTGTCGCGGCAGATTGTGCAGCCCGTGGCCCAACTCAAGGACGCGTTACAGAGCGTGGCCGAGGGCGACCTGTCGCCGCGCACGCTGGTGACGAGCCGTGATGAAATCGGCGATCTGCTCGGCACCTTCAACGTCACGGTGGGCAAGCTGCGCGACCTGCTGGCCGCCATCCAGATCCAGGCGCTGACCATTACCTCGGAGTCCGGCCAACTGAAGGAGCAGGCGTTCGCCATCGGTGCGCGCACCACGCAGGAAGCCGCCGCCGTGCAGGAAACGCTGGCGACTATCGACCAACTCTCGCACACCGCCGCGGGCATCGCGCAGGCCGCCGCCGCCGTGGCCGATTCGACCACCCAGGTCCAGGAGGCCGTGGCCGACAGCCGGCGCGTGGTGATGGCGACGACGCACGAGATGAACCAGGTGCGCGAGCGCGTCGGCGCGGTCAGCACCCAGATCGGCGCGCTGGCCGACCGCACGCGCGCCATCGAGAGCGTGCTGGACCTGATGAGCGACGTGGCCAGCGAAACCCACCTGCTGGCGCTCAACGCGACCATCGAAGCGGCGGGCGCCGGCCCCTATGGCACGCGCTTCTCGGTCATCGCCGGGCAGGTGCAGGAACTGGCGACGCAGGCCAACGACGCATCGGACCAGATCCGCACCCTGATCGACGGTGTGCGCAACGCCATGGAGGAAACCGTCGCTATCGGGCACGCCGGTGTGGCCGAGGTGGACCGCGGCGTGACCATGGTGGGCGACCTGGAGCGCGTCCACATCCAGATCGAAGACCTGGTGAGCCGCACGATGGACCTGGCCTACGGCATCTCGCTGGCGACTCAGCAGCAACGCGACGGCAGCAACCAGGTGGTGAGCACGGTCAGCCAACTGGCGACGGTGGCGCAGGAAAACCAGGCCCAGAGCAGTCGCACCGTGACCTCGGCCACCAACCTCAACGCGGTCGCGGAGTATCTGCGCGAGGCCGCCGAGCAGTTCCGGCTGGATGCCTGAGCCATGAAGGGCGCCCGGATCCCGATTGGCCGCGTCCTGGGCGTGCCGGTGTCTCTCCACCTGAACTGGGTGCTGATTTTCGCGCTGGTCTGGGTGGCGCTGGGCGGGCGATTTTACCCGCAGAACTTCCCCGAATGGAGTGCCGCCGCGTCGTGGGGCATGGCGCTGGTGGTCACGCTGATCTTCTTCGGCACGGTGCTGGGCCATGAGGTGGCCCACGCCCTGGTTGCGCGCTGGCGCGGCGTGCCGGTGCGCGGCATCACCCTCTCCTTCCTGGGCGGCGCGGCGGAAATCGAGCGCGATGCCGACCGTCCCGTGGACGAACTGCTGATCAGCGGGGCCGGGCCGCTCAGCAGCCTGGGCTTCGCGGGCGTGTTCTACGCCGTGGCCCGGCTGGCCGGGGCCGCGCCCATGGACCCGCTGGCCCTAGACGCCCCGGCGGGCGGCTCGCTCGTCGGCGTCACGGCCGACTACCTGGCGACGATCAACTTCTGGCTGGCCGCCTTCAACGCCATCCCGGCCTTCCCGCTCGACGGCGGGCGCGTGCTGCGCGGCCTGATCTGGATGGGCACGCGCGACTTCTTGAGCGCCACCCGCCTGGCGGCCTGGATCGGGCGGGCTATCGGCTCGCTGTTCATGCTCTACGGGCTGTTCCAGATGCTGCGCGGCCATGTCGAGGATCTCTGGTACCTGCTGATCGGCTGGTTCCTGAACAGCATGGCGCTGCAGAGCGAGCGGCAGGTGCGGATGCAGGCCATCTTGCGCCGCGTGCCCGTGGCCCGGCTCATGCACCGCGACTTTCCCTGGGTGCAGGCCGGCGTGGCCGTGCGCGACCTGGTCTACCACTACTTCACCGACCCCAACCGGCCCGGCCTGCCGGTGATCGCCGACGGCCGCTTCGCCGGGCTGGTCACCTGGCACGATCTCCAGGGCCTGCCGCCCGAGCGCTGGGCCGGCACCCCGGTGGGCGAGATCATGACGCCCTACGCCCGGCTGCGGACGGTGCAGGTGAGCGACAACGCCGAGCAACTGCTGCGGCTGTTGCAGAACGCGGAAGTCAACCAGGCGCCTGTCCTGGAGAACGGGCGCCTGGTAGGCATGGTGAGCCAGGAGGATATTTTGCGCGTCCTGAACCGGGGATTGGGGCACTAGCGTGCTGGTCAGGTAATCCGAATAGGCACAAGATACAAATAGTTCGCCCCCCGCTGGATACAGCCTACGGGGTCCGCGCCAATTACGTGACCGGTTCGCTAGCCAGGGCAGCCGGTTTCGTGCTATTATAGGGTAGGGATACTGACAGCGTTCCTCTATCTCATCCGCAAAGGAGTTCCGCCGTCATGACTATCAGTTCCACCACGCCCTCGCTGGAGGTCGCGGAGTTCCTAGCCCAGCACCCGATGCTTGTCCCACTCGTGGATGCGGCCCGGCAGACCTTACGGCCATACTTCCCCGACTCGCCGGTACTGCTGGAGATGTTTGAAGATCCAGAGTTCGCCGATCCCCCCAAGCTGCACATGGTGGTCGTGCCGAACATGGACCCGACCGACGCAGTGAGCCGTTATGAGCAATTCCAGCGCGCGTGGTGGCACGCGACCGCGCCCCACACAGTGAGCAATTTCGCTATCGTGCTCGAATACCGATGAGCTTCGACTGGCATGAATACGTCGTCTTAGGGCGCGAACTAACCGCGCGCCAAGCACTGACGGTCAGCGACGAAGCACTACTCCGGACGGCCATCAGCCGGGTCTACTACAGCGTCTATCATCACGCATTGGCTGTCGCCGCCACTAAAGACCACTACCGGTATCCTCGTGGGGCGGGGCTCGGCGTGCACGAAGCGCTGATTCAGCATTTCCTCCAATATGCAGATGCCGACCGGCAGGCCATTGGGGGCAGTCTGGAAACGCTACGTAACCTGCGTGTGCGCGCTGACTATTATGACCGCATACCCCCGGCAACCCTGACGCGCAATAATGTCCTCCTCACGTTCGCTCTGGCAGACAGCACTCTCCGGAACCTGGATGCCTTATAGACGCATAGCAGGACCTAGCGAACCCGTCAAATAATCGGATGCCACCCAGTGAGGCTGCACCAACTACTAAACCGTCTCGCTAAGCCGCCCGGCTCAGGGCAGCGGTGGCGGCGGCGGACGTGGCCGCGCTGCCGGTGACGTGGCTCAGCGGGCGGACGTAGGGATCGAACAGCTTGCGCGGCACGATCACGTAGTCGGGCAGGGCCGCAACCAGTTTTTCGAGCGCCAGGTTGCCCACGGCCTCGGCGCCGGGCAGGTTGAGGGCCAGCGTGGCGGTGAGTTGCGGCAGCGTGACGAGCCGCCCGGCGAAGAACTCCAGTTGGGCGTCGATCAACTCGCGCACGCGGGCCAGGAACCCGGCGCTGCACAGGCCCACCTCCGGGATGTATTCGACCCCGCGCCCGCCCGGCAGCGGCCCGGCGGCGGGCGCCTCGCCCAACACCGCCAGTGCCTCGCCGGCGGGCACCAACCCCTCACGGCGCACGCGCCCCAGCAGCGCCGCCAGCGGCGAGATGTCTTCCGTCACGGCAGGGGCCGGTACATCCTGACCCCAGTGCTGCTCCAGCAGGGCGATCACGGCTCGCAGATCGAGCGCGTCATCCGGCCCGCGAACCAGCAGCGGCGCCGGGGCGCGGCCCTCCGGCGAGGCCACGCCGGGCGCGGCCAGCAGCAGCAGATCGGCTCGCCCGCGCAGATGGGGCAGCGCGTGCTCGACGCGACCCAGCGCGGCCTGGTTCTCGACCGGCAGCAGATAGACGCGGCGGTTCTGGCGCATGCAGAGCGCCAGCGGCGCCAGCACACCGCCCGCGTAGACCAGCGGTTCGGGGTCGATCCGCAGCGCCCACTTGCTTGGCAAACCCGCCGCCCGGAGATCGGCGCAGGCTGCGGGTGTCAGCACGGGCGCTACATCGGCGCCGGTTCCGTCCGAGACGGCGCCCAACTGGGCCAGCACGGCGGCGTCCATGCGCAGCACCGTGGAGGCATTGCCCAATTCGATCTGCGCTTCGCCGCTCTCCAGGCAGCCGGGATGCGCGGTGAGCAGGCGGACGAGGACGCGCACCAGGCGCTTGCCGTGCCGCGCCCAGGAACCCCGCGCATCGGCCCGCCCGTGCAGCGTGACCCGCCAGGGTCGCCCGGCGCGCTCTTCCTCCAGGTCACACTGCAAGCCGTAGTAGCCCAGCAGCAGGCGCAGATCGCGGCCCACCGCGGCGGCGACCGGCGTGCGGAACTCCAACTCCAGCTTACTGGCATAGCGCAGCACCGTCTCCAGCGCGAGGAAATCATAAAGCGCGATCAAATCGGCGGGGTCGGGTGTGGCAAGCCGGGTCAGCACCCAGTTCTCCTCGCCATCCAGCCAGAGCAGGTCGGCCAGTTGCTCGGGGTCCAGGCCCAGATCGGCGCCGAAGTCGGAGAGGATGTCGGCCCGGTCGCCCTCGGTGGCGAAGCCGGCGCGCGGCGCAGTGTTGAGGAAGCGGAAGAGGTTGGCGCGCAACGCCGCCGGGGTGCCGAGCCGTTTTTCAAACAGCGTGTCGACCACGGTCACCGGCACCACCTCGTTGTATTGCAGCGGGCGGTAGCGGTAGTAGCGCGCCATGGCCGCCACCAGCCCGCGCGCCAGCTTGTGATCGCCGAACAGCGCGACCAGCGCCTCCGGGTCGAGCGCCGCGCGCCGCTGGCCCACCATCGTCTCAAAATAGCGGATGGCAATCGCCAGTTGGGCGCGCACCTCGCGCCCGCGCGCCGCCGGGCCGTTGGCGATGCGGTGGGGGTAGATGTAGGTGCGGCCGTCGCCTGCCGAGCGGCGAACCGTCTTCTTGAGGTTCTGGCGGTTAAAGCTTGCCGTCATCAAGCTTCCTCCTCTACTGGTGGGCC
>DASSGZ010000734.1:0-4864 GCA_035693165.1 Chloroflexia bacterium | reverse complement strand
CGGCCCGCCGCCCGTCTATCGTTGTAGGGGCCGGTTTCAAACCGGCCCGTTGCCCATCTAACGTTGTAGGGGCCGGTTTCAAACCGGCCCGCCGCCCGTCTATCGTTGTAGGGGCCGGTTTCAAACCGGCCCGTTGCCCATCTAACGTTGTAGGGGCCGGTTTCAAACCGGCCCGCCGCCCTGCCGCGTCACCGACCACCGGGCGCATCGCCGGCAACACAGGAGACCACCGCATGGATCAAGCGCGCAACCAACTGGCCGCGCGCCAGATTGGCGACATCACCCTCTGGCGCATCCGCGAGTTGCAGGTCGAATTGCAGCCGATCCACATCCGCATTCGCGCCATGTACGCGGAAATCCTGCAACTGTACCGCGATGCCGGCGCGCCCGGCGGCCTGTCCACCCCGCAGGCGGTGATCGCCTGGCTGCTGCAGACGAGCGCCACGGCCGGCCTGCCCGCCGAGCAGGTGGAATATTTGCGCGCCTGGTTGGGGGTCTTCGCCGAACTCACCCGGCTCATGGATGCCACCTGGGGCGCGGCGGGCACGGAGCAACCGCCGCGCGGCTAGCCCGCCCCTGTCCCTCTGAGCGCAGCGAAGAGTCTCGTGGTCTACAAGACGAGATGCTTCACTCCGTTCAGCAGGACAACAGGGACGTGTCACCATGACAACGGGGATGTGTCACTCTGAGCGCAGCGAAGAGTCTCGTCGGGGCATAAGGCGAGATGCTTCACTCCGTTCAGCATGACAAAGTATTCAGAAAGCCTGATCAGCCCTATCCAGCCTCGCGTTTCGTATTGACTCCAGCTACAGACCGCAGTATACTCGGAAAGTACCGGCCGGCGCGGCGTTGATCATCGGCCCGCCCCGGCCCGCGGCATCCTACCCGGCACCGGCGCGGCCTGCACCCCGGCCCCCGACGCACGAAATCGAGCGATTTGTGGCACCAGAACATCATGCGGTAGACGCATCCCACGACGCCACACGCAACACCCCCCAGGCAGGCGCCCCGGCCCGCCCGGCCTCCGCCGCGCCCCTGGCCGTGCCCGCTGCCACCCTGGCGCCGGTGCTCGGCCATGCGGCGGGCGCGGGGCGCGGCAACGGCCCCACCCGCCAGGCGGCCCTCCTGCACCTGCAACGCACCCACGGCAACCGCAGCGCGCGCCGGCTGGTCCAGCGCAGCGCGCCGGGCGGGCCGGCCACACCCGCGCCGTCAGGCCCCATCACCGCGCCGATAGCGCGAGACGCCGCATCTCCCGTTGAAGCAAACGCGCCGCCCGGATCGGTCGCCCTCCCGCCGGGGGCCGGGCCGCCGCCGGCAGCAGGGGAGCAACCCGGCGCGCGCTCGACGGACATCGGCCCGCCCGTGTTCCCGGTGCCCGCGGGGGACACGGGCATGCCGGTCGCCGTGCAGGCGAAGATGGAGCGCGCCTTCGACGCCGACTTCTCCGATGTGCGCATCCACGCCAATTCGCAGCAGGCCGTCGACCTGGGCGCGCTGGCCTTCGCCCAGGGCACGGAGATCCACTTCGCGCCCGGCCAGTACCAGCCGGAGAGCCACGCCGGGCAGGAGGTGCTGGGCCACGAACTGGCCCACGTGGTACAGCAGCGCCAGGGCCGCGCCGGCATCACCCGGCAGGCCAAGGGGCTGCCGCTCAACGACGACCGCGGGCTGGAAGCTGAGGCCGACAGCCTGGGCCGCCAGGCCGCCGCCGCGCCCGCCATCCCGCCCACGCCGCCGGTCCAGCGCACCCGCGGATCGCGTCCCACCGGGGCCACGCCGGGCAGCGCGCCCATCCAGCGGCTCACCAATGGGATGCCGGCCTGGGGCGGGGTAGATAGCAGCGGCGAAGGCACCGAGGTAACGATCCATCCCCTGGGGCCAGGCCCATTACTCACCCAGGGGTCCGATGCCGGCCAGAGTAATACCGTGCTCTCCCGGCGGCGCATGAACCTGTTCACCGCCGCCTCCGAATCAGAGCAGTACGTGCAGGGGCACTTACTCAACGAACAGATGGGCGGCCCCGGCGACCAGCCCTATAACCTCACCGCGTTCCCAAAATTTATCACCAACGCCGACCACAAAAATCTCGCGGAAACCACGATTAACAAGGGCCGCAAGACGGGGTGGTATAAGTACCACGTCAAAGTGACCTACAGCACCGACTCGCTACCGCGCCTGCTGAAGCGGCTGGGATACGACCCCGAGTCGCCGACGGACCAAGCCGCGTTTAACACGCACCCCACTTACGGCAATGTCAATATCGACGCGACCACGGATACCACCTTCCGCTATGCCAGCCACTTGGCGCTCGATTGGGACGAACTGGATCCCCTCTCCCCCCAGCCGGGCACGTCAACCAAGGCCCACACAGCGTCCCTGAATATTCCCAGCCCCTTGTCTTACGTGGGCGGGGGACCGCGCCGCACCGACACCGAAAAAGCCACGAAACGCAGCCAGGCATATCCGGGCAAGGTGCTGTCGCACGGGATGCACAGCCACGCGATCAAATTCAAGGAGAGCCAAACCTGGACGCGCAATCCGCCCCATAAAACGAAAGGACCGACCGGGCGGCCCTACGCGGAACCGGTGGCCTGGAAAGCGGTTAGCGACATCCAGGGCGGCACGGTCGACGCCACACTCAAGTCCACCGGCACGGTCAAGGATAACGACTACAAGCGCGCGACCACGCACTACGACGAGGGCGTGAAGGCCGCGCAGGATAAGCTCCCGGCGAAGCGCTACGGGCTGGCGTTCACGACGGGCAAAGCCGACTACGACCAGGGCGTGCAGGCGGCGAAGACCGGCCAGGCCGCCCACGCGACCAATCCGGGCCACCAGGCCGGGCATAAGGATTACGTGGACGGGCAGGCCCACGCCCGCGCCTCCGTGGCGAACCTGTTCGGGGCGGCCCCCGCCGAGAGCGGCAAAAAAGAAGGTTTCGACGAGTACAAGGCGGGCGTGGAAGCCTATACGCAAGCCGGGGCGGACGATCCCAAGCGGCCCGCGTATTCGCAGGGCTGGAAGGACTGTGAGGCCGGACACAAAGACGCGCGCGCGCAAATCGCCGGGGGTACGGCCCTGAACGCACTCGCCCCGGCGAAAACCGAAAGCGGCTATCTGTGGGGGTTCTATTATGAAGCCGGGGTGGCCGTGGCCCGCGCCGATCTCGCCTCGCCCGCGCCCAGCGGCAGTCCCCCGGATGCCATCGCCGCCCAGGGCCACGCCGGCTATCTGATCGGTTACAACGCGGCGCGCAAGGACCCCAAATCGGCGGCGCCCGCCGAACGCGGCGGAGCCACCGGCCACGCCGACTATCTGGCGGGCGCCACCGCCGCGCAGGCCAACCTGAGCGGCCCCGTCCCCGCGGGCAGCGCGGCCCAGGCCGGCTTCACCGATTACAAGGACGGCGTCACCCTGGCCGAGACGACGCGCCCCGGCGGCACCCCGCCCGCGACCCCCGCCGGGTTGGTGGGCTTCACCCATTTCTGGGAAGGGGTGGCCCACGCGCAGGCCGGCCTCGACAACCTGCTGGGTGCCCCGCCCGCGGAGAGCGGCAGAAAAGCGGGTTTCGAGGCCTATCGGGCGGGCGTGGAGGCGCACAAGGCGGGCACGGCCAACGACCCCAAGAAGCTTGCCTTTGCCCAGGGCTGGATCGATTGCGAAGCCGGGCGCACGGAGTTGCGCCAGCAGCTTACCGCCGGGACCGCGCTCACGGATGTCAAGCCCCCGAAAACCGCGGGCGGCTATCTCTGGGGCTTCTACTACGAGGCCGGCGTGGCCGTGGCCCGCGCCGATCTCGGCGCCGGCACGCCCAGCGGCGGCGCCGCGAACACAGTTGCCGCGATAGGCCAGGCCGCCTACCTGGCGGGCTACAACGCGGCGCGCGGCGACCTGAAAGCGGCGGCGCCCACCGAGCAAGGCCAGGCCACCGGCCATGCCGACTACCTGGCCGGGGTCACGGCGGCGCGCGCCGACCTGAGCGGCACACCCCCCGCCGGCAGCGCGGCCACCGCCGCCTTCACGGCCTACCAGGAGGGTGTCAAACTCGCCCGGACCACCGCCCCCGGCGCGACCGTGGGCAACGCCGCCGGGCAGGCCGGCTTCGACGACTTCTGGGCCGGGGCCGCCCATGCCCAGGCGAACCTCGACAACCTGGCCGGCGCGGCTCCCACCGAGAGCGGCAAGAAAGAGGGCTTTGCCGAGTACAAGGCGGGCGTGGATGCCCACCAGGCCGGCACCCCCAACGACGGCAAGCGCGTCGCCTATTCTGTCGGTTGGCAGCAATGCGAAACCGGGCGCACCGACTTGCGCGGGCAAGTCGCCGCCGGTACATCCGTGGACGCGGTGAAACCGGGCCAAACCGATAGCGGCTATCTCTGGGGCTTCTGGTATGAGGCCGGCGTGGCAATGGCTCGCGCCGATCTCGGCTCGAAGGTGGCGGGCACGACCACCGGCCACACCGCCGCCGCCGCCGGGCACGCGGCCTACCTGGCGGGCTACAACGCCGCCCGCAGCGATGCCGCGTCGACGGCACCCGCTGAGCAGGGTGGGGCGACAGGGCACGCCGACTACCAGGCCGGGGTCGCGGCGGCGCGTAGCAACCTCGATGCCACCGCCCCGACCGAGAGCGGGGCCGCCGCCGGCTTCGCCGAGTATAAGGCCGGGGTCGCACAGGCCCGCACGACGGCGCCCACCGGCACCCCGCCCGCCACCGTCGGCGGCAAGGCCGGCTTTGACGACTTCTGGGCCGGGGCCGCCCATGCCCAGGCGAACCTCGACAACCTGGCCGGCGCGGCTCCCACCGAGAGCGGCAAGAAAGAGGGCTTTGCCGAGTACAAGGCGGGCGTGGATGCCCACCAGG
>DASSGZ010000733.1:0-3452 GCA_035693165.1 Chloroflexia bacterium | reverse complement strand
TATCTGCTGGAACGTAGAATGCCAGGTATTACTATATCTCCGCATCCACGCTTGCCTGAAGGCACCAAAGACGTGGTCAACATAATTTCAAATATAGTCCGTTAAAAGGGCTGCTTCATCATGCAGCCACTTTTTAGGGCCAATAGTTAGTGTATCTATCACATTAAGGAGAACGAGCGATGCCACGAGCGACGACACCGGCGGGGCGGGGCGCTATGGTCCCTGCCGTCGGCATCGACATCGGCACCTGCTACGCGCGGGTGGCCGTGCTGGACGGCGACGGGCCGCGGCTGGTGGCCGACCGCTACGGCGACCGGGCCTGCCCGGCGGTGGTCCGCTACGGCATGCACGGCAGCGACGTGGGCTACTACCCGGAGCGCTTCCTGGTGACCGATTGGGAGAACACGGTGCGCGAGGTGCCCCGGTTCCTGGGCCGCTACGCCGACCTGCCGCGCCGGGTGATCGAGGCGGCGCCCTTCCCGGTCTACGAGGAGGCGGGCCGGGCGCGCTTCAACCTGCTCTATACCACCGCCGGGCCCGAAGAAGTCTATACCCGCCTGGTGCGCCACCTGGCCGGGCTGGCAAGCGCCGAACTGGGGCGCCCGGTGCGCGCCGTCGCGCTAACCGTGCCCGCCAACGCCGAGGACCGCGTACGGGTCAGTGTGCAGGCGGCGCTGGCGGCGGCGGGATTGGACCTGGTGCGCATCGTCAACGCGCCGACGGCGGCGCTGCTGGCCTTGCGCCGGTTGCTGCCGGACGAGGCCCGGCTGCGCGACGGCCTGGTGGCCCTGGTCGACATCGGCGGCGGCACCACGGATGTCTCCATCGCCCGGCTGGACGGCGCGGGCGTGACCATCCTGGCGACGGCGGGCGATCCCTACCTGGGCGGGGTCGAGCTACGCGCGCGACTCGCGGCAGGCGCCAATGCCGGCTTCCGGGCCGCGGGCGTCGATCTGCTCACCCCGAACGGCGCGGCCACCGGCCACAGCCGGGCGGGCGAACTGGCCTTGCTGCGCGCGGCGGACGAAGCGATGACCGCGCTAAGCACGGCCACGCAGGCCGATCTGCTGCTGGACCACGGCGCAGGTTTTGGCCGCGATCTCTGGGCGCGGGTGGCGCGCGCCGAGTTCGAGGCATGGATCGCGCCGGACCTGGTGCGGCTGGCGAGCCTCTGCGGCCAGGCCCTGCGCCGGGCGGGGCTGGCGGCCAGCGCCGTGGCCGCCGTGGCCCTGGCGGGCGGCTGCGCCCACATCCCGGCCATCCAGCGGGCCATTGCCGCCGCCTTCGGGCGCGCCCCCGCGGATTTGATCATCCGCGAACCGGCGGCGCTGGCCGCCTACGGGGCGGCGCTGCAGGCCGGGATCGCGCTGGGCCAGGTGGCCGAGCGGGTGCAGGATGTCACCCCGTATCCGCTGGGCATCGCCGCCTTCAACGCGCCCTACCCCGGCGGGGTGGAGTTGTTCAGCGAGGTGGTAGCGCGCGGCACGTCGATCCCGACGCCCGGCCCCACCGCCCGCGGGGCCTGCCGGCGCACCTTCTACACCCGCGTGCCCGGCCAGGACGCCATGACGCTGCAAGTGTTGCAGTACCGCGGCGCGGATGAGCCTACCGCCGTCCCGCCCGCCGCCTGCGAAACACTGGGCGAGTGGACGCTGACCGGCATCGCGCCGCAGGGCCACGTCCCGGTAGACGTGACCTTCCATATCGATGCCCACGGCATCCTGCACCTGACGGCGCAAGAGCAGGGCACGCGCAACATCTTGCGCCAGGCGATTGCACGCTGGTAACGAGAGACGAGTGGTCAGTGATCGGTGCCAGTGGTCAGTAGAGACGAGAGATTGACCGCACAGCGATCACTTAACGGCCTGATGGCTTACTGATCATTCGTCCCACTGACCACTGACACCGATCACTGACCACTAACAAGGAGGCATAACATGGACCCGAACGAACAGACCCGCCCGCGCATGACCGTGGTGGTCGCGCAGTGCGTGCAGCGCAGCTTTATCAGCCCGCTGGCCGGGCCGGACCCGCGGCTGAAGCCCTGCCACCTGCATTGCGGCTATGTGAACAGCATCCGCCTGCTGGGCGGCGGCGCGCAGCACGCGCCCAACCACCTGGAGACGTTCCTGCACCGTGCCCACGGCCTCGACGGCGCGAACCGGGGCAGCGACCGCGTCCACGTGGTCTACGTGGACGACGAGCACTACGACGACGGCAACGAACTGACTGCCGCCCACTTCGCCCAGTTTGGCCGCCATTGCGTGCCCGGCGAGGACGGCTACCTGGGCACCGGCGAGACCGCCGAGTGGCGGGCCCTGCGCAACGGGCGCACCCACGTGGTGAAGACGCCGGGCCTCAACGACAACATGTACGGCACCGGCTTCATCCCCGTGCTGACGGCCATCTGCCAGGAAGCGGAGGAAGTCTACGGCATCGCGCCGGGCGACATTCGCATCCTCAACATCGGCGGCTGGAGCATCATCAAGGTGCTGTTCTGCGGCGTCTGGGAACTGATGCACCACGGCATCCCCGACTGGCGCGACCCGACCAACCGCGAGGCGACCATCCGCTTCAACAACGTCGCCATCTGCGATGCGCTGACCTACAGCGTGCAGCGCGAGCAGCACAACGTGGCCCTGGAAGTCGTCGAGATGATCGGCGGCCAGGTGCTGCGCAGCGTGGACGACGCGCTGGCCTATTGCGGCCTGAACTAAGGGTGGAGGTCGGTTACGAGCCGGTGGCAAGGGTAGGAGCCGGTTTGAAACCGGCCTCTACGAGGACGGAATCCGAGGGATCGGCGATGGGGTACTTTCGCGCCAACGACCGCTATCTGCAAGGCCCGCCCGAGGCCGGGGTTGAGCCGCCGTGGGATGTGCAGGCGCAGGAAGCGGGCCGGCCCGGCAGCGTCCGCTTGACGTGGCGGCGGCCGTACACGGCGGTGGATGCCTTCACCGTGTATGGCCGCCGGGCGGACGCGGACCCGGCAACCGGGTGGGCGCCCTTGTGCCAGGTGGCGGGCACGGCCACGGAGGCCGTGCTGGCCCTGGCGTCCGGCGGCTGGCAGTTGGCGGTGGGCGCGCGGCGGGGGCAGACAACCAGCCCGCCCTCGCCGCCCACGCTCTGGCTGCCGCCGCAAGCCGCCGTGGTCGAGGTCGCGCCGCCCGCGCCGCTGCCCCCGGTGCTGCCACCCGCGCCGGCTACGCCACCCGCGCCACCGGCCCCGCCGCCCGCGCCGCCCGCGGCAGAGCCGGCGCCGGAGTTCGACTGGCAAGCCATCGACCACGCCCTGCGCGACAACTCCGCCCACCTGGGCCGCCACGGCGTCTTCATTCGCCCGCCCCGGTAAACGAGCGCGTGTGAACCGGTGGGCGGCGAGGAATACGCTTACGACAAACGAGTACGGGCGCGATAAATCGCGCCGCTACACACGCGAGGCGGCTTGAGCCGTC
>DASSGZ010000732.1:0-3892 GCA_035693165.1 Chloroflexia bacterium | reverse complement strand
CTACTACCCCGGCTACCTGACGGTGCAAAACGTCGACCGCAACGGCATCGAGTTCTTCGGCAACCTCGGCCACCCGATCTAAACATGCTTATGTCTGGCCGCGGGGTGTCAGGATTCAGGCACGCCTGCTTCTTGCCAGGCACGATCCAGCAGGTCTGTGAGATCCAGCCGCGCTGCCCACTGCTGGAGATAGGCGCGATCCAGTCGGATGGCCTGGACCTTCAGCACGCCGAGAATATCGTTCCATTGCCTATCTGATACACCACCGGCGGCCCGGTACCAGCCAAGTTTGTGCAGTACGACATCTTCCGGCGACGCTAGCGGAAAGACACGAGGGTCGGTCTTATCGAGCGCTGCTTGCCGCGTGCGTTGGAACGCTGCCTGATCGAAGGCATGGGCTTTCAAGACGAACACGTCGACCTTGATCATCGTGTCCAGGTGGATCAGGTTGAACGAGGCACGCCGTTGGACCGCATCTTGGATCGCATCTTGGTCCAGATAATACGCAGTGCCCAATCGGGCCACAAACGCCGCAATTTGCGCGTAGTGCAGATCCGCCACCAGGTCCGCGTCCAACGTGGAACGCGCGACGCCATACACGGAGCTCGCCACGGAGCCGCCAATGTGGTACCTGATGCCCAGTTGCTCAAACGCATCGACGACCGGCGTGATTGCGGCCAGGATGTCCTCGGCAATCATGGCCGCCGCTGGGCGAGGTACGCGCGCAGCCGGTCCGCTAACTCTGGCCCGTAATGCACGCGGACAAACAGCAGATCGACTTCCTCGTCGGAGGCGCCGGGGTTAGCTTCGCGGATGGCGCGCCAGGCGAGCCGGCGTGTCGTCGCCGTGAGCGAGCGCACCAGGTGGAAGCGCTGGGCAATCGTGGCCTGGCGCAGTAATTCGATTTGCACGCGCTCGGCGTCTGGACTGGTATCCGGCGATTGGGTCTTCATGTGCCCACCTTTGCCAACGGCAGATAGATTATGATACTTGCCCTCATTATAGCATGAACATGGGCGAGCGGAGTTGTCATCCCGTCCCGGCATGATGCGACCCCGGCGCGCCGCGCTGCGTACTACATCCCGGAGCGCGCGCCGCCGGGCCCGCTCACGCCATCACCGGAAGGAAGGAACCTCATGACCCGATCCCCGTATTTCTCCCCGCGCCCGCCGCTGGACACGGCCCCGGCGACCCGCGCCGCCTTTGCGCGGCTATACCGCGCCGCCGTGGCGCCGGGCACCGGGCAGCCCATCGCTTATACCCTGGCCGCGCCGAAATGGCAGTTCCTGTGCTGGCTGTGCGAGACGCAGGACATTGTGCTGCATGGCTCGGGCAACCCCGGCATTGCGGAGTTTGAGCCGCGCCAATCGAACGACATCGAGGAGTTCGGCAACCGGCAGGCGGTGTACGCGGCCTCGGACGGCATCTGGCCGATCTACTTCGCCGTCATGGACCGCGACCGCTATGTGCGCTCGCTCAGCAACGCCTGCTTCCGCGAGGTGGACGCCGCCGGCACCCGCAGCGAGCCCTACTACTTCTTCTCCATCAACGGCGATGCGCTACCCCACCAACCCTGGCGCCAGGGCACGATCTACCTGCTGCCGCGGGCCACGTTCGAGCAGCAGCCGCTGCTGGCGCTGGGCGGGGAGCGGTTCGAGGTGGCGCAATGGGCCAGCCTGGTGCCGGTGCGACCCCTGGCCCGGCTCGCCGTCGGGCCGGACGATTTCCCCTTCCTGTCGCAGATCTATCCCCACGACCCGTCCGTGCTGCGCGAGCGCGCCGCCCGCAACCCCGCCGGCTTCCCCTGGATGGACGAGTAGGGGCGGCAACGATCCAGGTGTAGGGGCCGGTTTCAAACCGGCCCTTACAATGCGTACGGGCAGGAAGGGCAAGCGGGGGTGCAGGAAATAGGAGTATGTTCGTAGCGGCGCGATTTATCGCGCCTGTCTCTCTACCCGGATGCTGCGGCGACAGCCCATCGCTCGGTGCGAGATCCGAGTAAGGCGGCAGGCGCCATAAATGGCGCCGCTACGAATCAACCATGCCGGCGTCGCTGCACCAGGAAGAATGCGGCCTCAGCAACCAGCAAACCGGCCCCTACACGGCTAGAGCTCCCCGTGCCCCAGCTACTGGCTGGGTACGGCGGGGGGCGGGGCGCCGCCGGGCAGGCTCCAGGCGTTGAGGTAGGCGCCCGACAGCCAGTACACGAACCCGGCGCTCACCACGACGCCGGAGTAGGCTTTGTCCGCGTTGGGGGGCTGCAACGTCGTGACCAGGTGGCCGGTGGTCTCGTTCACCACGGCCACGCCGCCGGAGCCGAGGTTCAGGTAGACGAGGCCGTTGGCGACGGCCATGTTGCCGCGCGCCGACCCTACCATGACCGCGGGCCAGCGGTCGGCGCCGGTGGCCGGGTCCACGGCGTTGAGCCGGCCCAGGCCGTCGAGGAACAGGAGTGTACCACCCGGCCCCTGTGCCGGGTCATAGGCCGGCATCATGCCGATGATCGTCCCGGTCTGGCGCTGCCAGATGGGGCCGGCGGCCAGGTTGTGCAGATCGTACACATAGAAGCTCTCGTCCTTGTGGTGCGCGGCGATCAGGGTCCGGTTGCGGCTGTCGTGGAAGATGATCGGCGTGGTGGCGTAGTCCTTGTCCTGGTCGAGCTGGCCCTGCTGGTTGGCGCCCTGGATGGCGAGCGTGAGCGGGTCGAGGGCGACCATGGCCCGGTTATAGGGGCCGTTGTAGCCCCCATAGTCCTCGCCGGTAGCGACGGCCAGCGTGCCGCCGTCGGGGCTGAGCGCGGGCGAGTTCCAGATGCCGGCGCCCGCCTGGCCCGCGGGCACAAAGTACTGCGTGGCGATGAAGCTGCCGTCCTGCGCATTGACGGCGCGCAGTTCCCCGCGCACCGACGGGTTATCGCAGCCGGAGGCGACGCCCAGGTAGGCGCGCCCATCGGCGATCAGCGGCGAGGCCCAGGGGAAGGCGCTGGGGCCGGCGTTCAGCGGGTCGCGCCAGAGTTGCGCCCCGGTCGCGGCGTCCAGGCCGTAATAGGCGCTATCGCCGCCGCCGGCCACCACCACGCTGCCCGAGATGGCGGGCGTGGCGCCGATGCCCACGCCGAAGCAGCCCGCGCCGTGCCCCAGGTCGGCGCTCCAGTTGACGATGCCGGTCGCCGCGTCGAAGGCGAAGAAGTTGGGACCGGATGTTGCGCTGCTGGCGACGTAGACGTGCCCGGCGGCCACGCTCGGCGCGCCCGACGGCGGCCCGGTCCCCGCGCCGATGTTCGCCTGCCAGCGCGGCGCCAGTTGGGCGGCGTTGGCCGCGGAGATGCTGGTTTCGGCGGGGTTATAGTTGGTCCGCGCGGCGTCATGGCCGTACATCGGCCAGTCCCCGCCGGCCACCACCGCGCTTCCGGCGTTTACGGGCTGAGGTTCCGCCGTGCCCCCCGCGGGGACGGGGGTGGCCGGGATGGTCGCCACGACGGTGGCGGTGGCCGGGCTGATGGGGGTGGGCGCGCCCGCGCCCGAGAGTTGTGCACCGCTATCGCAGGCGGCGAGACCGAGGCCCAGCAGGGCGATGAGCACGCCGCGGCCCCGGCGCGCCCGCCCGCCGCCCCGTGAGCGGGCCAGGGGCGCCAATATCCTTCCGTTCATGAATCCGCCTCGTCGTGCGCGCGACCGGGGGTGTCCCGCCCGCCGGGGTCGCGCGCACCGCGTGCGCCGCCTGGGGCGCACGCTGATCCTGCCCGCGTCGCGGTCCCTCCGCAGGGCAGCGCGCCATCCGCCGGTCTATCGCCGGCGGGGCTGGGGCGCGCCGGCGGCATCAATACGCTACTTGCCGCACACGCCGGGCATTCCCTGGACTAATCGCGGCCCGTTTTCAGGGATGGGACAAA
>DASSGZ010000731.1:0-4838 GCA_035693165.1 Chloroflexia bacterium | reverse complement strand
CGCCCTCGCCGCCGTTCCCGACGGCCCGCGCCTGGCGCCCTTGCTCGGCACCGTCCTGCAACTCGACCTGCCGGAAACCGACATCACGGCCCAGATGAGCGCCCAGGTGCGGGCCGAAAACACCCGCGCCCTGCTGGTAGGGCTGCTGCTGATGGTCGCCCGGCGCGGTCCCGCCCTGCTCATCCTCGAAGACGCGCAATGGATGGACTCGGCATCCTGGGCGCTGGCGGTGGAGGCGGCGAGCCGGGTGCGCTCGCTGCTGCTGGTCGTCGTCACCCGCCCGCCCGGCGACCCGCCGCCTGCCGAGTATCGCGCGCTGCTCAACACGCCCGGCGCGCAGCGCATCCGGCTCGACAGCCTGCCGCCCGCCGAGACGCTGGCCCTGGTCAGCGCCCGCCTGGGCGTCACCGCCCTGCCGGAGCCGGTGGCCGCGCTGATCCGCGACAAGGCCGAGGGCCACCCGCTGTTCAGCGAAGAACTGGCCTACGCCCTGCGCGACGCCGGGCTGCTGATCGTGGCCGGCGGCGAGTGCCGCCTCGCGCCCGGCGCGGGCGACCTGCGCGCCCTCACCTTCCCCGACAACGTGCAGGGCGTGATCACCAGCCGCATCGACCGCCTGACGCCGCCGCAGCAGGTCACGCTCAAGGCGGCCAGCGTCATCGGGCGCGTGTTCCCCGTGCGCGTGCTGCGCGACATCCACCCCATCGAGGACGACAAGCCGCACCTGGTGCACGAACTCCAGACGCTCGACCGGCTCAACCTGACCCTGCGCGACTCGCCGCCGCCCGACCTGGCCTACATGTTCAAGCACGTCATCACCCAGGAAGTCGCCTACAACCTGATGCTGTTCGCCCAGCGGCGGCAGTTGCACCGCGCGGTGGCCGAGTGGTACGAGGCGCGCTACGCCGACGCCCTGGCACCCTATTACGCCATCCTGGCCTATCACTGGGGCAAAGCCGAAGTGGCGCCCAAAACGCTCTATTACCTGGAGAAGGCAGGCCAGGCCGCGTTGCGCAGCTATGCCAACCAGGAAGCGATCACCTTCTTCCGCGACCTGCTGGCCCTGCACGGGCGCGAGGGCGCCCCCGGCGAGGAAACCCGCCGCGCCCGCTGGGAGTGGCAGTTGGGCGAAGCCCACTACGGGCTGGGCCGGCTGGCCGAGAGCCGGGCGCACCTGGAGCGCGCCGCCGCGCTGTTCGATCAGCCGCTGCCGCAGGGCACCATCCGCATGGCGCTGGGCCTGGTGGTCGAGATCGGGCGGCAGATCGGCCATCGCGTGCGCCTGCCGCTAAAGCAGCACCGCGCCGGGCGCGGCGCCCACCCGCAGCGGGCCGTGCTGCTGGAAGCGGCGCGCACCTTCGAGCGCCTGGGCCAGATCTTCTACGTGGGCAACGAGGCGCTGCCCGCCGGGTACGCCGCACTGCGCTGCCTCAACCTGGCCGAGAGTGCCGGGCCATCGCCCGAACTGGCGCGCGCGTACGCCACGGTCAGCGGGGCGGCGTCGATTGTGCCGCTCCATCGGCTGGCCCGCGCCTATGGGCGCCGCGCCCAGGCCATCGCCAATCGCGTGCGCGACCTGCCCACCCAGCTCTGGGTGCTGCAAGTTATCGGCTATTACAACATCGGCATCGGCCACTGGACCGAGGCCCGCGCGGCGCTGACCCGCGGCATGGCCATCGCCGACCAGTTAGGCGACCGGCGCCGCTCGGAGGAATGCCTGGGCCTGCTGATGGTGGTGGCCTATCTCCAGGGCGAGTTCGCCGTGCGCCGCGAGCACTCGGCCCAGTATGCCGCCAGCACCCACGGCGGCGACCCGCAGATCCAGTTCCTGGCCCGCACGCAGCGCGTGGAAAACGCCCTACCCGTGGGCGACCTGGCCGCGGCGCAGACCGCGCTCGACGAGGCCATGCCCCTGCTGGCGGCCAACCTGGGCGCCGCCGCCGAGATCCTGGGCTACGGCCTGCTGGCGCTGACCCGCCTGCGCCACGGCGACTCCGGGGCCGCGCGCGAGCACGCCCGCCACGCCGCTGCGCGCATCGCCGCCACCTCGCCTACGCTGGTCTATGCCCTCGAAGGCTACGCATCCGTCGCCGAGGCCACCGTGACGCTGTGGGGAACGGGCCGCCGCGACCCGGCCACGGCGCGCGCCGACCGCCGCGCCGCGCACCGCGCCGTGCGGGCGCTGAACAATTTCGCCCGCGTCTTCCCCATCGCCGCGCCGCGCGCCGGGCGCTGGCGAGGCCTGGCCGCCTGGCTCGACGGCCACCCGGCGCTGGCCCGCACCGTCTGGGCGCGCAGCCTGGCCGCCGCCACCCGCCTCGCCATGCCTTACGAGCAGGCGCTACTGCACTACGAGATGGGTCGCCACGCCCGCGGGCGCGCCCGCCACGCCCACTTCGCCCAAGCCCGCGCGATCTTCGCCCGCCTCGGCGCCACCGGCGACCTCGCCCGCCTCGATGCGGCGGCCCGCGACCCATGACCCACCCCGCCGGTTCCACCATCGACCCCGATTCCGGCATAACGAAGGGAGACGCCCCCGCATGAGCGACGAACCCCGCCCGATCCCGATCAACGTCCGCGGCCAGAAAGTGGCCCTCGGCCCCTTCTTGCGCGAGCATGTGGCCGTCCACTGGGGCTGGCTGCAAGACCCGGAAATCGCCGTCCACGGCAACGGCAGCTTCGAGTTGCGCTCGCTGGAGCGCGGGCTGGACGGCTTCGCCAACCCGACCAAGACCGAGATGGTCTTCAGCATCTACGCCCTGGACGACCTCACGCTCATCGGCGAGACGGTGCTGATGGAGATCGACCACCGCCAGGGCACGGCCATGTTCGGCATCACGATTGGCCGCAAGGAGTACTGGGGCCAGGGCTACGGCACCGAAGCCACCCGGCTGATGCTGGACTACGGCTTCCGCTTTCTCAACCTGCACAACATTATGTTAATTACCACCAGCTTCAACACCCGCGCCCAGCGCGCCTACGCCAAGGCCGGCTTCAAGGAGATCGGTCGCCGCCGCGACTCGCTGCTCGTCGGCGGCCAACGCTACGACGACATCTACATGGACTGCGTGGCGACCGAGTTCGAGTCGCCCCAGCCCGGCTGGTACGCCCTGCCTGAGTAGCGTATGTGTGCCCTATTGTCATTCTGAGCGCTATTGTCATTCTGAGCGCTATTGTCATTCTGAGCGCAGCGAAGAATCTCGTCTCGTGCGGGTCCAAGACGAGACTCTTCGCTGCGCTCAGAGTGACAGACACCCGGTGAAAGAGGGCTGTTTCGTATGTCCTGCTTGCCTTGTCATTCTGAGCGGAGCGAAGAATCTCGTCTCGTCGAGGTCCGCGACGGGACTTTCCGCTACGCCAAAAGCAGGCAGGACGTACCGGGCGGCAAGGCGGGTTTCAAACCCGCCCCTACACCGCCATCCCGGCCTTTGGCATCGCTCATGGCGTGCCGCAGGCAGATGATGGGCGCAAAGTAACAAGAGTATAGAGGAGTCGGGTCTTGGTCAAAACCATCCTGAAATGCGCCTTTGCCGCCCTGTTCATCGGCAGCGGCGTGCTGCACTTCGTGAAGCATGAGGGGTACGTGCGCCTGATGCCGCCCGCCCTGCCCTGGCCGCACGGGCTGGTCTACCTCAGCGGCGTGATAGAGGGCGGGCTGGGCGCGCTGCTGCTGGTGCCGCGCACGCGCCGGGTGGCCGCCTGGGCGCTCATCCCCACCCTGCTCGCTATCTTCCCCGCCAACATTTACGCCGCCGTCACCGCGGGCACAGCCCACGAGGCGATGCCCGGCGTGCCGGTGTGGGCCGCCTGGCTGCGCCTGCCGGTGCAGGGCGTGCTCATCGCCTGGGCCTACCGTTACACCCGCCCCGAGTAATCGCGCCTGATTGCAGCCACCCCCGGCACAAAAATGCGGCGCGGAACCCGCTCGCGCGCGTCAGCACGCACTTCGGGGCCGCGCCGCGGGGCGGGTCCGATGGGCCTACCGCGCTCGCCGCCCGCGCATGGCCCGCAGGCCGATGCCCAACCCGGCCAGCCCGGCGCCCGCCAGCGCCCAGATCGCCCACGGGCTGCCGGCAGTGGCGCCGTTCCCGCCGGTCTGCGGGAGGCCGGCGGGCTGGTGTGCCACCGGCGCGCCCGTGTGGTCGCGGGCCGCCGCGGCGCTATGCCCGTCCGGCGCGCTCGCGTGGTCGAGGGCCGCCGCGGCGCTATGCCCGTCCGGCGCGCCCGTCGTCGCGGCATGGCCGGCCGCCGGTTCCTGGTGCGCGCTCACCTGTTCCGCCGGGGCCGCGCCCGCTGCGTGGTGATCCGTGGCCGGGTGGACGGCCAGGTCGTAGACTTCCTCCACATAGTGCATGTACTGGACGTATGCCTCCACATACTCGCGCCCGGCCTGCACGTCGTTCGGGGCGTAGTGCTTCTTGCTCACCACGTCGTTGAACCGGGCGCGGATGCCCTCTTGCACCTTGCCGGCGACCTGCGCGCTGAGGTCATCGACCGCGCCCTTTTCGAGCGCCAGATCGGCCTGCGGCACGACCGGCCCAAGGTCTGTACCCGCAGGCTTCAATCCGGTGTACGGCTCGCCCTCGCCGGCGCGGTGTACCCGCACCACGGTTTCGAAGAAGTAGGTGTCGGCCATCTCCTGGGCCTCCGGACCGAGGCCGCGCACCGTGCGGGCCTTCTCGAACGCCGCCCGCACCTCGGCCACGTCCTTGTCCGCAACCCACGCCAGCACCGGTTCGAGATTGCCGGTGGCGAGCGCCTCCTGTGCGCCCTTGACCACCGGGCCGTCCATCGTATCGCAGTGGGCCGACGCACCCTGGGGCAGGAGCAGTCCCGCC
>DASSGZ010000730.1:0-4809 GCA_035693165.1 Chloroflexia bacterium | reverse complement strand
GGACCGGACGGACCGGGCCATCGCGGCGCTGGAGCGGGTCGGCCTCGGCAACCGGATTCATCACAAGCCGAACGAGCTCTCCGGCGGGCAGCAGCAGCGCGTCGCCATCGCCCGCGCCCTGGCGATGGACCCCATGCTGATGCTCTTCGACGAGGCCACCTCGGCGCTTGACCCCGAACTGGTGGGCGAGGTGCTGAAGGTCATGGAGCAACTGGCCGCCGAGGGCATGAGCATGGTCGTCGTCACCCACGAGATGGGCTTCGCCCGCGACGTGGCCGACCGCGTGGTATTCATGGACGGCGGCGTGGTCTGCGAGGAAGGCCCCCCGGCGCAGATCTTCGAGCACCCCCAGCAAGAGCGCACGCAAAACTTCCTGCGCCGCATACTCTAGCGGCTGACGAGTGCTGAGTGCTGAGTCGCGACGAGAAGACGGTAGCGGCGTAGGGGCGGACCTGCGTGTCCGCCCCGCTGCTTTACCTCCCCGCCCCCCTCCGGTGTCGGGGCGGACCGGGGTGTCCGTCCGGCATCCTTACCTCCCCCGCTGCCCTCCGGCGTGTCCGCCCGGCCCCAAAAATTCCTGCTTTCTGTGCGCCGCGCCCCGTTTTCGGGTATAATAGAGAGGGACTTTGTGCGCTCCGCACAAACCGAAACGGGATGACTCGGTGGCCCGCAGCGCGGGCCGGGAAAGGGATGCTGCTGTGACTACCCCGCTGCACGAACGGTTATACCGCACCGAAGCGATTGTGCTGCGCCGTTCGGAGATCGGCGAGGCCGACTATATTCTCACCGTCTACACGCCCCACCTGGGCAAAATCCGGGTGGTGGCGCGGGGCGTGCGCAAGCCGGCCAGCCATATGGGCGGGCACGTCGAGCTATTCAGCCGTAGCCGTATGATGGTCGCCTCGGCGCGCAATCTCGACATCGTCACCCAATGCGAAACGCTCGACCCGCATCGGGCCATCGGCGAAGACCTGGACCGCATCGCCCATGCCTTCTACCTGGTCGAAATGGTGGACCGCATGACGCCCGACGAGCAGGAAAACTACGCCGTCTACAAGCTGCTCAGCGAGTCGCTCACCTACCTGGACACCACGCCCACGCCCGACATCCTGCGCCACTGGTTTGAGATCCAGTTGCTCGGCCTGCTCGGCTACCGCCCGGAACTGACCGAGTGCGTGGCCTGCCGGACGCCGCTGGAGCCGGTGGTCAACGCCTGGAGTCCCGCGCAGGGCGGCGTGCTCTGCCCGGCCTGCAAGCGGTCCGGCGTGGCCCGCGACCTGTCGCTCACCGCCTTCAAAGTGCTGCGGCTCATGCAGCGCAGCCCCTGGCCGGATGTCGCCCGCGTGCGGGTGCCGCCCCAGGTCGCGGTCGAACTCGACCAGGCCATGGATACCTACGTGACCTATATCCTGGAGCGGGAGCCGCGCTCGAACCTTTTTCTGAAGGTGGCCGAGCAAACGCCCGACTACATCCCGCAGGAGGGCACCCCGTGAGCACGTCGCCGCAGGCCGCCGAGATCGCCCGTTCCGCCGAGACGCTGCGCGCCCAACTGCCCGCCGATTTCCGCCCGCGCGTGCTCGTGATCCTCGGTTCCGGCCTGGGCGCGCTGGCCGATGAGGTGGACGCCGTGGCCCGCATCCCCTACGGCGAGATCCCCGGCTGGACGGCGAGCACCGTGGTGGGGCACGCCGGGCGGCTCATCTGCGGCACCCTGGAAGGCGTGCCGCTGCTCATGATGCAGGGGCGTCTGCACTACTACGAAGGTCACTCCCTGGCCCAGGCCACCTTCCCGGTGCGCGTGGCCCGCGCTCTGGGTGCCGAGATCCTGATCGTGACCAACGCGGCGGGCGGGCTGAACCCCGAGTACCGGCCCGGCGACCTCATGCTGATCGCCGACCACATCAACATGATGGGCTGGGGCGGCGCCAACCCGCTGATCGGGCCGAACGACGAGAGCCTGGGGCCGCGCTTCCTGCCGATGAACCCGGCCTATGACCCGGCCTTGATGGATCTGGCGACCGCCGAGGCGGCGGCGCAGACGCGCCTGCTGCGACGCGGGGTCTACATTATGATTCCCGGCCCCAACTTCGAGACCAACGCCGAACTGCGCGCCCTGCGCCTGCTCGGCGGCGATGCGGTGGGCATGAGCACGGTGCCCGAAGTGCTGGTGGCCCGCCATGGCGGGATGCACGTCCTGGGCATCTCGTGCATCACCAACATGGCCGTCGCCGACTGGAAAGAACCCGTGCAGCACGCCGAGGTCTTGAACGTCGCCAACGAAGCCGGGCCGCGCTTGGTCGCCCTGGTGCGCGGGGTGCTGCGGCGCCTGGGAGCGGGCGAGCATGCCCCCGGCTGATCCCCACGCCGGCCTGGACCGGGCCATCGACCACGGCCTGCGGCGGCTGGCCCGCATCGGCGCGGTGGCCGTCGCCCTGGTGGGCTTTGTCGGGCGCACCCAGCATGGCCGGCAGGCCGCCCGGCACGTGGAAGCCCGCCTGGATGATGTTAGCCGCCGGATCGACCGCCAGACGCCGCAGATCGACGCTCTCGCCACCCGCGCCCTGACCTTCCTGGATCGCCTGATCGAAAAATGCCGCTCGTAACCGTCGCCGATGTCCTCCATACGGCCCTTACGCCGCTGCCGGGCGGCTACACCCTGGCGGCCGGGGAGAAGGGCCTGCTCCACGAAGTCACCTGGACGGTGACGGCGCGCCCCAGCAGCCCGATCTTTCCGGTGCTCAAACCCGGCGAACTAGCCCTGGCGGCCGCCCCCGCCCTCCATCAACTCGATCCACCCGCCAGTCTGCCGACGCTGCTGGCCTGGCTGGCCGAGCGGGACGCCGCGGGCCTGGTCCTGCGCGGCGCCTTCGCGCCCGCCGAGCGCGACGCCGCCCTGGCCGCCGCCGACGCGCATAAGATCCCCCTGGTGCTGGTCGGCGAGGAGATCCACCTGGCCGACGTGGAGCGGGCCGTGACGATGCTCGTGCGCGAGCGGCGCGACGACTTCTATAACCGCACGGCGGCGCTGCAGGAAGTCCAGTTCCAGCTAGCCGACGGCGCGCCCACGGGCCGCGGCGCCAGCCTCGACACCATCGTGCGCACTCTGGCCGACCTGACCCATGCCCCGGCGGCGCTGAGCGGCGCCCCGCCCGCCCTGGAGCTCCACCACCTCGCGCTGCCGCGCAAAACGCTGGGCGGGCCGGCGGCGACGATGGCCGAACTGACCCGGCTCTGGACTCGGCTGGGCGCCCAGGCCCTGGCGGCCTGGCAGGCGCCCGCCGGTCTGGCCGGCGCCCGTGCCACCGAGCCGCCCGTCCTGACCCTCGATGCGGGCCCTGGTAGCGTGCTGCTTGTGGCCCCGGTGCTGGTGCGCGAGCGCCCGGCGGCGGCCCTATTGCTGGCCGTGCCCGATCCCCCCGCCGCCATCGACGCCCTCACGCTGGCGCGGACAGCGGGGGTGTGCGCCCTGGAGATGGCGCGTAGCCAGGCCGTGGCCGTGGCCGAGACGCGGACGGAGCAGCGGCTGCGCGGCGAGTTTCTGACCGATCTGCTGAACCACGTGCCCGGCGTCGGCGACGAGTTGTTGCTGGCGCGCGCCAGGGCACTGGGCATGGAGATCGCGCCCGCCTATGCCGTCGCCCTGGTCTCGGTCACGCCGCCCGGCCCGGAGGTGGCGGGAACGCATCCTGCCGCGGACGAACCCCTGTTGGAAGCCGCGGCCCAGGCCCTGCTGCCCGCCGTGCGCGACAGCGGCGCGCTGTTCCAGGTGCTGGGGCGACGCCTCGCGGTGCTCTGGCCGGTGGGCACCCGCAGCGCCCCACCGCGCGGGCCGGTCGATCCGCCGGAACGGCTGCTGCGCCTGGCCGCCGATCTGCAACGTTACCTGGCCGAGCACAACGGCCACCGGGCCGCCGGCGGCGTGGGCCGGGCGCACCCCGGCGTGAGCGGCGCGGCGCGCGCCCGCCAGGAGGCCGAGCAGGCCCTCTGGTCAGCGTGGCACCTGTTCGGTGGCGACTACCTATGCAATTACACCGACCTGGGCATCTATCGCCTGCTGCTGCCCCTGCGCGACCACCACCGCTCGGAACTGCGCGCGTTCTATGAAGAAACGCTGGGCGCGCTGGCCCCGGCGGACAGCGACGGCAACGGCACCGCCGGCCCGCACGCCAAATTGCTGGAGACGCTCGACGCCTTCCTGGCCCACGGCGGCAACCACAGCGAGACGGCCAAAGCGCTGATCCTGCACCGCAACACGCTCAGCTACCGCCTGGACCGCATCGCCGAAGTCACCGGCCTGGACCTGAACGACCCGGCGGTCCGCTTCCGCGCCCAGGTCGCGCTCTGCGTCCGGCGGATTATGCAGGCGTGAGCCGTGAGCCGTCAGCCGTCAGGAGACTACTCATACGAGAAAGTGTCATGACTGACCCGCTTAACGTAGCTCAATCTCGTCCTAACCTCTACTTATTGACGTATGACCGCAAGCTTGACGGAGCAAGTGTCATCAGCAACTTTCTGCATGCCGTTTTCGGTCTCCCAAGCTTATCATACCCCAGCCACATTGAGGTTAATGTGGCGGGACCATACTTCACAATAGCCGCTATCGGATGCAGTATGCCTGATCAGAGCAATGAACCGGCACAACTCTCCCGGATTTTTGACATCAGAAATGCCTCGCAGGGAATCCCAACGAATATCACACAGAGCCTGGGGTTTCTCAGGCCAATCATTTGGTTCACGGAATATTGCCTGGCAGACATCACCACGTCTAGTGGAACATATCGGCAAGCTTTCCTACTTGGGCGCCCGCTT
>DASSGZ010000729.1:0-4212 GCA_035693165.1 Chloroflexia bacterium | reverse complement strand
AATGTCGAAATCCGGCGCGGGCAACGCGCCGTCGATCAGCAGGCGGCGCTGCACCCGGCGGCGGGCGCGAAAGCGGGCCGGCGCGCGCCGGAAGCCGAAGCCGCCTGGGGTGGCGTGCGCGTCAAGCGCCGCGTCAAGCTGCAACAGAAGATCCTGGCCGGGGTGCTCGTTCTCGCCGCGCTGGTCGTGGCCGCGTTCTTTGCCCTGTCCTGGTGGAGCACCCAGCCGCCCGCGGGCGTGCTGGCGCGGGTCAACGGCGAAAATATCACCGTGCAGGAGGTGGACCGGGAAATTTTGCTCAACCGCGCGTTGACTGCCCTGCTGACCGGCGATGAGCAGACGCTGAGCCGGTCGGCCACTGTCGAGAGCCTGATCGACCGCCGCATGCGCGCGCAGGACGCCGCCCGCGCGGGCATCAAAGTCAGCGACGCCGACATCGACGCGTTCGTGCAGACGCTGATCACGCGCAACGGCAAGACGATGGACGACCTGGACACCGCGCTCAAGGGCTACGGCCTGACCCGCGCCGACCTGTACGCCGACCAGCGCGATGTGGTGGCGATCAACAGCTATATCGGCCTCAAGGTGGTGGCCGGGGCCACCAGCGACGACGAGCGCTCGCAACTGATGAACGACTGGATCACGCAACTGCAACAGACCAGCAAGGTCGAGCGCTTCGGCACGCCCGACGAGCCGACGGCGCCGCGCGTGGGCGCCACGGCGCCCGACTTCAAGCTGCGCGACATCAACGACAAGATCTACGCGCTGTCCGATTTCCATGGCCGCCCGGTCATCGTGAACTTCTGGGCCACCTGGTGCGAACCCTGCCGCAGCGAGCTACCGACCATCCAGGCCGCGTATGCGCGCTTGCAGAAAGAGGGGCCGCAGCCCGGACCCGGCCTGGAAGTGCTGGGCGTGGCCGTGGACAGCGACCCGTCGATCGTCAGTTCCTTCCAGCGTGAGTTCGGCTTGCAGTTCCCGCTGCTTCCCGACATGGCGGGCCAGGGCGGGGTGAAAGACCTCTATCGCGTCGGCCCCATCCCAACGAGCTTCTTCATCGACCGCCAGGGCATCGTCCGGGCCGTCAAGATCGGCGCGCTGCAGGAGCAAGACTTGACCGAGGATCTGAAGCTGATCCAGTAGGCGCGCCACCGCAATTATGCCGCGCGGCCAGGCCGGTTTGAAACCGGCCCCTACAGCGCCCAGTGAGCCTGGCCGGCAGTAGGTTGGTCGTACCTGACAACATACGCTATCCTCCCGCCCCTGGTCCGGTATGAACCGATCACGGGCGACTTGTATTCAGTTGCTGCGTTGCGGGGCGATAAAAAACCCGCCTCCCCATTAGGGAAGGCGGGTTGGGTGGGGCTGCGACCTACTGATCGGCGGGCTGGGGCCGGGGCGGGCGTGGACTCGGCGCTTCGCGATCCGGCTCATCGCCGGCGGCGGTTTGCGCGACGACCGGGTGCGGATGCGGCACCGGCTCCACCGGCTCGCCCGCTTCGTCCTCGTCCACCGCATAAGACTCGTCCTCGGCGATCGGCTCGCCGCCGGCTTCCTCGTCCCACTCGGTGTCCGGCGCGGCCTCGATCTCCTCGTCGTCATCCACGGCGACCACGGCCACCGGCGCCGTGGAGGCCGGGCGATGGCGCCAGATCAGGGCGCCCCAGCAGACCACAATGGTGATCAGGGCAAAGATTTCCGGCGCTTTGATCCCGCCGATCATGGCGCTGTCGAGCCGGATCTCTTCGATGAAGAAGCGCCCGATCGAGTAGAAGATGCCGTAGATCCAGAACAGGTCGCCCGTGCGCAGTTCCATGCGCCGCTGGCGGCCCAGCCACATCAGCACGCCGAAGTTGAGCAGATCCCAGATCATCTCATAGGCAAAGGTGGGAGCGAAATGGGTGTATTTGCCCACATAGGCGGCATACTTCGGGTCGCTCGCCAGCACTTCGTTGCTGATCGGAATACACCAGGGTTGGTCGCAGGGCGCCCCGAAGAGTTCCTGGTTGAAGTAATTACCCCAGCGCCCGATAGCCTGGGCCAGCGCCACGCCGGGGATGATGATATCGGTCCATTCAAAGAAGTCGAGCTTGTGCCGGCGCGTGTAGATGATCACCGCCAGCAGGCCGCCGATGAGCGCGCCCTGGATACTCAGCCCGCCTTCGAAGGTGAAGAAGATATGCTCCCAGCCCTTGGCCTGGATCTCCTTCAGGCTGACCAGCACCCAGCCGAGACGGGCGCCGATGATGCCGAAGATCAGCACAATCGGCAGCATTTGCCAGATCTGCTCGGAGTCTTGCCCGCGGCGGCGAGCCTCCCGCGTGGCGATCCAGGCGGCCATCAACGCGCCCAGCACGATCATGACGCTGTACCAGCGTATCGCGATGGGACCGATAGTGACAATGATGGGACTCGGTGGCGTCAATCTAAGGTTCTCCTCTAGTGTTAATTCGGGCGCGGGGGTTTCTCGCCCGGCACATCCCGGCGCACTTCGTAGACCCCGCTGATGCTCTCCAGGCGGCTCATGAGGCGCAGCAGTTGGTCGATGCCCGTTACCTCCAGCGTCGCCAGGATCTGCTGCGTACCGCCGCCCTTGTTGGACGTGGTGTGGATATCGCCCATGTTGACCCGTTCGTCGGCCACGATGGTGGTGATATCGCGCAGCATGCCGACCCGGTCGAGGCCCTCGATGCGCACGCGCGCCAGGTAGCGTTCGCCCTTGAGGCCGCTCCAGCCCACGCGCACCAGGCGGGCACGGTCTGCCTCCTTGAGGTTGACGATGTTGTGGCAATCGGCCCGATGGACCGTGATGCCGCGGCCGCGGGTGGTGTAGCCCATGATCTCGTCGCCGGGCATGGGCCGGCAGCAGCGCGCGATGGTGCTGAGCAGGTTGGTCGCGCCGCCCAGGTCCAGCGACGGCAGGTTGGTGGCGTCCTGGCTGGGGAACTGCACCGGCGTGGTGGGCGCCAGCCTGCGCAGCGGGGTCAATTTGGCCGCGATGGCCGCCGGGCTGACATCGGTGTTGCCGATCGCCTCCAGCAGTTTGTCGAGCGCTTCATAGCGCGGGAAGAGGTGCAGAATTTCGCCCAGCGGCACATCGTGCATACTGAGCTTTTTCAGCTCCGTCTCCAGGATCTCGCGGCCCTGGGCGATGTTCTCGTCGCGGGCCTGCTTGCGGAACCACTGGCTGATCTTCTGCCGCGCGTTGGCCGTGACGGCATAGCGCCGCCCCGACTGGATCCAGTCGCGGCTGGGGCCTTTGCGCCGCGGGTCCTTGATCACCTTGACCATGTCGCCGTTCTTCAGCGGCGTGTCCAGGGTGATAATCTTGCCGTTGGCGGTGGCCCCGCTGCACTGGTAGCCGAGCTCGGTATGGATGCGGAAGGCGAAGTCGATGGGCGTGGCGCCCGCCGGTAACTCGATCAGGTCGCCCTTCGGCGTGTAGACGTAGATGTGGTCCTGCAAAATATCCGAATGCAGCGACTCGACAAACTCCTGTGCATCCTCAATATCGTGCCGCCAGTCCATCTGGCGCCGCAGGTGAGCGATCTTGGTCTCGTACTCGCGATCGCGGCGCGCGGCGCGCTGGCCTTCCTTGTAGCGCCAGTGGGCCGCGATGCCGAACTCGGCCGTCTCGTGCATTTTGTGCGTGCGGATCTGGATTTCGAGCGGCTTGTTGTCGAAGGCCCAGACGGCGGTGTGCAGGGACTGATACATGCTCTCCTTGGGCACGGCGATATAATCGTCGAACTCCCCGAAGATCGGCGGCCAGAGCGTATGGATGACGCCCAGCGCCGCGTAGCAGTCCTGGATCTCGTTGACGATGATGCGCACCGCGAGCAGATCGTAGATGCGCTCGGATGGCCGGTTCTTGCGCAGCATCTTTTGATACAGCGAATAGATGTGCTTGGTCCGGCCCTTGATCTCGCATTCGATGCCCGCCTCTTTCAAGGCCCGTTCCAGCTGGAAGATCACGCGCTGGATGTAGCGGGTACTCGAATCTTTGCGTTCCTGGACTTGGGCGACGAGGTCCCGGTATTTTTCAGGTTCGAGGTAATAGAAGGCGAGGTCTTCGAGTTCACTTTTGATTTGCCAGATGCCGAGGCGGTTTGCGAGGGGGGCGTAAATTTCGAGTGTCTGGGCGGCGATGCGGCGTTGCTTGTCGCGCGGGGTACAGTCGAGGGTTCGCATGTTGTGCAGGCGGTCGGCCAG
>DASSGZ010000728.1:0-26206 GCA_035693165.1 Chloroflexia bacterium | reverse complement strand
CGCCCACCCGCGCCGAAACCCGCCGCCAAACCGCCCGCGCCGAAAGCGGCGCCGCCCAGATCCACCGCCCGGCCCGCTGCCCGCACGAGCGGGCCGGCCCGCCCGGCGGCCGCGGCCCCCCGCCCGCCCGCCCCGCGCAGCGCCAAGGCCGCCGGGCGCAGCCGCCCGGCCCCGACAGGTAGCGGCATCCCGCGCTGGTTGATGATTGCCCTCGTGGCCGTCGTCCTGCTGGGTGCCACCGGCGCCGTCGCCGTCCTGGGCAACAACAACCCCGGCGGCGCGCCCGCGGGCACGCCCGTCTCCAGCGCCCCGCCGCAGAACACCGGCGATGTGGCGGCCACGGTCAACGGCAAGCCGATCTCGAAAGCGGCGTGGCAGGAGCGCGTCCGGCTCGCCAAGCAGGACTATATCGACCAGTTCCAGTTGAATTTCGACAACGACCAGGGCAAGCGCATGGAGGATGTGCTGTCCTTCGACGTGCTCGATCAGATGATCAACTTTGAGATCCTCATGCAAGAGGCACAGAGCCAGGGGATCGTCACCAATCCCACCCAGGTCGAGGAGCAGTACCAGAAGATCCGCGGCAACATCTTCAAGCAGGAAGCCGAGAAGATCGCGCCCTCGCCGAACCCGACCCAGGTGGAGCAGCGCCTGCAGCAGATCAACGCCGACCCCAACGAGCAGGCGCGTATCTGGAGCGACTTTCTCAAGAGCCAGAACATGACCAGCGACGCGCAGTTCCGCCAGACGATCATCGATAGCTTCATCTACCTGATCATGGCGACGAACCATACGACGCCCGGCGCCACCGACGACGAGAAGACGACGCAGTTCGCCAATTACATCTGCTCGACGCGCGAGAAATACGACGTGAAGATCCTGGTCACGTTCATCGTGCCGCAGACGCCGTGCGAGAGCGCGGGCGGGGGCGGCGGCAGCGGTCTGCCGAGCCTCAGCGCCGTGCCGGGCACGTCGGTGCCGACCCAGGCCGTGCCGCCCGCGCCCGTCGAAACCGGCGAACCGGCGGGCCTGACGCCGGGGGCGCAGCCGTAAGCCATGGATGATACCACCCGCGCCCTGGCCCGCCGCACGGCTGTCGAGGCCGCCACCACCGCCGCCGCGATCGCCCATGAGGGCTTCCTGGCCCCGCGGCAGATCACGGCCAAGGGCCACAACGACATCGTCACTGAGATCGACCTGGCGGCCGAGGAGACGATCTGCCGGGCGCTGGGCGCGGCCTTCCCCGCCGACGGCATCCTGGCCGAGGAGCGCGGGCAGAGCGCGGGCGACAGCCCCTACCTCTGGATCATCGATCCGCTGGACGGCACGCACAACTACGCCAACCAGTTGCCCTTCTGGTGCGTGTCCATCGCCCGCTACAACGCCGAGACGCGGCAGGTCGAACTGGGCGTGATTGCCGACCCGCTGCACGGCGAGACCTACGTGGCCGAGCGCGGCCAGGGCGCGGAACTCAACGGGCGCCCGATCCAGGTCAGCCGGATCACCGATATGCAACAGAGCATCATCGGCTGCGACATCGGCTATGCGCAGACGATCTCGGCCCGCATGTTACGCACCGCGGTGCAGGTCCAGCCCGACGTGCGCCGCCTGCGCATCCTCGGCTCTGCCGTGCTCGCGATGGCCTATGTCGCCTGCGGGCGGCTCGATATGTTCTTCCACCTGCACCTGCAACCGTGGGACCTGGCCGCTGCCTGGCTGCTGATCGAGGAAGCGGGCGGCCGCTGCACCAACTGGCGCGGCGAGCCGACCACGCTGGAGGACCGCGAGATCGTGGCCGGGCCGCCCGCCTTGCAGCATGCGCTGATCGATCGGCTGCTCAACCTGGGCGAGGACAGCGCGTCGTGAGCGGACCGCGCCTGCTCGTGATTCTGCTCGCGGCGCTGGTGCTGGGTGGCGCGCTGCTGGCCTGCGACGCCATGCCGGGGCCGCAGCCCACACCGACGGTGGTGGGCACGCCCCTGCCCACCGCGCCGCCGACCGACACGCCCGCGCCCACCGACACGCCCGTGCCCACCGACACGCCCGTGCCCACGCCGACAGAGGGCGCGGTACGCACCCCGGTCGGCGGTCCCGCCGGGCCCGAGTTCATGGCCGCCCTGGCCGCGATGGATGCCGCGCCCACGTACAGCTACACCCTGCGCATGGAGCTTGGGCCGACGAGCACTCGGTACCTGCTGACCGGCAGCGGCCGCCACCAGCCGCCCGCCGGCTACGACACCAACTACAGCGCGCTCGGCTACCACACCGAAATCGCGGTGATCAGCGGCACCACTTATTTCCGCAACTTCGGCGTCTGGAAGCAAGGGCTGCCCGATGCCGGTGCGTTCCCCATGGGGCCGCCGCCCGATATGCCCGCCATCCTGGGCCTGCTCACCTATGCCGCCGACGCCGGGCTGGCCCCCGAAGGCAGCGACGGCCCCGACGCGCCCTCGCCACGCCACCTGCAATTCCGGCTAGACCCGGATGGCCTCGCCGGCCCCGGCGGGCCGGGCCTCGGCGCGTCCGGCGGTGATCTCTGGATCGATCCCGAGACGCACCGCTACGTCCGCCTCATCTTGCACTTCGGGCGCCCCGATGCCCCGGCGGACAACGCCGGCCAGTTGCAGATGGACTTCCTCGACTACGGCGCGCCCGTCATCCTCACCCCACCCGCGCTGCCGTCCCCTGCCGGCGATTGAGCAACCATCAGGCAGCATCATTGCATACTTATCATTAAGTAAGTATGTTCTAACGTTGCTTTTTGTCGGTGACTCTGCTATACTCCAAGCGAGGGGGGTTACATCTGTGCCGAAACGCTTAACGATCACTCTAGAAGACGATGCTGCCGAGCTATTGCCCCGCCTGGCGGCGTCACCTCGCAAGCAAGGCGAGTTTTTAAGCCGCCTGGTGCGTAGCGCCGCCGAACAGCAGAGCACACCGCCCAGCGCCAATCCCGATCTGGAGACCCTGGCCTTGAAGGTTCTCCAACTCGACCGGGAGATCACCGCGATCAAGGCTGTCCTGCGCGAACTCGAAGAGTTGGACACCGTGCGGGCCTATGATGAGGCGATGAGCGCCGGGGAGACGCCCATCCCGTTCGAGCAAGCGTTGGCCGAAATCGAGCAAGAGCGGCACGGCCTATAGCGTCTCGATTCTGCCGCGTGCCCAGAAAGAGCTAGCCCAGATCCCGAACCCCACCTACACACGCATCGTCACCGCAATCCGGGCGCTGGCGCAGAACCCGCGCCCGCCCGGATGTGTCAAGCTAACGAATCGCCCCGGTTGGCGTATCCGGGTGGGCAGATACCGCGTGGTTTATAACATTGACGACCCCACGCAAACCGTCACCGTGGTAAACATCGCCCACCGGCGCGACGTGTACCGCACGTAGCGCCCACCGGCCCCTACAACCCCCAGACTTTGTGCCCTTTGTAGGGGCCGGTTTCCAACCGGCCCGTCCACCCATCGTAACCTGACTGACCCGGTCATCCGGGGCGGCGCTGTGCCGTCTTGACAGGCGGCACAGCGTATGCTCATAATGCAGGCGAGTTGCACCCTTGCCTGTAGCGAAAAGGGCGCGGACAGCCCGCGCCGGATGCTCAACGCGAAAAGGAGCCGGACCGATGAAACGTCTCTCCCTGGTCGTGGCGGCGGCGCTGTTCGCGGCGCTGCTGGGCCTGCTGGCCGCCTGCGGCGAAACACCTACGCCGACGCCCGTCCCTACCCCCACGCCGACGCCCATCCCGCCGACCAATACGCCGGCGGCCACGGGTCCGACCGGCGGCAGCCCCGCCTCGGCCAGCGATATTGCGCTGATCAACGACGCCATCACCAAGACCGCGGGGGTCGAGAGCTACCACTTCGACATCGACCTGACCGTGCCCGGCATGCTGCCTAACACAGCCATCAGCGGCGATTACAAGAGCCCCGACAAAGCCCATGTGTTCATCACCAGCACCACCGGCACGCAGGAACTGATCAACATGGGCACGACGAGTTATGTTAAGCAACCGGACGGCACCTGGGTGAGCCAGGACCTGAACGCCGGCGCGGGCAGCGACACCGGATCTATGGGTAGCCTGGGCGGCCTGAGTTCGATGGCCGGCGGCCTCGACCCGACCAAGGCCACCAACATCTTCGGCATGCTGGCCCGCTTTGCCACCGGAGTCACCTCAGCCACGGTAATCGGCCCCGATCCCGGCAAGGGCACGCACTACCAGGTGCCGATCTACCTGGGCAACCTGATGGGCACCGGCGGCAGCACCACGCCCGGCGAAACCCCGCTCGGCAACGCCGACATCTGGATCGACCCGGCCGACGGGCTGATCCACAGCATGATGATCAAACTCGACCTGACCGATCTCGTCCAGGCGTTCGCCGGGCTGGGGCCGACCGCGGTGCCCGGCGCGCCGACGGCCACGCCAATCCCGCCCATCGTCATCGACATGCAGGCCCAACTCAGCAAATTCGGCCAGGTGGGCGACATTACCGCCCCGGCGGGCGCGCACCCGGCCCCCGGCGGCACGGCGACGCCCTAAAGACGGCGCCGCGGGCCGTTGCAAGCGCCGCGCGGCCCCGTTCTTTGTTATGACATCTGGTATAATGCTTGCGGATTGTGTGGCGGCCCACCCTGGCAGCCGAGGCGCACACGAACCATCCGGGTGGGCGAAGGTCCGGATATCAGGGAGGAGGTCGTAGTCTTCAGCAGTATGGATAAAAACTTTGTCGTCGGTAAACTGAACGAGATGCTCGTCCTGGAGCAGGGCATAATCGAGGTCGAGCGGACGCTCGCGCGCAAATCGCGCAGCGCCGACATTCGCAACATCGCCGACCTGGCGGCGCGGGAAGATGAAACCCATGCGCTGGCCGTCACGCGGATGATCCGCGACCTGGGCGGGCAGGTCCAGCCGCCGCCGATGGAGGGCCGGGCCTGGATCGAAGCCCTTATTCGCGCCATCAACGTGGAGCGCGATGAACTGGATCGGCTGGGGCTATATCGGATGCTCAAGTTCCGCGCGGTGGCGACCGGCGAAGTGATGGACGTGCTCCGCCGGGCGCTCGGCAACCCGCCGCCCATGGAAAGCTTGATCATCCTGCTGCACCAGGACCGCGAACATGCCGCGCAACTCGCACGCATCGAGTCCACTTATGCCGCGAACGAGGCCGTTCTTTAAGGCCCATCCGGCCATCTGATCGCGCATAAAAGCGCCCGCGCTTATGCGCGGCTTCGCACACCCGCCCGCCGGCCTCAACCGGCGGGCTTCGTTTGCTTCCCCGCCGAATCGTGCTATACTAATGTGGGTTGGCTTGATTCGCGCGGCACAGCGTTTGCAGTATTTCGCAGGGAGAGAGAATCCGTCGCGGCCTGGCGCCCGGACGGAATTAGAGGACGGAGCAATGCCACTGCAAGAGATTGACCTGGGTCCGGTATTGGGGTTACAAGCCGAATCGGTGGGCGTACCCGGCCAGCGCACTTTCCGCATTCACGCCCACTCGGCGCAGGGCGCGGCGCGCCTCTGGCTGGAGAAGGAGCAACTCCAGGCGCTGGCGGTTGCCATTGAGGAATTCATCTCGGAGCTACCGGCGGCGCGACGCACCCTGCCCGGCAGCAGCGCATCCCTGCCCTTCCCGCCGCAGGCCACGCTCGAATTCACTATCGGGCGGCTGGCGCTCGGCTATGACCCGGAAAACGACCTGATCAGCCTGATCGTGCGCGAACTGACCGACGATCCCGACCGCGAGACCGGCCAGGCGTTGCGCTGCCAGGCCAACCGCGAACAGATGCAGGCGCTGAGCCGGCAAGCCCTGGAAGTCGTGGCCGCGGGCCGGCCCCGCTGCCCCCTCTGCAATACCCCGCTGACCGGTCCGACGCACTGGTGCCCGCGCAGCAACGGGCACGCGCCGCTGCCCACCGAAGGCTAGATCAGCGTGGCGCCGCGCGAGGGACTGGCCTACCGGGATGCCCTGGCCTACCTGTACAGCTTCACCGATGTCGAACGCGTGCCGGGGCTGGCCCCGGCGGCGGGCTTCGATCTGGCAAAGGTCCACCGCTTTTTTGATTTGCTGGGCCGGCCCGAAACGGCCTATCACAGCATCCTCGTGGCCGGCACCAAAGGCAAAGGCTCGACCGCCAACTATCTGGCCGGGGCGCTGCGTGCGGCGGGCTACCGGGTGGGACTCTACACCCAGCCCCACCTGACCAGCTTTCGCGAGCGCATGCAGGTGGACGGGGCGTTGCTACCCGAAGACCGGCTGGGGCCGCTGGTCGAAAGCATCCGCCCGGTGGTGGAACGCATGCACGTGGAAGCGCCCGAATACGGCCCGCTGACCACATATGAGATCGCCACCGGGCTGGCGCTGCGCTACTTCGCCGAAGCACAGGTGGAGTACGCCGTGCTCGAAATCGGGCTGGGCGGGCGCCTGGACGCCGTCAACGCCGTGCGCGCCCCGCTCGTGTCGGTCATCACTTCGCTCAGCCTGGACCACACACGGGTGCTCGGCGACACCATCGACAAGATCGCCTACGAAAAAGCCGGGATCATCAAGCCCGGCATCCCGGTGGTGACGGCGCCCCAGCCCCCCGACGCGCTGCGCGTGATCGTGGACACCGCCCGCGAGCGCGGCGCCCCGCTCTATCAGGTGGGCGCCGACATCACCTTGCTGGAGTCACAAGAGCCGGACACGTTACCCTGCACGGAGGAACAATACGGCACGGCGCGCCGATCCAGCCAGCCCGTGATGCTCCAGTTGGGGCCGCGCCTGCGGGACCCGGACGAGGCCGCCACCATGCATCTGGACCTGCCGCTGCTGGGCCGGCACCAGGCCGTGAACGCGGCGGTCGCCTACGCGGCGTCCCGGCTGCTGGCGCGGGCCGGGGCCGCCCGGCTCACGCCCGAAGCCGTGGCCAGGGGCTTCGGGCAGGTGGAATGGCCCGGCCGCCTGGAGGTGGTGGGCGAGCGCCCGCTGCTGGTGCTGGACGGCGCGCACAACGGCGATTCGGCGGCTCAACTCGCGGCGGCGTTCCCCGCCAACTTCTGCTACCGGGATCTGGTGCTGGTGCTGGGCGTCACCGCCGACAAAGACCTGAGCGGCATCTTGCGGCCCCTGTTACCGCTGGCGGCTCACGTGGTGTTGACGCAGTCGCACCACCCGCGCGCCGTCGCCGTCGCCACGCTGGCCGCCCAGGCCGCCTCGGTGCGCGACCAGCGCGGCGGGCCAGGCGCCTTCCACGAGGCGCCGGACGCTGCCGCCGCGCTGGCCCTGGCGCGCCGCCTGGCGCAACCCGGCGCCGCCATCCTGGTGACCGGTTCGCTGTTTGTCGTAGGGGATGCGCGGGCCGCGCTCGGCCTGGGCGCGCCGGTGGACGAGGTGAGCGGCGATTTCTTCTACCGCCTCGACAAATCGGCGGATAGCGGCGCGGCGCCCCAGCCCTGATGTGACCCACCAATCCCTATCCTTGCCCAGCAGGTACCTATGAAGCGATTCCTGGCCGGCGAAATGCTGGCGCGCGCCGGGGCGCGGCTCGGCATCACCGTGGAGCTGGAACCCGAGTTCCGCTATGTGGGCCGCATCGTCCTGCCTGACGGGCGCAAGCACTACTTCCGCAACACCAACTTCGACCTCAACGGCCAGGGCGCCGTCGAGATCGCCCGCGACAAAGCCTATGCCGCCTTTTTCCTGGCCCGCATGGGCTACCCGGTGCCCGAGGGCCGCACGTTCTTCGCCCCGCCCATGCAGCGCTGGTCGGGCGCCACGCGCGGTCTCGCCGACGCCTACGCCTACGCGCGCGACCTGGGCTTCCCGGTCATGGTCAAGCCCAACAGCGCCAGCCAGGGGCGCGGCGTGGCGCGCGTCCACACCCGCCGCGAGCTGGAGCGCGCCCTGCGCGTCGTCTTCGCCCGCGACAGCGTCGCCCTGGTGCAGCGGCTGATCCCCGGCGCCGACTACCGCATCGTCGTGCTCGACGACCAGGTCATCTGCGCCTACCGCCGCGCGCCCCTCGCCGTGACCGGCGACGGCGCCGCGACGATCCGTGACCTGCTGCTGCGCAAGCATGCCGCCTATAGCGCGTCGGGCCGGGACACGACCATCCCACTGGACGACTTCCGCATCCCCATGCGCCTGCACCGCCTGGGCCTGACCCTGGATTCGGTGCCCACCGCGGGCGCGAAGGTCGTGCTCATGGACAACGCCAACCTGTCGACCGGCGGCGAGGCCGTGGACGTGTCGGCCACGCTGCACCCTAGCTACCGCCAGATGGCCGTGGCGCTGACCCGCGACCTGGGCCTGCGCCACACCGGCGTGGACATCCTGACCGCCGCGCCCATCGACGCGCCGCTGGGCGCGTACACGGTGCTGGAAGTGAACACGGCGCCGGGGCTCGATCATTATGCGCAGATCGGCCCGGCGCAGATGGCCGTGGTCGAGGCCATGTACGCACAGATCTTGCAGGCCATCGTGGCGCTGCCGCTGCCCGCCGCGCGCCCGCCAGGCACGGCTTACCTTGACAAGGGCCAGACGCAAGCGTATAATGAATACGATTAACGGTTCGCCTCCCTGCTAGAGCCTTGTGGCACACCCTGCCCTGTTTTGCTCAAGGGTAGATGATGGCGCCGGCGGGAAGGAGGGGACAGAGATGGCTGAAGTTGTCGTTGGGGATCACGAAAGCTTCGAGAGCGCGTTACGCCGCTTCACCAAGAAGGTGCAGGCGGACGGCATTTTGCGCGAGGCGAAGCAGCGCGAGCACTACGAGAAGCCCAGCGCCAAGCGCAAGCGGAAAGCCGCTGCCCGCCTGCGCAAGAGCGCGAAGAGCCGCTAGGTACTGCCCAGGGTTAGAAGCCCCGCGTCCCACCCGAAGCACCCCCGCTCTCCGCAGCGGGGCGCTTCCAGCGGCGGGCGCCGCTTCTAACCCTTTTGTATCGCCGGCCCCCGATCTACCTTCCACGCGATACTATAGAGATAGCACAGAGACAGAACGCAGCACACCCAGCAGGTACGGACAGAGCCATGACGATTGAAGAACGGTTGATGAACGATTTGAAAGACGCCATGCGGGCCGGGCCGGCAGGCGAGCTGCGCAAATCGACCATTCGCATGGCGCGCGCCGCAATCCACAATACCCAGATCGCCCTGCAGCACCCCTTGAGCGAGGAGGAAGTCATCGCGGTGCTGCAACGCGAGGTCAAGCAGCGGCGGGATGCCGTCGAGGAATACGTCAAGGCCCATCGGGAAGACCGGGCGCAGATTGAGCGCGATGAAATCGCCATCCTGCAGCAGTACCTGCCGCAGGAACTGAGCGCCGACGAGATCCGGGCCTACGTGGAGCAGGCCATCGCCGAGACCGGTGCCCGCGGGCCTGCGGACATCGGCAAGGTGATGCCGGTGCTGATGCAGCGGCTGAAAGGGAAGGCCGAGGGCCGGCTGATCAATCAGTTGGTGCGCCAGCAACTCGAAGGCTAGCGGCCCACGGGCCGCCAACAGGAGGCGCTGTGCCCGATCAAGTTACGTCGAGCCACTCGACATCCCCACCCGTCCTCGCTCCGCCCCGGCCTCCCGACCGATCCGCCACCCCGCCGAGCACCCGCCCGCTCAGCCTGTTTACCGTGGGCCTGATCGTCGTGATCAGCGCCATCCTGGTGTTGCCGCTGGCCCTGCCGGGCCGGGTGGAACTCGCCGCCGGGCAGCCCGCGCGCACCGATATTTTTGCCCCGCAGTACGTCCGCTACGAGAGCGAAGTCCTCACCGAACAGGACCGCGCAAATGCCCGCCTGGCGACCGGGCCGGTCTACGAGTCCAACATCAGCCTGGTCGATAGCCAGCGCCGGCGCCTCAACGACGTGCTCTCGACCATCGAGAGCATCCGAGGCAATACCGACGACCTGCCGGCAGCCCGCGAGGCGCAAATGCACCAGTTGCCCAACGTGGATTTGACCGACGCCGACATCCGAACCCTGCTGCAAGCCACACCGAGCGGCGCCAGCCGTATCCGCAGCGAAATCCTGCGCGTCTACGACAACGTGATGATCAGCGGCAAAATCGCCGACACGAGCCAGCTCCAACGCCAGCGCGACGACCTGTTCACGCTCTTCAGTTCGGAACTCAGCCCGCAGGAACGGCGGGCCGCCGCGGATGTGCTGGCGCCGTTCATCGCCGTCAACCTCATTCTGAACCCCGAAAAGACCGAAGAGGCGCGCCAGAAAGCCGCGGCGGCGGTGCAACCGCGCGTGGTGGAGGTGCAGAAGGGCGAGATCATCCTGCGCGTCGGCCAGATCGCCGACAACGCCGCCATCGAGAAGCTGGAGAAAGCGGGCTTGAGCAACCCGACGGTGACGGCGGCCAACGCCGCCGCGGTCGTCGGCTCGGTGATGATCATGCTCCTGCTGCTGCATTTCTACCTGCTGCGCCTGCAGCCCGCCATCTGGCGGCATCGCAAGTCGTTGCTGCTGCTGGCCCTGGTGCTGGTCGCGCCAACCGTGATCATGCGCGTGATTGTGCCGGGGCACGCCATCTGGCCGTATGTGTTGCCGCTGGCCGCCGCCAGTATGCTGGTGGCCGTGCTGCTCGACGCCAACCTCGCCCTGGTCATCACCGTGGTGCTGGCCGTGTTCAGCGCGCTGCTGACCCAGGGCAGCTTTGATCTGCCGTTTTTCTACCTGGTGGGCGGGGCCACGGCCGTCTTCGCCATCTGGCGCGCCGAGCGCGTCAGCACCTTCGTCGTCTCGGGCCTCTATATCGCGATCGCGTCGCTCGCCGCCACGCTACTGCTGCGGGTCATCGAGAACCAGCACCTGGACTGGAATGCCCTGTGGGTGCTGGCGGCGGCGGCGGGCATCAACGGCGCGCTGTCGGCCAGCCTGACCTTCGCCACCTTCAGCCTGCTGGGGAGCTGGTTCGGCATCGCCACCATGCTCCAGCTTTTGGAACTAGCCCACCCGACCCAGCCCTTGCTGCGCCGCCTGATGCGCGAGGCGCCCGGCACCTACCACCACAGCCTGGTGGTGAGCAACCTGGCCGAGCACGCGGCGGAGGTCGTCGGCGCCGATCCGCTCCTGGCCCGCGTCGCCGGCTATTACCACGACATCGGCAAGGTGCTCAATCCGTACGTCTTTATCGAGAACCAGTCGGGCATGGGCAACATCCACGATACGCTCGACCCGGTGACGAGTGCGCGGCTGATCCGGGCGCATATCACCGACGGGCAGGCGCTGGCCCAGCGCTACTCGCTGCCGCGCCGCGTGGCCGACTGCATCCCGCAGCATCACGGCACCACGATGATCAAGTATTTCTACCACAAGGCGCTGCAGGATGATCCGTCGACCCTGGCCGACGATTTCCGCAATCCGGGCCCGAAACCGCAGACCAAGGAGGCCGCCGTCCTCATGCTGGCCGACTCGGTCGAGGCCACGGTGCGCTCGATCGCCCAGTCGGGCAAACTCGAACATGTGGGGCCGCTGGCGCCCGACGAGGAACCGCCCGCCAACAGCATCCTGGGCATCATCCGGCGCACCGTCAAGGAACGGCTGGAAGACGGGCAGTTGGATGAGTGCGATCTGACGATCCGCGACCTGGCGCGCATTCAGGAAGCCTTCAACACGATGTTGAACGGCATTTATCACCCGCGCATCGTCTATCCCGAGAAGCCGAAAGCCGACGCCCCGGCGCCCGCCCCGGCCGCGGCTGCGGCGACCATGGCCGGGTTCATCCGCCGGCCCTTCGGCATGCATGTCCGGTTGCCGGGCATGCGGACCAAACCGCCGGCCAACGGCTATCTGAATAGCATGGACAGCACTCCGCCCGTTACCATTAATGCGCTCACCGGCGAAGCCTCGCCCGTGGCGCAAACAGTAGATAAGGGGGCTTCTGATGTCCGATCAAGCGAACCGTCCTGATCCGCAGGCCGGCGCCACCACCGTTGCCAGCCCGGACAATTACTGGATCAGCGTGCAGATTGCGCCGGATTACAGCGCGCAACTCGACGCCGACCGTCTGCACCGGCTGGCGATGTTTACGCTCCTGGCCGAGGGCCGGCAGGAAGCGGTGGAAGTGGGCATCACGATCACCAACGACCAGGAGATCCATACCTTGAACAAACAATATCTCGATCACGACTATCCGACCGACGTGCTGTCCTTCGGCACGGATACGGTCCATGCCCGGCAGGATACGGCGGATGCCGGTGACGCCGGAGAGGCGGGCGAGGGCATGGAGGAAGAAACGGTCTCGGCCACCGAATATGTGACCGAGGGCTTTGAGGGCGATGTAGAACAGAACGGCGCCGACCTGCCGCTGGATGAGGAGGACGCCTCCGAAGGGACCGACAGCGAAACCGCGCAGGCGTCCGCCGTGGCGTTTGTGACGCCGCCGGGCTGGCCGGCATACCTGGGCGACGTGGTGATCTCCTATGACACCGCCGCCCTGCAGGCGAGCGATTACGGCCATAGCCCCGCCGCCGAGGTCGATGTGCTGCTGGTCCACGGCCTGCTGCACCTGCTGGGCTACAACGATCACGATCCGGCGGAGCGCAACCGCATGCATGGGCGCCAGGATGAAGTGCTGGCGGCTTTCGCCCGTGAGGGTTAGCGCCGAGGGAGTGGCGGCGCGCCGGATGGGGTCCTGACCGGCGTGCGCCTGCTCTTTCTTACCCCACAACTCCCGTTTCCGCCCACGCAGGGCGCCGCCATCCGCAACAGCCACCTGATCGCGGGCTTAAGCCGGCGCCACGCGGTGGATCTGCTGACGTTCGCGCCCGCGGGCCAGGCGCCCGGCACCTGGGGCGCCGGGGCGGGACCGGCCCTACCTGGCGCCGAACGGCTGGCCGGCCTGATCCTGGTCCCCGCGCCCCAGCGGAGCGTGCGCGACCGGCTGCGGACCCTGCTGCTGACGGCCCAGCCCGACATGGCCCACCGTCTGGCGTCTCCCGCCCCGGCCGCGGCCCTGCGCACCCTGTTGCAAAGCACCCCCTACGACTGGGTCATCACCGAGGGCATCGAGATGGCGCCCTACGCGCGCCTGCTCGACACCATCTGCCCGGCGGGCACGCGCCCGCGCTGGCTGCTGGACGAGCACAACGCCGAGTATGTCTTGCAGCAGCGGGCGTTTCTGGGCGACCTGCGCCACGCCTACCAGCCGCGCGCCGCCACCGGGGCCGCCTACTCGCTGATCCAGTGGCGGCGCCTGCGAACCTATGAGCGCGCCGCCTGCCGGGCCGCGGATGCCGTCACCGCCGTCTCCGCCGCCGACCAGGAGGCGCTGGAACGGCTGGACCCGGCCTTGCGTGTCCAGGTCGTGCCGAACGGCGTGGACCTGGGCGAGTGGTCGCGTAGGGCCGCGCCGGGCGATCCCGCCGTCGATGCGTTGCGGGCGCAGGGGCCGCTGATCGTCTTCGACGGCAGCATGGACTTCCGCCCTAACATCGACGCGGTGCGCTGGTTCTGCGCCACCTGCTGGCCGCGCATCCGCGTGGCCCATCCGGGCGCGACGTTCGCCATCGTGGGCCGCAACCCGACTGCCGCCGTGCGCGCGCTGGCCGCGTTGCCGGGCGTGCGCGTCACCGGCGCCGTGCCCGATACCCGCCCCTGGGTGGCGGGGGCTGATGTCTACGTGGTGCCGATGCGCATCGGCGGCGGGGTGCGGCTGAAACTGTTGCAGGCCCTCGCCATGGGCTGCGCCATCGTCAGCACGCGCATGGGCGCCGAGGGCATCCACCTGGAAGGCGGGCGCGATCTCCTGCTGGCCGATACCCCGGCGGACTTTGCCGACGCGGTGCTGGCACTGCTGGCCGATCCGCCCGCGCGCACGGCGCTGGGGCACGCGGCGCGCATCGCCGTCGCGCCCTACGCCTGGGAGCGCATTGTGCCCGCCTTCGAGGCGGTGCTGGCGGACTCGCCCGGCGCCCCGGACGCAAGCGGCGATCCGGTGCGGGTCTCGGTGATCATGACCGTGCGCAACGAGGCCGATAACATCGACGCGGTGATCCGCTCGCTGCAGGCGCAGACACGGCCACCCGACGAGGTCGTCGTGGTGGATGGCGGCTCGACCGACGGCACCCCCGCGCGCATCGCTGCCGCGGCGACCACGGCGCCCTGGCCGCTGCGCCTGCGGGAACAGCCCGGCGCGAACATCAGCCAGGGGCGCAACACGGCGATCCAGGCGGCGGCGCACGAGATCATCGCGGCCACCGATGCCGGCGTGCGCTTGCCGCCGCAGTGGCTGGCCGCGCTGGTGGCGCCGTTCGAGGGGCCAGGCGGCGCGGCTATCGACGTGGCCGGTGGGTTCTTCGCCCCCGACCCGCGCACCGTCTTTGAGCGGGCCATGGGCGCCACCGTCTTGCCGGCCCGCGCGGATATCAAGCCGGATCGGTTTTTGCCGTCGAGCCGCTCGGTGGCGTTCCGCAAAGCGGCCTGGGCGGCCGTGGGCGGCTATCCGGAGTGGTTGGATTACAGCGAGGACCTGGTGTTCGACCTGGCGCTGAAAGCGCGGGGCTGTCGCTTCGTCTTCGTGCCGAACGCGCTGGCCTTGTTCCGGCCCCGCGGCAGCCTGCGCGCGTTCTACCTGCAATATTACCGTTATGCGCGCGGCGACGGCAAAGCCGATCTCTGGCGCAAGCGCCACACCATCCGCTATGGCACCTATCTCGGCGGTCCGATCCTGGCCGTGCTGGGCCGGCGCCGGCCCGCGCTCTGGGCATTGCTGGCGCTCGGGGCGGCGGCCTATTGCGCGACCCCCTACCGGCGGCTGCGGCCCTGGCTGGCCGGCCTCTCGCCGGGAGAGTGCGCACAAGCGGTGGCTCTGGTGCCGATCATCCGGCTCACCGGCGATGTCGCCAAGATGATCGGCTATCCGGTGGGCGTCTGGTGGCGGCTGCGCCACGGGCGGGCCCGGCCCGCGCCGGAGCCATCCCCCGGCGAAGCCCCGGATCTCAAGCCGTAAGTTCGCGCACGCGGGCCACGGCAACCCCCGCCGCCGGGCCAGAGTAGACGCCGCCCATCTCCTCAGCCAGCCGGGGCTGCCGGTTGAAGACCAGGCCGCCATAGACCAGCACCGGCCGGTACCCCGTCTGCCGGTGCAGTTCGACAAGCAGGCCGGCCAGGGGGCGCAGGTTGGCCGCGGTATCGGGGCGCGCCGCCGAGCAGCAGAGCACGGCCGGGCGCAGGGTGCGCACCATGCTGACCAGACTGTCCAGCGGCACGTTCTGGCCCAGGTAGATCACGCGGTAGCCGTTGCGGCGCAGGTACAGCGCGATCACCAGCGCGCCGATTTCGTGCAATTCCTCGGGGGCGCACGCCACCAGGGCCAGCCGGCCACCGGCATTATGCGGGCTGGCATGCAGCAGGTTGGCCAGCCGGCCCCGCATAAAGGCGCTGGCGAAGTGCTCCTGGGCCACCGACCAATCGCCGCGCATCCAGCGCTCGCCCACCTCGACCAGCAGCGGATACACCAGGTCCTCGACCACCTGCTCCACGGTATACAGGCTGAGCGCTTCGGTCATCACCTGCCCCGCGTGGGTCTCGTCCATGGCCTCCAGCCAGGTGAGCATCTCGTCCGCCAGCACCGGCAGGGCGCGCACCCCGGTGGGCTGTGTCGCCACCATGGGCGCGGCACCCACGGCGCCCGGCGCCCCGCCCCCATCGGCTAACCCCGTGTCCTGGCGCGTCCGTAATAAGTCGCAGGCGCGGCTGATCGTCAGGCCCTCTTCCACGCGGGCCTTCAGCCAGCGAATCGTATCCACATCGCGCTGCGAATACATGCGGTAGCCGCCCGTGCTCCGTTGCGGCGACAGGATGTTATAACGGCTCTCCCAGCGGCGCAACGTGTCGGCGGCCACGCCGGTCAACCGCGCCACCGCTTTGATGTTATAAACGGCCACGTCCCGATTATCAGCCAAAGTCTCTCCCCCAGGATGCATTACGCGCTACGCGCCTGCCTTCCCTGTATCATAGCACGTAGTTCAAGGTTGATCAAGGGTTTTACTAAAGTTCCGGCAAACATCGCCGGGCATCCCGATCTACGCACGCAGCGGGGGGCGCGGGGAGAGACACGCGGGGTTACGTACCGTAGGCGGGATCGGCGGTGGGCAGCGGAGGACCGAGCACCTGGCTCACATGGTGCAGCAGGCTGGTGATGTCGAAGGGCTTGGGGATGGCCGCTTCGACGTGTAGATCCTGGGCGATCTCGCGCAGCCGCGGGTGGGCCGAGATCAAGATAACCGGCAGATCCTGGCCGCGTTCGTCGCGGCGCAGGCGCGCCAGAAATTCGGCGCCGCTGACGCCGGGCATCATCAGGTCCAGCAACAGCAGCCCCGGCGGCTCCGCTCCCACCTGGTCCATCGCCTGATAGGCGTCGCCCGCACTGCGGACGGGGTAGCCTTCCTCGCTCAGCAGGCTGGCGATAAAGTTGCGGACCGCTTCGTCGTCGTCGACGACGAGCACATAGGCTTGCATAGCCCCTAGTTTATCACATCTCGCAAGCCAGGGAAAGAGTGCGAGAACCCGGTAATCAGACAGAATCGCAAGAATTGGCCGTAGATCCGTCTCTTGCCGATTTGCGGGGTAATCCGGGCCGCCCAGACCTTGACGCGGCAAGGGTGCGCCCCTATAATGAAATAGAGCGACGAGCGAGAAGAGCGGGCGGGTTCCTTACGCTTGAACGCAGTAGCCAGGAGAATTGGCGATGGACGTGGCCGTCATCGAGCGGGCTCGGCAGGGGGACGAGGATGCCTTTGCCGAGATCTACGAGTATTACAGCGCGCCCATTCACCGCTTTATTTACCGCATGCTCGGCAGCGCCGAGCAGGCCGACGACATGACCCAGGAAACCTTTATTCGCGCTTATCAGAGTCTCGACCGGTTGGGTCAGGATCCGAATCTGAGCGCGTGGTTATACCGGATCGCGTCGAACGCCTGCATGGACGCGCTGCGGCGGCGCAAGCGGTTTACCTGGCTGCCGATGTTCGACAGATCCGATCGGGACGAAGAATTCACGACGGACGATTTTACCCCGCAGATTGCGGAAGCCGACGCGGTGCGTCGCGTCTTGGCCGAGATGCCCGCCCCGTTGAGCATGACGCTGGTGTTGCGCTCGCTGGAAGGCTTCTCCTGCGAGGAAATCGCCGAAATTATGAACGTCCCTAAAGGCACGGTCTTTAGTCGGTTGGCGCGGGCGCGCGAACAATTCGCGCGGCTATATGCACGGGCCGGCCGAGAGGAAAAGGGATGACCTGTGCGCGTTATCGCGCCCTCATTTCGCGTTACCTCGACGATGAACTCACGCCGCGCCAGCGCACCGAATTACTCGATCACGTAAAGCACTGCGCGAGCTGCGCCGCCGACCTGGCCCGCTATCGCCAGGCGGAAGTCTTATTACGCAAAATACCTGAGGGCCAACCAGCGCCGGAGCTGAAAAAGGCGGTGCTACGCGAAGCCCGGCGGCGGCGCCGGCGCGAGCGGCACAGCCTCATCTGGCTGCTCTCCGCCGGGGGCCGGGCCAACCCCCGCATCGTGGCCTGTCTGCTGGCGATTGGGCTGCTGCTGCCTGTCCTGGCCGGCGTGCTGTTACCGGTGGCGTCCGGCCAGCCCATCGGCGCCCGCTTCGGCTTCTCCGCGCCCGCCACGCCCACCTCGGCCTACCTGGACGTGCCCGAAAGCCCGACCCCCCCGCCGCCCGGCCCGCTGTCGCCCCCGCACCTGGTCGCCACCAAGCCCTACGACGGCGCCGAAGGCGTCGATCCGCATACCAGCCTGGTGGTCAGCTTCGACCAGGCCATGGATCGCCGCTCGGTCGAGCGCGCGTTCCGCCTCTCGCCGCCGGTGCCCGGCGAATTCACCTGGGAAGCCGACAACCAGGTGCGCTTCCAGCCCAAGGCGCCCGGCCTGCTGCAGGGGGTCAGCTACAGCGTCGCGCTGACCGACGGCGCGCGCAGCCTGGCCGGGGCGGCGCTGGCGCCGAGCACGGTGTGGGCGTTCCACACCCAGCCGGGCCCCGCCCTCGGCGCGACCCTCCCGGCCCCCGGCGCCCTCGGCATCGCGCCCACGGCCACCCTGGTGCTGACCTTTACCCAGCCTATGGATACCGGCTCGGTCGGCGTAACCCTGGCCCGGCGCCCGGCGCCTGGGGCGGGCCTGGTCGCCAACCGGGCCGGATCGGGCGACCCCGCCGCAGCCTGGACGCCCGACGGCAAGGCCGATTGGTCGGCTGACCGGCGCGTCCTGCGCTTTACGCCCGTCGCGCCGCTGCCGCCCGGCGAACTCCAGGCGACCCTGCAACCCGGCGCCCGCGACAGCAGCGGCACCAGCCTGGCGCCCGCCGCCTGGAGCTTCACCGTGGCCGGGGCGGGTCCCGGCGTGGTGCTGTCCGGCGGATGGCTGCTGATGCTGGACGCGACGGCGGCGGAAGTCGGCTACAGCGCGAACGTGGACCAGAGCGACGCGGGCGCGCGGGCGGTGGAGTTTGCGCTCTATCCCGCCGGGCGGGCCGTCCTGGAGAGCCATGTGCCCTGGCTGCTGGGCACCGCCGGGCGCGGCCCCTGGCCGCCCGTGCCGACCGGCGACACATCCCCGCTGAAAACCTGGACCGCGCCCTTGCCGCGCTCGCTCGAACAGCAGGCCGGGCGCAGCCTGACGACGACTCTCCCGCTGCACGAGCCGGGACTCTACCTGCTGACGGCGGATAGCGGCGACGGCCAGGCCGATCAGCGGCTGGTGGCGCTGAGCGGTGAAGCGCTGTTGCTGTTCAAGAGCACCGGCCTCTGGCGCGCGTGGGTGAGCAATCCGCTCACCGGGGCCGGGGTGGATGGCGCGCAGGTGCGGCTCTACGACGCGGCGGGCAGCGTGCTGGCGAGCGGCGCCACCGATAGCCACGGCCTGGCCGGGCTGGTGTTGCCCGCGGATGCCCACCCGGCCCTCGTCGTCGCCGAGCACAACGGCAACGTGACGATTGCGCGGCCCGACCCCATCGTGGTCGACCAGGCGGCGATGCAGAGCGCCGATAACCTGGACGTGACGGTGATCCGCGACCGCGACCGCTACACCCCCGGCGCGACCGTGTTGTTCAGCGCCCTGGTGCGCCCGCCCAAAACCACGCCCCCGGCCACGGCGATCACTGTGGGGCTGCTGGATCCGGATGGGCGCGAACTCGACATGCTGAGCCTGCAACCCGACCCGCAGGGCGCCCTCCATGGCGCCTTCCCCCTGGCGGCCGGCGTGGCGCCCGGCACCTATTACCTGGCCTTCACCCTCAACGACCGGGTGTTCCATGAGCCGGTGCCGGTCGACGCGCCGGCCCCTGCCGGCGACCCGGCCGCCATGCAACTGAGCCTGCATACATCGGCCACGGCCCTGTATGCCGGCGAGATGCTGACGGCCACGCTGCAAACCAGCTATGGCCCGGCGCGGACGGCGGCGGGGGTGCCCGTGAGCCTGAGCCTGGTGCCGCTGGGCGGCGCCACCCCGACTCTGGTGCTGACCGCCACCACCGGCGCCGACGGGCAGGCGCGGGTGCCGCTGCGCCTGCCCATGCCCGACTCCGCAGGCCAGGGCGCCGCCCCCTCCGGCTATCGGCTCGAAGCCACCGCCACCGACCCGCTGGGGCGTGCCGCCCAGGCCGCCGCGCTGCTCGACGTACGCGCGGGCCGCCTCACCGTCGAGCAAACCGTGCCCACGCGGGCCTTCGCGCCCGACTCCCGCACCGTGATCACCATTACCGTGCGTGACGAAGCCGGGCGCCCGCTGGCCGGGCAGCCGGTGAACAGCGGCCTGGCCGACGCCGGCCTGATCGCTACCGGCGACCTGACCCAGACGGCGTCGCTGCTGAACGGCGTGACCGCCGTGACGGATTGGCGCGGGATCGCCACCGCCACCCTGTCGCTGCCGCTGCAGGGCGCCTTCAGCCTGCGCTCCGTCGTCACCGACAGCGCGGGCATTCCCGTGGTGGCGGCGACGCGGGTGTGGGTCTACGATCAGACCAGCCATGCCTCCGCCGTGGTCCCCTGGCTGCCGGCGACAGAGGCTCTGCTGACCCCCGACCAGGAGAGCTACCGGCCCGGCGACACAGCCCATCTGTTGATCCAGGCACCCGGCGCGGGTGGCGGGTTACTCGTCACGCGGCTGCGCGACCAGATCGTGAATATGCAGAGCGTCACCTTTACCACGGGCGGGGGCGTCGTGGCGGTGACGGTGCCGCCCGATATGCGGATCGGCGACCCGCTCGTGGTGGAGTTCCTGCGCTTCGCGGTGAACGACTCCGGCCCGTACATCGTGAGCCGGCGGCTGGCGTTGCCGGTCGAAGCCAGCGAGGAGCCCCGGCTGGCCCTGACCCTGCCCGCGCTGCCGTCGTCCGGCAGCTATGCGCCCGGCACGACGCTGCCGGTGCAACTCGCCCTGACGGATACGCGCAGCAACCCCGCTGCCGTCGAAGTGCTGCTGCGCCTCAGCGCCCTGGGCGACGAAGGCGCGCCGGCCACGGGCAGCCCGCCCACGGCAGGCTGGCCCGCCGGGGTGCCGCCGTCGCCGCTCACCGCCGGGGCCGCGGACGCGCCGGTGTTCTGGAACGCCGGGCTGACCCTGGACAGCAGCGGTCAGTTGACCACGACGGTCCGTCTGCCCGCCGACGCTGGGATCTGGAATCTCGACGCCTGGGCGCTGACTCCCACCGGCGTGAGCCACAGCCGCGCGCTGGTGCGCACCCTGCCGCCGCTGGCGGTGCAATGGGCTATGCCGGAATCGCTGGTCCAGGGCGACAGCACCACCGCCGTCGCCACCATCACCAATAACCAGGAGACGGTCGCCAACGTCAGCCTGCATTTGCAACTGACCGGCGACCACGCGCTCGACCTGACCAGCCCGCAGGAGCAAAGCTTCCGTCTGGCCTCCGGCGAGTCGCGCACCGCCACCTGGACGATGCGCGCCCCCGCCGCGGGCACAGTGCAGGTCAGCCTCGACGCCGCCTGGGGCGCGCCGGGGGCGCCCGGTCTCACGGTCCACCGCGGGCAGCCGGTCGTCGTGGCGCCCTACGGCATCGTGGACGAGCAAGCCCATGCGGGCACGGTCGGCGACAGCGAGTCGATTAACATGACGTTGCCGGGCGATGTCGATCCGGCGACGGCGCGCCTCGATATCTATTGTGCGCCGACGGTGCCGGGCGCGCTCATCGACGCCGTGGCCGATTTGACGCCCAGCGGCGGCGCGGGGCTGCGCGGGCGGGTCGATGAGGTCGCAGCCCGGCTCGCAGCCGGGGCCACGTTGCGCGCGTTCTATCGCAGCCAGGGCCTCGATCCGGACGATCTGCCCGCCGATCTGGCCGCCAATAGCCTGCTCGATTTGCAGTATCTCTACAGCGCGCAGGGCGCCGACGGCGGCTGGGGGTCCTGGCCGGGCGCCGCATCCGATCTACACACGACGCTGGCCGTGCTGGACGCCCTGCAGCAGTTCGGCGCGGAACCCGACGGCGCGCTCGACATGCCCACCGTGGCGCGCGGCGTGGCCTGGGTGCAACGGGCGGCCATCGTGCCGGTCCTGCCGGGGGCCGCCGTCGATCCGGCGCTCGATCCGGCGGTGGCCGATGCCACGGCACGGGCGATCTATCTGCTGGCGCGCAACAAGCAGGTCGATGCCACCACCGTCAACCGGCTGCTGGCGGCGGAACCGCGGCTGGGGCTGCGCAGCCGCGCGTACCTGGCCCTGACGCTGGCGCAAACCGGCCGGGCCGAGGAGGCGCGCCTGATCGTGGCCCGGCTCGCGGCGGCTGCCGGCACCAGCGCCGACCCCATCGTCCTCGATGCGCTGCTGACCGCCGATACCACCGGCGTGCGCGGTCCCGTGGTGGACATCGCCCGCGCGTTGCTGGGCGCCCGCGTGGGGGCCGTCTGGGCCACCGGCGAGGAGACGGCGGCGGCGGTTCGCGCTCTCAGCCATTACGCCACGGCAGTGCCCGAAACGGCGACCGCCGGCAGCTATCGCATCCTGGTCAACGGCCAGTTGGTGCGTGAAGTGGCCGCGGGGCCGGCGGCGACCAACGGCGGGCGCACGCGGCTGACGGTGTCCGGCGCCCGGCTGCATTCGGGCACCAATACTGTGCGCCTGGAGACGAGCGGGGCACGGCTCTATTACAGCTTGCGCGTGCAGGCGCCGCTGGCGGCGGGCGAGCACCCCATCGCCACCCGCCAGAGCGACAGCGCCCCGCTCGGCCTGCTGCGCGTGTACGAGCCGCTGGCGCCGTCCGCCGTGCATGTGGCGCTGACGATGACCGTCGGCATCCCGATGGGGCCGATGCGCCTGGACGATCCGCTGCCCGCCGGGCTGGCCCGCTTGCCGGGGCTGCGGTTCGTGCGCCTCGACGGCCCGCCGGACGCGCCCATCGCCGTGGATCTCGCGGATGCCATCCAGGCGGTAGATCATTTGTCCGACGGGCGCGGGCTGCGCGTCTGGTTCGCGCCGCTGCCGGCGGGGAAGTACGCGCTCTCGTATGATGCCGCCATCATCGCCCTGGGCAATTACACGGCTCTGCCCGCCCTGCTGCAAACCGAGGATGACCTCGATATCTGGGTCCGTTCGGGCAGCGACAGCCTCCTGCTCGACCGCTAGCGCGCGCCCCGGCACGGGCCGGTTTGAAACCGGCCCCCACACCGCACACCGGGAAGTTGTCGCTCGGAGCGCAGCGAAGAGTCTCGTCGCGCGGGTTTGGAACGGCCCCCACACCGCGACGACAGGGGAGCGGGCTACCCAGCCGGGGCCCGCCGGCCTCCGCGCGGACTCCCGACAAATCGAGGGCAGGTGGTATAATGGGCGCGAGTTGTGGCGGGCGGCCCGGTGCCTGGGCGCCCGTCTGAGACACCTTGCGGCCCGCTTCTGCCCGGAGCGGCGCGACACCGGCAGCCCGCGGTGATCACCTGGGCGCGCCGCGCGGGTCCGGTTAATGTGCATATTCATACGGGGCGCGTCCCCGGCGCGCTTCCGGCTGTCAGGGAGGAATCATGGAGCAATTCATCGTCGAAGGCGGGTATCCCCTGCGGGGGGTGCTGCGCCCGGCGGGGAACAAGAACGCGGCGCTGCCGATGCTGGCGGCGGCCCTGTTGGCCGATGAGCCGGTCGTTTTGCAGAATGTGCCGGAGATCGACGATGTCCGGGTGATGCTGCGCCTGCTGGAGCGCCTGGGCGTTGAAGTAGAGCAAGGCGACCACACCGTGCGCCTCTGGGCGCGCGATCCCCAGGCGTCGGCCCTGGATCCCGACCTGTGCCGGCGCATCCGGACCTCGCTGCTGCTGGCCGGGCCGTTGCTGGCGCGCTGCGGCTCGGCGGTCCTGGGCCTGCCGGGCGGCGACACCATCGGGCGGCGGCGGAACGACACCCACCTGCTGGCCTTGCGCGCGCTGGGCGCGGAGGTCGAAGTCTCGGACAGCCAGTACAGCTTCCGCACTGACCGCCTGCGCGGGGCCGAGATCTTTCTCGACGAGGCCAGCGTGACCGGCACGGAGCAGGCCATGCTCGCCGCCTGCACGGCGGAAGGCACGACCGTGATCCGCAACGCCGCCTCGGAGCCGCACGTGCAAGACCTGGGCCATTTCCTCAACGCCCTCGGCGCCTGCATCCACGGCATCGGCAGCAACAGGCTGGAGATCCGCGGCGTGCCCCGGCTGCACGGCGGCACCTACCGCATCATGTCGGACCACATGGAGGTCGGCTCGTTCATCGGCCTGGCCGCCATCACGGGCAGCGAGGTGCTGATCAAGGACGCCGTGCCCGAGCACCTGCATATGACCAGCATGGTCTTCCAGCGGCTGGGCGTGCAGACAGAGGTGCGCGGGCCCGATATTTTTGTGCCCGGCGGGCAGGAATTGCGCGTGGAAAGCGACGCCCATGGCGGCATCCTGAAGATCGATGACGGCCCGTGGCCCGCGTTTCCCAGCGACCTGATGAGCATCGCCCTGGTCGTGGCGACTCAGGCCGAGGGGACCGTGCTGATCTTCGAGAAAATGTTCGAGAGCCGCCTCTTCTTTGTGGACAAGTTGATCGGCATGGGCGCGCGCATCGTGCTCTGCGACCCGCACCGCGCGGTCATCATCGGGCGCTCGCCCCTGCACGGCGAGGAGCTAGCCAGCCCCGACATCCGCGCCGGGATGGCGCTGCTCACGGCGGCGCTCTGCGCCCGCGGCACCAGCGTGATCCAGAACGTCGGCCAGATCGACCGCGGCTACGAGCGGATCGAGGAACGGCTCGCCGCTGTCGGCGCCCGTATCCGGCGCACCGGCTGACACGCGGCAAAGCTGGCCAGGGGGTCGAGCGCGGGGCGCTCGACCCCGCGCTACTTTCTGGTATAATTAAGGGCTATTTGCCTGTTTTGCATTGATTGGCGGACCGCTTGCATGCAGCAAGCGATCCCTGGAGACGAGAACCGATGTCCAGCGAGGATCTTGATACGAATGTGAACGCCGGGAGTGATCCCGCGCCGGAACGGGAGGCGATCCCGTTCCGGCGTCCGCCCAACCGCCGCCGCTTCACGATGCGCTATACCATCATCGACCCGCAGGGCAGCATCAGCTTCGTCGGCCCCTGCCAGGGGCTGAAGGCGCTCGTCGCCGCCTGCGCCCAGGACTCGCCGCGCACGGCGGAAGACCTGCTGGCGGCGGCGGGCGAGTATGATAGCGACCTGCGCGACAGCGTGCTGAACGGCCTGCACGTGTTCGACGAACATAACCTGCCCGGCAACTACGCGGCGATCCACGCCGCGCTCCAGGGGCAGGGCGACGAGGCCGGCACCAGCCCCGTCTTTCGCGTGGTGGACGACGTGACCCGGCAGGCCAGCCTGCAGCCGGTCAAAGCGGGGCTGGTGCTGTTTAACCTGAAGCAGAAGCGCATCGTGCAGATCCAGAATACCTACGCCGACATCGAGCGCGAGGACCGGGGCCGGGTGCGCAAGAAGGGCCGGGTGACGGGGCGCTACTACGACTACCGGCTGCCGCCCGACTGGCAGGTGCTGCCCTAAGCCATGGCGCCGCCCACCGCCGCCCAACCGCTGGCCGGGCTGCGCGTGCTCGATTGCTCGCGCGTGCTGGCCGGGCCGTTTTGCACGATGCTGCTGGGCGACCTGGGCGCCGACGTGATCAAGGTCGAGCCGCCCGGCGGCGACGAGACGCGCACCTGGGGGCCGCCGGAGGCCGGGGGCGAGGCCGCCTACTACTTGTCGATCAACCGCAACAAGCGCAGCCTGGCGCTCGACCTGAAACAGCCGGAGGGCCAGGCCGTCGTGCGCCGGCTCGCCGCGCGGGCTGATGTCTTCGTGCAAAACTTCCGGCGCGGCACCCCCGCCGCCTGGGGCATCGATTATCCCGCGCTCCAGACGCTCAATCCGGACCTGGTCTATTGCACCATCTCCGGCTACGGCCCGGTGGGGCCGCTGGCGGCGCATCCCGGCTATGACTTCGCGGTCCAGGCCGCCAGCGGGCTGATGAGCATCACCGGGGCGCCGGACGGCGAGCCGATGAAGCTGGGCGTGGCGATTGTCGATCTGCTGACGGGGCTGTTCGCCGCCAACGCCATCCAGGCCGCGCTGCTGGGCCGCGCGCGGCAGCCGGGGCGCGGGGGGACGCACATCGCGGTTTCGCTGCTGGAATCGGCGCTGGCCGCGCTGATCAACGTGGGGCAGAACGTGCTCGTCAGCGGGCAGGACGCGGGGCGCTACGGCAACGCCCACCCCAACATCGTGCCCTACCAGCTATTTGCCGCCGCCGACGGCTGGTTTGCCCTGGCGGTGGGCAACGACCGCCAGTTCGCGGCCCTGGCCGCCGCGCTGGGCCACCCCGAGTGGCCGGGCGACCCGCGCTTCGCCACCAACCCGGCCCGCCTCGCCCATCGCGATAGGCTGATCGCCGAACTCGAATCCATCTTCCAGACCCGCCACGCGGCCCACTGGCAGGCCCTGCTGGAAGCCGCCGACATCCCCGTCGCCCCGGTGCAGACGGTGGCCGAGGCGCTGGACAGCGCGCAGGCCCGCGCCCTGGGCATCGTGCGCGAGGTGGCGCACCCCACGGCGGGCCGCATCCGGCTGGTCGGCTCGCCGTTGCGCTTCGACGGCGCCCTGCCCCCGATCCACCGCCCGCCGCCCCTGCTCGGCCAGCACACCGCCGAGATCCTGGCCGAACTGGGTTAGGGTTCCTTGTCTAACCGGGGTCCGCGCTATCAGGTTTTTTTATGTGGCGGCAAAGGTTCGGCGGTGAATT
>DASSGZ010000727.1:0-26852 GCA_035693165.1 Chloroflexia bacterium | reverse complement strand
CGCGCGCTACGGCGAGCGCCCGGCCCTGCTGTACCAGCCAGGCGCCACGCTGGAGACCTGGAGCTACAACCGGCTCTGGGAGCAGGCCAATCGCATCGCCGCCTGGCTCGAAGCCCGTGGCGTGAGCAAAGGCGACCAGGTCGTCCTCTGGGCACCCAGCGCGCCCGCGTGGGTGGCAGCCTTTTTTGGCGTGGCCCGCCTGGGCGCCGTGGCCGTGCCCATCGACATGCGCAGCAGCCCCGACTTCGTGGAGCGCGTCGTGAGCCAGACCGATCCCAGAATCGCGCTGCTGGCCCCGGCCACGCGCGGCCAGTGGAAGTCTCCCGCGCCCGTGGCGCTGCTCGACGACCTGGCCGCGCTCACCGAGGGCGCGCCCACCGTGGATGTGAGCGCCGTCCAACCGGGCGACATCCTGGAATTGATGTTCACCTCCGGCACCACCGGCACCCCCAAGGGCGTGATCCTTACCCACGCCAACGTCATGTCCAACGTCGCGGGCATCGACCAACTGGTGCCCAACTACCCGCAATATAAGGTGCTATCCATCCTCCCGCTGAGCCACATGCTGGAGCAAACCATCGGCTTGCTGGTGCCGCTCAAGCGGGGCGCAAGCATCTATTACCTGGGCAACTTCCAACCGGCCACGCTGCTGCGCGCCTTCCAGGAGCAGGGCGTGACCACCACGCTGCTGGTGCCCCAGGCGCTGCAGTTGATCATGGCGTCGATCGAGCGCGAGATCGCCAAACAGGGTAAGACGGCCACCTGGGAGCGCGGCCAGAAGATCGCCCGCTTCCTGCCTGTGCGCCTGCGCCGCCTGCTGTTCCGCGAGATCTATAACCGGCTGGGCGGGCGCATGGAGTTCCTGATGTCGGGTGGCGCGCCCCTGGCCCCGGACCTCATCCGCAAGTGGGAACTGATCGGCATCCCCGTGCTGCAAGGCTACGGCACGACGGAGACCGCCCCGGCCATCAGCATCGTCACCCTGAAGAACTACAACCGCGAGGCGGTGGGCAAACCGGTGCCGGGCGTGCAGGTCAAGATCGCGGACGACGGCGAGGTGCTGGTGAAGGGGCCGAACGTGTTCGCGGGCTACTGGCAGAACGAGGACGCTACCCGCGCCGCGTTTACTGTGGACGGCTGGTACAAGACGGGCGACCTGGGCCGGTTCGACGCCCAGGGCTACCTCCATCTGCAGGGACGTAAGAAAGACCTGATCGTGCTCGGCAGCGGGCAGAACGTCTACCCGCAGGACATCGAGGAGATCCTGCGCGCGATCCCCGGCGTGAAGGACGCGGCGGTGGTGGGACTGCCGTCGGCGCAGGGACCGCAGGTCCACGCCGTGCTGTTGCTCGACCCGGAAGCCCCGGCCTCCGACGCGATCATCCGCCAGGCCAACGAGCAACTGGCGCCCCACCAGCGCATCCGCGGCGTCACCGTCTGGCCGGACCCCGACTTCCCGCGCACCCACACGCTGAAGGTGAAAAAGCACGAGGTCCTGGCAGCCCTGCAACAACAGGACGCCGCGCGCCCGGCCGGCCGGTCATAAGCGCACCGCGAAGGAACGAAGGACGCGAAGGTTCTTCACATCAATCGTATTCTTCGCATCCTTCGCGTCTTGGCGGTGAAAAAAATCAGCCGCCCTTGAGGTTGCCCTGGCCGCCGCCGCCCTGGCTGCCGCCACCCTGGCCGCCGCTGCCGCCCGCCGTGCCCTGGCCGGGCTGCGTGGGCGTCTGGCCGCTCTGGCCGCTCCCGGCCTCCAGCGTCTCGGTGCCGCCGGGCTTGTGGCTCTTCTCGTACTCCGGCGCCTGGTCTTGCTTGTCCTTCTCCGCCATCGGTGCCTCCTTGCGCGATGCCCCGGTCCCACGCGGCAGGCCGGGCAGGCGTTAGTTCGCTATGCTGCACCGGGGCAAGTGGCGTGCCAGCGGGCCGGGGCGGGCTTACCAGTCGGCCAGGGGCGGGCGGGCCGTCCGCCAGGCCCACTCATAATCCTCGGTCCAGCGGCGGAAGGCGTCGTGCTCGGTCATGCCCCAGTCGCGGAAGCCGGTGACGGACTCGTAGAACCGCCGGGCGGTGTCCTTCGTGGGGTCGCGCAACACGCTATCCGCCTGCGCGATCAGGTCCGCGGGCTGCTCCGGCGCGTGCGCGAGTTCGTACATGAACCATTTGTGGAAGGGATAGAGGATCTTGTTGTGGGCCAGGATCAGCCGGCCCCCGAACAGCACCAGATCCGCCGCCGCGTGGGTCAGCAGATAGCGATTGCCGTGGCGCCCGGCCTCGCCGATGTACCAGTGGTTCACCACCATCTGCGTATAGAACCCGGCGATCTTCGCCGCCTGCTCGTGCTCGGGGTATACGGGGATGCGCGCCAGCAGGTCGGCCACCTCCGGCAGCCGCGAGTAGGCCACCCACGCGCCCACAAACGCGGCGCGGGTCGGCTCGCTGCCCCGGTCCGCCGCCTCGCGCAAAAACCCCAGGCTGAGGATTTTGCCGTCCACATAGCCTTCCGGGTAGTCGGTAAACTCACGCGTAAAGTAGAGCGTATCCCCGGCGGCGTGGCGGTGGGCATACTCCTCGTCGGTCGCCACCAGCATAATATCGACATCGGAGTCGGGTCGCGCCCGCCCCTTGGCCACCGACCCGCCGATCAGCATCGCCGGAAAGCGCGGGTCATCGCGAAAATGCGCGGTCACACGGGCAATCGCGCGCTGGTGCTGTGCCTCCATCGCTCACCCATCCCCTTTGCTCAGGTGCTTCCTCCGCCCACCCCGTCCAGTATAGCAGAGTCCAGCGGAATAGGCACCCCGGCCACAGGTTCGTCCTCACCGCAGAGACGCAGAGGACCGGAAAGAATCGCACGCTACCCGGCGCTCTCCACCAGCGGGCGGGGTATCTGGGCGGCCCAGTGGGCCATTTCGGCCTGGCGGAGCGCGGCCAGCACGCGCAGGTCGGTGGGCGGGCGCGCCTGGGCCGTGGCGCGCAGTTCGTCCAGCGTCAGGGCGAAGACATCGCCGGCGGCGCCGAGCAGGCCCGCCGCCTGGAGCAGCCGCCCGCATTCCAGGATCACCCGGCGCACGCGGTACATGCCGGTCAGGGCAACATAGAAGCGGGCGTCCTCACGGATGCGGCGGGCGGCGCAGGCCGGCGGCAAGGCGCACGCGAACTCTGCCGCCACGGCAGCCGGCGCGTGCCGCGCCCGCTCGCGCACTGCGGCCAGCGCGCGCTCCCGTTTGGCGGCCTGGGCCGCGTGTTCGGCGACCCGATCGCGGGCGGGCGCCGCCAGTTCGGCGCGCAGCGCGGCCAGCACCGGCGCGGGATCCTCGATCCAGGCGGGGTAGCCCCAGTCCCAGCCGGGGCTGCGCCGCCCGTAGGTGTAGAGGAAAGCCCCGAGCGACCCCAGAAAGACCCGCCCGGCGGGCAGGGCGTCGAGCCGTGCGCAGACATCCGGACCACCGGCCAGCAGGATGTCCGCCACCGGCGGCGCAGCGCGCGCCTCCCGGCCCAGGTCGGCCAGGGCACGCTCCGTCTCCGCCGCCTTATCGTCGCCCCCCGCCGGCAGCCGTTGCGCGGCGGGCGGATCGGGCGGGCCGCCCAGCGCGGCATAGGCCCGCGCAAACGCGGCGAGCGCCAGCCGTGCGGGCGCTTCCAGCAGAAAGTACAGTTCCCACAGGCGCGCGCCCCGGCGCAGGCTCTCGTCCAGGTAGGCCATCAGCGCGGGCAGCGAGGCGCGCGCCAGGTCAACCCCATCCCACACGGCCAGGTGATGCGCCAGTTCGGGCTGCCAGCGGTGCGTCCATAACTCGTCCAACCGGTCGAGCACGGCCGCGATGCGCACCGGGCTGCCCGCCATGCGCGCCGCCTGCGCCTCCGGCGCCGCGGCGGGCACGCTGCCCACATAGGCATAGGTGTTGATGCGCCGCAGCGGGCGGTCGAGCGCGGGGTCGGCGTACAGGGCGGCCACGCGGCGCCGGCCCTCGCCTTCCAGCGCGGCGTAGGTGGAGAAATACATCGGCGTCAGCGGCGCGGGAAAGCGGTCGGCATCCCGCCGCCACTCGACCGGCGCGCCGGGCGGGTCGGGGAACAGGACGGCACCGGCAAGCACGCCGCCGGCGCGCCGGGCCGGGATGTCGGGACAGGACAGGTCGGTTGGCACAGGGGTCGCCTCCTTGCTGCGGGTGGGTTACGGGCCTGTCTCCAGTAAACCCGATCCGCGCGGCGAAAGGTGCCGTATGCCGCGCGGAAGTTTCCGCAGATTCCGGGGCGCCTGTCCCCTCTCCCGCCGGGCGAATGCCCCGCGCGGTGGGTCGCCAGCCGTGATTCGGGCCGCGGGCCGGTTTGAAACCGGCCCCTACACGGCAAGCGTGGGCCGCGGGCCGGTTTGAAACCGGCCCCTACAGCGTAATCGGAGGACGTGGCCGGGCGGGCGGCTTACCCGGCCAGTTGGTCGGTTTTGGCGGCCATGATGAAGTCGTTGCGGTGCAGGCCGCCGATTTTGTGCGTCCACCAGGTGACGGTGACGCGGCCCCACTCGGTCAGCAGCGCCGGGTGGTGGCCCTCGGCCTCGGCCAGCGCCCCTACCCGGTCGGTGAAGGCCAGCGCCGTCGCGAAGTTGGGGAACGAGAACACCCGCTCCAGGCGCGGGATGCCCTCGCGCTCGACCACCTGCCAGTCCGGGATTTGCGGGCGCAGCGCCGCCATCTCGGTCTCAGTGACGGTCGGCTCGCCCTTCCGGCAGGCCACGCATTTCATGCTGCTCAGATCGTCCATCGTCTAGCCCCCCTGCGGACGGCAGCCCGGCGCCGGCGCCCGCCTGTATACCGTATTGTTGCAGCCCCAGTATACCACGCGGGCAGGCTGCCGGAGTCTTAGCCTTCGGGCAGCAGCGCGGGCGGTGCCTCTTTAGAGGCAGGCGCGGGCGGGCCAGGGGCGTCGTCGCGGCTCGCGGGCGTGCCCAACTGGTGGAAGACCGGGATGAACAGCGTGCTGAGGCTGAAGACCAGGTAGACCACAGCCAGGCCCAGGATGATCGGGCGCGCGCCGAAGGCGTCGAGCAGGTAGCCGGTCGCCAGCACACCCAGCGGGATCCACATGTTCGCCAGCGTGCCGAAGGCACCGAAGACGCGCCCGCGCAGGGCGTCCGGCGTGCGCTCACCCAGCACGGTCAGCGCCAGCGGGCCGAGCGGCCCCAGCGCCAGGCCCATCACGGCCAGCCCGGCGGCGGTGATGGGCAGCGGCGGCAGGGTGCTTAGCATCCAGAGCGGCAGCCCCGTGACCAGCAGGCCGCCCGTGAGCAGGGCGCGGCGCGGCAGCCGCGGGCCCAGCACGCCGAAGAGGATCGCGCCCGCCAGCGTGCCCCCGCCGAACGCCCCGATCATCAGGCCCAGGTTCAGCGCGCTGCCCGAGGTGACGTTGGCGTAGACCGGCAGGATGACGATGAACAGCGGGTTGAGCAGCACGTTGGTCAGCGCCAGGACGGCGATCAGCGCCACCACCAACCGGTCGGCGCGCAGGAAGCGCAGGCCCTCGCGCAGGTCGGTCAGGTAGTGGGCCGGGCCGCTGCGTTCACGGCGCAGCGCGGGCACCATCAGGCCGACGACGGTGGCGGAGACCAGGAACGACGCGGCGTCGAGATAGAGCACGTTGCTCTGGCCGGCGGCGGCGATCAGCACCCCGGCCAGCGGCGGCCCCAGCAAGGTCGCGAAGCGCCGGATCGACTCGACCGAGGCGTTGGCCCGCCCCAGGTCCATGCCGGCGCCGCGCGCCAGGTCGGGGATCATGCTCTGGCGGGCCGTGCCGCCGGGGATGTCGAACAGGTTGCGCACGAAGACCAGGATCAGCAGCGCCCAGAAGGGCAGGTGGCCGGTCGCATAGAGCAGCGGGATCGCCGCCACGGCCAGCCCGCTCAAGAGGTCGGCGCCGACGCTGGTGCGCTTGAAGCCCAGGCGGTCGACCAGCGCGCCGCCGAAGAAGCCGCCGAGCACCAGCGGCAGCAGCGAGAAAAACGCGGTCAGCCCGGTCTTGGCGGCGCTGCCGGTGGTCAGCAGCACGAACCAGGGCACGGCGATGCTCGTCAGCGTGCTGCCGACCAGGGACACCGCGTTCGCGATCAGCAGGGCGAAGATGGGCAGCCGGTGGGCGGCGCCGGTGGGGGAGGCGGGAGTCGCCATATGGTTCTCCGGGGGCGGGGCCTGGGGCCCGGCGCGAGCATCGGCTGCGGGCGTGGGCGCAGCGGTCAAGATCGTCGCGCCGATACAGGCGCGGGCGACGGCGGCAGAGGGGTCCGGCGGGGTGACCAGGGCGGGCCGCGCCGGGCTTACTGCCATGATAGCACGGCGCCCGCGCCTTGTAAATGCGCCACCGCGGCCGGCCGGGGCACGGATGTGCTATAATGGGGGCGCGGATCGGCGTGACCATCCTCCAGCCCATTGCAGGGACCGCGACCGCACCCGGCGCCGGCTTGCGCTCGCGGCGCCCGACCTTACTTACATGGAGCAACCGACCTGCTATGAGTGGCCATAACCCCCCGGATCGCGTCGCCGAGATCTTGCGCGCCCAGCGCACCGCTATGATCGACGTGATCGCCCGGCGTATCCACCAGGAAATCCCCGATTATCACAACGTCCCGCTGCCCACCGTCACCGAACGCTTCACGGCGATTGTCGATGCGATGATCGCCAGCCTCACCGCGTATGACCCGACGCACCTGACCCAGGTGCTGGAGCACACGGGCCGCCAGCGCATCGTCCAGGGCTACGGCATCGACGCCCTGCTGACCGCCGCCGACATTGTGGAACAGACCATGGGCCCCGTCCTCACCCGCGAACTCGCCGATGACCCGGATCTCCAGGCCGGAACGCTGCGCCGCCTGACCAGCCTGGTCCGCACCGCGCGCCACATCCTCAGCCGCATCAACCTCGACGAGGTCGTGAAACAGGGCCCGAAGAAGGGCTGAGACGGGCCTAACCCCCCGGCCCCTTTCCCGCGCCGGGAAGGGGGAGACGCATGGCGGAGCGATCGCCCGTCCCCGCGGCGGGGTGGGGTACACCCAGCCGGGGGTGAGGTTGCCCCGCTACCGCAACGCCCAGAGCGCCGCGATGAGCCGGTCGGTGCCGGCCTTGAGGTGGCGGCGGAAGGTGCTGAAGGGCACGCCCAGGCGGCGCGCCGTGCGGTCCTGGCTGCCCACGGGCACCACGTAGGTATAGTAGAGCGCCTGGTAGAGCGGCGTCTCGCGCGGGTTCGCGGCCAGCGGGGCCAGCGCCTCCAGGACCACGGCGCGCAAGGCCGCAGCGCGCTCGGGATCCCCGGCGCTGGGCGGCAGGCGCCGGGCGACCAGCGGCGTGCCCAGCAGCGGGTTGGCGGCTAGCGCGGCGCGGTCGCCCAGGTCGCGCAGGGCATCACGCACGGCGGCGGCAAACGCGGCCTGATCGAGCACCACATCCGGGCCGGACGGCGCATCGAGCGGCGCAGCCAGTTCTTCCGTCACCTCCCGGTCGGCCATCGCCGCCAGCCAGGCCATGGGCGGGCGCGCGCGCCAGTCGTGGGTGAAGACGCCGTAGGTGTGGCCGCCCACGGTGAAATCCCCCGCGGGCAGGCGGGTCAGGTCGAAGTGGGCCATGACCGCTTCCCAGGCGGGCGGGTCGGCGAAGACGAAACTGGTGCGCACCAGGTGCGGAGTGGTAATGACGTGGCGGGCGGCGATGACGAAGGCCACGCCCTGCACCGCCGAGACGGCCTGGTAGCTGTCGGCGGCCATCCAGAAGCGCAGCAGGCTCGCCACCTCGTCGCTCTCCAGGGGCGTGGTCGCCTCGATATAGCGCCAGGCGGCGGCGGTCGCCGGGTCGGCGGCGTAGGTCGCCGCGTCGGCGGGGCGCAAAATGAGGTGGAACAGGAAGCCTTCGGGCGGGCCGTCGTCGCGGCGGATGACCGTGACGCCCTCCGGCTGGCGCGTGTACCAGAAATCGGCCAGCGCCGCCGATTCCGCGCCCTCGTGCCGGGCCACCATGGCGCGCAGGTGCGCCCAGTCGGTGGGCCACGGCGCGGTCGCCCGCAGCCCGTGCATCTGGTCCCAGGCGAACACGGCGCGGATGCGCGGGTTCTTGTGCAGGTAGACGAAATCGTGGTAGTTGTCGTCGTCGTCCTGCGGCGAACGCATGCGCAGCACGTAGTACTCGTGCGCCCGCCGGTGGAACGCCCCGAACGCCGCGGGATCGCGCCATTTCAGGTCGGCTTCGAGCGCCTCGCGGGCCAGGTCGTGCGGGTAGATGCCGCGCGGCCCGGCGTAGATGAACGAGAGGCCGCGCAGCCAGTCGAACTCGGCCAGGGCGTCGTCGACCTGGAGCAGCGCGGCCAGCAGCGGTTCGGTGAGCGTGCGCACGATGGCGCACGCCGCCAGCGCCGCCCGCGCCCGCTCGCTCGGCACCTCGCGCAGGAAGCGGTCCAGCAACACGCCCACCACGTCGCGCGGGGCCTGCCCGCTGAAGCTGGTAGCCGGCTGCTGCACGAAGATTTCGGCCAGCAGCGAGAGCGCCAGGGGATAGCCGCGGGTGAAGCGCAGAGCCGCCGCGTGCTGGGCTTCCGGCACCTGGCGACGGGCCAGGTAGGCCCGCGCATCGGCCTCCGGCAGGTTGTCTAGTTCGATGCCCGCCGTCAACTCCTGCCAGCCCAGGTCGTGCCGCCAGGCCAGCGCGGGCGGTTCGCGCCCGGCGATGACCACCAGGATGTTGTCGGGCAACGCCGGCAGGAATTCGTCACGCAGCCAGGGGTCGAGCGCGGCGATCAACTCGTACGTGTCGATCAACAACACGCGGCGGCCCGGCATGGGCGCCAGGCTAAACCCCGCCTCGGCCAACGCGGCGCGGAAGCCCGCCGGGGTCGCCGCGACGTTGCGCCCGTCGAGCAAGACCGCCGGGCACCCCGCTTCCGCGGCCAGCCGGCGGAACTCGGCCAGCAGGCTCGACTTGCCGATGCCCCCCGGCCCGTAGACATGCAACACCCAGAACGCCGGTTGGGGCGCGCGTATGGCCTCCGCGAACCGCGCCAGTTCGGCCTGCCGCCCCACAAAACTCCCGGCACGCGCCGGGGCCGTGGCCCTCTCCGGCGCGGCCACCCGCCCAGTCGTCTGCTTCATCGCGCCCCCTCGTTATCCCTGTGACCCGGTCTCCCCCCGCGCCGGGCGCTATGCAGATCCGTTCTGCGCGTTATTGTAGCAGAGGGCGCGGGGCGTGTAAAGAGGGGCCACTGAGCCTAATCCCAACCCTTCCCGGCGAGGTATGCGCCAGAGGCGCAAACATCGGGTGGGCGCGGAGCTTGGATCCGCGCCCGTCACACTTCAGTGTTTGATAATTATACGTAGCAGCAGGCCGAGCGCTGTTACGCGTTTGGTTGCATCCACATAATTAGGGCTTCACTTGATTCCCGGCCCCACGCCGGCCACTAACTGATTCCCGGTATGCACGTCGAACACCTCAAAAGCCCGCGGGTACGAGTTACTCCCGCCAGGTTCAGTCAGCACGAAGTTCCCCTGGTAGACCACATAGCACACCTCAGTCGAGTCGGGAAGTCCTGGCACGGTTGCCGCCGGCTGCGCGGCCCGCAATGCGCCCGCGGTCAAAAACGCGATGCTCTCTATCTGCACCGGGATAGTGGATGGATAGCCTTCAATACCGTGCGTGTGCTTCAGTTGATTATATGCACGAACATCGGCTTCCGTGATCGGCCCGATCTGCGCATCGCTTCCCTGGTGGGGCTGAATAGCGGGATACCCTCGCTGCGAAGGGTTCACGTCGGTCGTAGATGGTGGACCGGCAGCATTATCCGGGCGAAATGCCGGTACATGTGCAATATGACCATCGGGACGCACAACAGTCTCGGCCGGCGCGGGCGGGACTCCCGGCCCCCGATTGGGAGTGGCGACCCCCTGAGCAGCCGGGATAACTTTCATCGCCACTTCCTGCCCACCGGTCACATGGGATTGGGCGAAGACGAGTTGGATCACAAGCACTAGGCACGCAGCAGCAGCCAGAACGTACAATCGGGCGAATTTCATTACAAAGTTCTCCTTTCCGTGCTTCTACTGAGCACTCAATCCCAGCAGCAGCAAGTCCAGAAATCGCCGCCTGTGGTAGAGTACTCTGGCACCACACGCCATCCATCTGATATAGGTGGAAAGTAACCTTGGTAGCGATAGCCCGATGCAGATTGGTAGTGGTAACCACCATCGGAGGATTGCCAGTGGTTCTTAATCCAATCCACATCGCCTCCGCTGTCCATGTTCACGCTGTCGCCTTTCATCTCCGTAATCAAATAAATGTCTGTACCGACATACTGATTCGGAGTACCGTACGCCCCTCCCATGTTATTGCTTAATGCAGGCGTTCCCGGCGGGGGCCAGTTAAACTGGGGCACGCCACCACTCCATACTTGTACAAGTACGTTATACGGGCCTTGGCGGTTACGCGTGATCTTGAAGCCTGTGTAGTTGCCGTAATCTGTTTCGGGAACCCGCCCCACCACAGCACATGATTCTGCGCTACCCGGCGGTTGATTGCAATAATAGTAATAATCTAGATTGTCCGAAAGGACTTCGTATCCGATTTTGACGTGACCCCACGTGTTGGAGTCAATTATTTCAAGAGATTCGCGCAGATAGTTTCCTGGATAGCAGTTGGTACAGACAATGCCACGAATTGCAACATAAATATAGGCAGCAGCTCCGGTTGTTGCCCCGGTCCATTGCTCATCACCAAGACAACCTGTATTACAGACAATCAACGGAGACTGTGGCGGAGGCGGGTTAGACGCAGCGCGACTATTCAGCGGCAAAGCGTGAAACGGGCGAGGAGCCAAGCTCCTCGCCCGTTGCTTTCGAAATTATATTGCCGATCCGCGCTAGCTCAGGTCCACCGTCAGGAAGCGGTCCAGCAGGCGGGCGCGCCAGGCGTAGCGCAGGGCCAGGCCCCAGAGCACGGCGACGGTGCTCACGAAGGCGAAGTCGTGCAGGGCCAGCGGGGCCAGCTCGAACATGTCGCGCAGCGCCGGCACCACCAGCACCAGGCAGTAGACCGCGAACAGGGCCAGGGCCAGCCAGGCCGGGCGGCGGTCGCCGCTGAGCGGGCTACCGCCCACCCAGGTCGCGCTCGGCGGCTTGGCGAACAACATCAATTGCAGGCCACACATCACCGTGACGGTGATCAGCGCGGTGCGCGCGGCGGGCAAAATCTGGGCGAAGACGGCGGCATCGCTCACGAACGGGTTGGCCGCCTTCAGCGCCAGCAGGTTCATGACGAAGTAGCCCAGGTAGATGCCCCCGGCCACCAGGCCCAGTGAGGCCATCGCGGGTAGCACGAAGCCGAGCAGCGAGCGGACCAGCCCGCGGCGGCGCGGTTGCGCGCCGGGTTGCGCCCACACCGTCAGCGCCAGCGTCGGGATGCCTACCGTCAGCAGCACCAGGATCGAGCTTTGCCGCGGCGTGAAAGGGAACTCCGGCCCGACGATGCCCGTGGCGACGATCAGCAGCGCCATGTAGAGCACGCGCGTCATGAACAGCTTCATGATGTCGAGCATGCCGTTGCGGATGCGCTGGCCTTCCTGGAACGCGGCGGGCAGCGCGGCGAACGAGTCTTGCAGCAGCACAATGTCGGCCACGCCGCGGGTCGCCTGGCTGCCGCTCTCCATGGCGATACCCAGGTCGGCCTGCTTGAGCGAGAGCACGTCGTTGACGCCGTCGCCGATCATGGCGACATAGTGGCCGCGCCCGCGCAGCGCCTGCACCAACCGCTCTTTCTGCTGCGGGGTGATGCGGCCAAAGACGGTGGTGTCCTCGGCCACCTGGGCGAACTGCGCATCATCCATGGCGGCCAGCTCGGGGCCGGAGACCACGCGAATGTCGGGGCCGAGACCGGCCTGCGTCGCCAGCGCGGCCACGGTGTGCGGGTTGTCGCCGGAGATGATCTTCAGCTTGATGCCCGCCTGGGCGAAGCCGGTCAGCGTGGCGCGCGCCTCGGGGCGCAACTCGTCGCTGAAGACCAGCACGCCTAGCGGGGTCAGCGCAGCGGGCAACTGCGGCTGCTCGGCGGCATCGTACAGCGGCACCAGGTCGGTGCGGTAGGCGAACAGCAGCACGCGCATACCCTCGGCGGTGGCGGCGGCCATGCGCGCCTCCATCTCGGCATCTATGCGCACGGCGGGCGCCAGCATTTCGGGCGCGCCCAGCACATAGACCCCGCGCAGCGCCGGGTCGTCAAAGGCCAGCGCGCTCCACTTGCGCGCCGAGGAGAAGGGGACCGCCTCGCGCACCTGCCGTGGCTTGCCCGTGGTGGCGGCCACAATGGCGTCGTTGGTGCGGTTGCCGTCGCGCGTGCTCACGGCGTAGTCGCCCAGCAGGCCGCGCAATTCGGGTTCGCTCAGGCCCATCGGGTAGAGCGCGTGCAGATTGATGCGGTTGGCGGTCAGCGTGCCGGTCTTATCCAGGCAGAGCACGTCCACATTGCTCAGCGACTCGACGGCGTTGGCCTGCTGGACCAGCGCGCCCCGCGTGGCGATGCGCACCGCGCCGATGGCGTAGGCCAGGGTGATCGCCATGAACAGGCCGTTGGGCACCAGTCCGGCGATCACGGCGGCCATCTGCACGCTCTGCACGAGCGGGATATCGGAGACAATCGCGCCGGTGACGAGCAGGATGCCGAAGAAGGAGGCCATCAACACCAGCACGCGGATGACCAGGTTGATCTCGCGCTGCAAGGGCGTGTAGACCCGGCGGAAAGCGCGGGCGCCCAGCGTGATCTGGTTGGCGAGGCTGGCGGCGCCGACTTTCTCGGCTACGTAGGTCGCGCCGCCGGTCACGCAGAAACTGCCGGAGTAGACCGGGTCGCCCGCGCGCTTGACGATGAGATCGGCTTCTCCGGTCAGCAGCGACTCGTCCACGTCCATGCGCCCGTCGCCCACCACCTGGCCGTCCACCACGATCTGGTCTCCGGCATGGACGACCAGGAGATCGCCTCGCACGATCTCGCCGGGGTCGATCTCCTGCGTCCGCCCGTCGCGGATCACGGTGGCCCGCGGGCGGGTCAGCAAGGCGATGCGGTCGAGTTTGCGCTTGGCGCGCACCTCTTGCACCAGGCTCACGATCACGTTGATAAAGACCAGGCCGACGGAGATGACGGCATCGCTCACACGGCCCAGCGCCACCAGCACCGCGCCGATGCTGAACAGCACCCCGTTGATAAAGGTAAAGACGTTCTCGCGCAGGATTTCTTGATACGAGCGCCCGGTCGCCAGGGCGACATTGTTGCCCTGGCCCTGGGCACGGCGGGCCAGGACTTCGGCGGCGGAGAGGCCCGCGAGCGCCCCGGCGGGAGCCGAGCCGGCATCCGGCTCCGCGAGCACGACGCCGGACGGCGGGGTCAGTTCCAGCATCTGGGTCATCATGTCTCCTATCCAGGCTACCCAGGTGAGCGTTCGGCACCCGCCCACCCGATCTGTTGCAGGTGTAAGTCTGTGCCCATTGTAAGGCTGCGCTCCCGATCATACGAGCGCCGCGCCGCCGATTTTGAGAGGGACCGCTGCCGCATCGTCCCCTGGGACAGTTGTCCCGCCGGGCCGGCTGAAACCGGCCCCTGCAACGCGCCGGGGAACTACGGGGCGCCCTGAACACGTACACTGAAAGAGTATTCGTGACCGGGCGCCCTGGAATCCGCGGCAGGGGCGACCGGGCCAGCCCGGCGGCGCCCGACCCGCCCCGCCGGAAGAGGAGGCTAGTTGCATGGCCGAGACCGAATTGCATGTGGGCGACATGGCCCCCGACTTTACCCTACCGGCAGAGGACGGGCGCATGGTCAGCCTGTCGGACTACCGCGGCAAGCGGGTGGTGCTCTACTTCTACCCGCAGGACGACACGCCGGGCTGCACCACGCAAGCCTGCGGCTTCCGCGACGCCTACCCGCAGATCGAGGAGCAGAACGCCGTCGTGCTGGGCGTCAGCCCCGACAGCGAGCAATCGCATCGCAAGTTCAAGACGAAATACGATCTGCCCTTCACCCTGCTGATCGACTCCGACCACAAGGTGGCCGGCATGTATGGCGCCTGGGGCGAGAAGACCAACTACGGGCGCACCTATACCGGCATCATCCGCAGCCACTTTGTCATCGACGAAGCCGGGCGGCTGGTCGATGTCCAGGTGGGCGTGCGCGCGAAGGACAGCGTGGAGCGGGCGTTGCAGACGCTGGCATCCTGAACATCCTGTAGTCATCCCGGTTTGGCCCTTTCATACGGGTTTCACCGCCCGCTGCTACACTAGTCGGTAAGGTAGGATCGGCCGGACAGCCACCGGCCGATCCTCCCGGCGACCCGGCGGTACGGCTTCGTGGAAAGGACCCTGCCCGATGAACCGGCACAACAGTTCGCGTAACCACTCGCCCGACGATCGCAATCATATGGCTAGTGATCATCCGCTGGACGCCACGCCCTTCAGCGCCGAGGAGCGCGCCCGCCTGCTCCGCGCGCGCCGGCAATTCCAGGAGGGGCAGATGCACGAATGGGTGGACGACTACAAGCGCCTGCGCTTTGCGCGCTGGCTCTACGAACACGGATCGATCTCGGAGGGGGACATCGGGTAAGGGCACCACGGGCGCACAACCCACTTGCAACATGCCGCCGCTTGTGCTAAAGTAGGTGCCAATTTACACCCCGCCCCACGGGCGCCCCGGTAGAACGCGCCAGGTGAAGGGCCTGGCGCTTGCAATATAGGATTGCGGCAATGAGCAAGGTAAAGCGGTGGCAAGACTGGCCCTGGGACTATCTCGACGACGAGAACGCCGTCCCCCCAGGGCGGCGCCGGGCGGGGATCTGCGCATTACCGGACGGCTGGTACGTGCTGGCGTTGCTGGCGCGCACCGAGAGCACCCGGCTGCACCAGGAGCGCGTGCTGGGGCCGTATGCGCTCCAGGCGGCGGCGCTCCAGATGGCGCGCTACTGGATCGATGCGCCGGAGGACTCCGCCGCCGACCTGGAGTGGTGGCACGCCGAGAGCAAGGCTAACCGGCTGGACACCTACCCCGATTGCCCCGATTGCGGGCAACCCGTCGCCTGGCGCGTCACCTGTTACCTGACCGGCCGGGTTCATGGCGCCGAGCAGCGCCGGCAACTGTTCATGCCGCACGCCGACGCCGGCTACGCCACCGCCGAGTAAGGCCGCCGGGGGACCGATCCGTATGCCCAAGGGCACGAAGGACAAGACCACCAAGACCAATGCCATGCGCGTGCTGGACGCGCACCACGTCGCCTACGAGGCGCACCGCTATGACCCCGGCATCCACTCGGCGGACGGCGTGGCCGCCGTGCTCGGCGTGCCCCCCGCGCAGGTCTTCAAGACGCTCGTGGTGCTGCCCGAGAGCGGCAAGGGGCGGCCCCTGCTGGTCGTCGTGCCCGGCGACCGCGAACTCGACCTGAAGGTGCTGGGCCAGCAGCCTGGCGTGGACGAGAAGAAGCTACGCATGGCGACGCAGCGCGAGGCCGAGAGCCTGACCGGGCTGCTCGTCGGCGGCATTTCGCCGCTGGCCCTGCTGCAAAAGGGCTTCCGCATCTTCATCGACCGCAGCGCGCTCGACTTCGACCGCATCTACCTCAGCGGCGGCGAGCGCGGCGTCAACCTGCACGTCGCCGTGCCCGACCTGCTGCGCGTGACCGGCGCCACCCCCGTCACCACCCACCGTGGCGAGTAACCTCCCGCCCGACCCGCAGGCCACCCTGGCGGCGATCAACGCTCGCGGCGCGGTCGGGCTGCCCGCTCTGCTCGGTGTGACCATTATCGAAGTGAAGCCGGATGGACTGGTGGGCCGCCTGGCGATTCGCCCCGACCTGCTGGCGCCCAACGGCTTCCTGCACGCCGGCACTATCGTCACCCTGGCCGACACCACCTGCGGCTACGGCACCTACGTGTACCTGCCCCCCGGCGCGCAGAGCTTCACCACCATCGAACTCAAGACCAACTTCCTGGGCACCGCCCGCGAAGGCGCCCTGCGCTGCGACGCCACCCTGGTCCACGGGGGCCGCACGACGCAAGTCTGGGACGCCCAGGTCCGCGACGAGGCCACGGGCCGCGTGATCGCGCTCTTCCGCTGCACCCAACTGCTGATTTACCCACAGCCGGATCGCTAGGTCGCCGCGCGCCGGCTGTTTGCGTACCCACGGCGATCCGCTGGAAGGATGGTATATGGACTTGCAAGTGGTGGAACTAGACAACGGCATCGCCCTGGAAGGCGTGCCCGGCGCCCCGCTGCTGCGCGCTGCCGAGGATTGCACGGAGGTCATCGGCGCCTGCTTCGAGAATCGCGCGCGGGCCGTCCTGTTGTACGCCGCCAACCTCCCCACCCGGTTCTTCGACCTCCGTTCGGGCGACGCAGGTACGATTCTCCAGAAGTTTCGCCAATATCGCATCCGGCTGGCGGTCATCGCTGCGCCCGGCGACCCGCCTCTGAGCCGTCACTTCCAGGAACTGCTGATCGACGAGCGCCGGGGCCACGACTTCGCGCTCGTGCCCGATCGCGCCGCGGCGGTGGCCTGGTTGCAGCGCGGCTAGCGGGCGGCCCCCGCATTATGCAGCTTCCACGAACCTACTTGGACCGCAGACGCTAAAGACCAACGAGTACGGGCGCGATAAATCGCGCCGCTACACACGCGAGGCGGCTTGAGCCGTCAATAATCAAGCGGAACACTCTCCTGCCCTGCTGATAACAAACACCGCAACGCAGGCGCAATCCTCAATCGTCTTCCACTTCCCAGCCGCTGTCAAGCACTCAGGTGCGCGACCTGCCGGTTTCAGGGCGTGGAATGCGGGGACCGGAACCGGGTAGAGTAGAGATAGCCGCCCCGCGGGGTGGCGCCCGACTGACTGCCCGGTTATGGCCCCGTTGCGGGGCACGAGGATTAGCGCATGGACCCTGCCATCATCGAACGCGCCCGCCAGGGCGACGCCGACGCCTTCGCCGCCATCTACGCCTGCTATTACCCGGCCATCCGCCGCCACGCCCAGCGCCTGTTGGGCAACGCCGAACAGGCCGACGACCTGGCGCAAGAGACCTTCTTGCGCGCCTACCTGCACCACCACCAGATTTTGCCCGATCCGCAGTTGCGGGCCTGGCTCTACCGCATCGCCTCCAACGCCTGCATGGACGCCCTGCGCCGGCGCAAGCGGGTAGCAGACCGCGCACTGGACGAGACGCCCGAAGAAACGACCGGCCTGACCGCCGACGACTTTGCCCCGGCGGTGGTCGAGCGCGACGCCGTGCACCGGGCGCTGGCTGCCGTGCGACCGGGGCTGCGCGAACCGCTCGTGCTCTACCTGGGCCACGGCCTCACGTGCAGCGAAATCGCCGCCCGCCTGAGCATCACGCGCGGCAATGTTGCCGTCCGCCTCTACCGCGCCCGCTCGCAATTCGCCCAGGCCTACGCCCAGGGCTAGCCCGGCACCCGGATCGCGTATAATAACCGGGCCGGCTCCGCCGGTTGAACCGCCCCGCGCTCATGGGAGTAGACTCTCACGGGCGGGCAACCTAACCCCCCGGCCCCCTTCCCGCGGCGGGAAGGGGGAAATGCGGGCAAGGAACTCTTAGCCCTGTGGCGTCACTCGTCATACTCAGCACTCAGCACTCAGCACTCGTAAGGAGGCTATCTCTTGGACAATATCGCAAACGAGGCCATCAAGCCGAAACTGCACCAGATCGTCGCGCTGGGGCGTGCGGCCCAGCAGGAGATTCTCGCGCACGTGGGCGCCGCCGAGCAAGCGGCCCTCGGCACGGAGGATCACTGGGCCGTGAAGGACACGCTGGTCCACCTTGCCATGTGGAAGCGCCACTCCGCGCGGCGGGTACGGGCCGCCCTCGCCGGCGAGACCCTGCCCAGGGTGGACGATTTCCAGGCCGTCAACGAGCAGACATTCGCGGCGCACCGCCTCCAGCCGTGGGACGCCGTCGTCGCTGAGTCCGAACAAGCCGACGCCGACCTCCTGGCGGCCATCGACGCCTGCCCCGACGACCTGCTGACCAATCCGCATGCGGTGCCCGCGCTGGAGGGCCAGCCTCTCTGGACAACGGTCATCGGCAACGGCTACCTGCATCCGATCGAGCACCTGGTCTCCTTCTACCTGGAGCGGGGCGACCTGGCGCGCGCCACGGCGGCCCAGCAGGCCACGGTGGACACCGCCCGGCAACTCTTCGGCGCGGACAGCAGCGCCTACAGCAACGCGGTCTACAACCTGGGCTGCTTCTACGCCAAAGCCGGCCAAGCCGCGCCGGCCATCGCCGCCGTGGGCGAGGCGCTACGCCTCAATCCCGATCTGGTGGAGTGGTCGAAGCAGGACAGCGACCTGGACTCGGTGCGCGCCGATCCGGCTTTCCAGGCGTTGTACGCGAGTAACAGCGGGGCGAAAGCGTAAGGGGAAAAGGGAGAGGGGGAGGCATCACGGCCCGGCGCCGCGCTTCGTCGAGCGACGCGCCTGGCAGGCCCCGGCTCGCGACGCGGGCGACATCCTCGTGGCCCCGCCGGAGCGTGTGATGAAACGGGTGGGCACACCGGCACCGCGCGCACAGGTCACGCGGACCACCACCCGGCGACGCGGCTAGCCGCCGATATAGCCCTGCTCGTAGAGCCAGCGCGCGAACAGCAGCCGCTTGTACTCAGGCGTCGGTTCGTCCAGCGCCTCCGCCGTCAGCCGCTCGCGGGCCGCTTCGAGGCGGGCGAGTTCTTCCGGCGTGAAGAGGTCCAGGTCGAGAGAAACGTTCTCCCCCCCGGACGGAGCATCGCCCGCGGAACCGGGCATCTCGGTATCCGGCATGTCGAACATGGCGGGCCGTCCTTTCCGTGGGTATCCATCCTGCCGGCGGCAGCATGGAAGCGAATCCATCCCCGTCGCGGTGCAGCGACAGGTTATACTAAATGTACGATTCTGGGCCGCGGGAGGGCTCGGACGAAAGGTCACTTTCTGCTGCGGCTTTGGATGCAACCCTCATCCCCGCCAAAAGGCGGACCCCGGTAAGGATGGCCGCCGGGTATCATCCGCCTCATTGTCATTCTGAGCGCAGCGAAGAATCTCGTCTTCTATCCCACGCGCCGAGACTCTTCGCTGCGCTCAGTACTGCTTCCAGCCTAAGTTGTCATGCTGAACGTGGTGAAGCATCTCGTCTAGTAGCCACAAGCGCCGAGACTCTTCGCTCCGTTCAGAGTGAGAAGTATGACTAGAAGCAATACTCAGCGGGACAAGGGGCGAGAAGTGTTGTAGGGGCCGGTTGCACACCGGCCTGTGCCGCGTTGCGCACAGCGCCAAGGGCAGGGGGATCAGTCCGCCGGGGTGAGCAGGTCTTGCTCCATGGCGAAGAGGGCGGCGCCGGCGCGGGTCGAGACGCCGATCTTGGCGTAGATGTGCTGGATGTGGTTGTCGACCGTCTTTTCGGCAATCGAGAGTTGCCCGGCAATCTGCTTAATGGAATGACCCCGGCCCACCAGGCGCAGCACTTCCACCTCGCGTTCGCTCAACCCCGCCACCAGGTCGCGACGGGCGGGCCGCGTGCGGTGGCCCGCCGCGCCGAGCACCGCCGCTACAGCGTCGCTATCGAGCCGCCCGGCGCGCGCCTCGCGGCGGAGTTCCTCGGCGGCGGCGTCCGGGGGGCGGGCCGAGCGGTGGGCGCGCGCCTCGGTCATCGCCTGGTAGGCGTCGGCGGCGCCCAGGATGCGCGCGGCGGGCGAGAGGATCAGCGCCGGGGCGCCGCGGTGGTAGCCCGAGCCGTCGAGCCGCTCGTGGTGGAAGGCGGCGAGGTGGCCCAGGCGGCCCAGCGTCTGTGAGCGCGCCAGCACCCGCTCCGTGTAATACGGGTGCATGCGCACGCGCTCCCACTCGGTCTCGGTCAGCGGCCCCGGCTTGTCCCAGATGCCGGTCGAGACGCCGACCCGGCCCAGGTCATGCAGCCACCCGGCCCGCCGGATCGCCGTCACATCGGCGGCGGGCAGCCCGCAGTGCTGCGCCGCCCCGGCGGCCAGTTCGGCCACCCGGCTCGAATGGCTGAGCGTGTAGGACGATTTGAGATCGGCGAAATCGGCGATGGCCTGGCAGGCCGTATCCAACTGGTCCTCGGCCAGGTAGCTGCGCGCGCCCGGCTCCATCCCCAGCACCATCTCCCACGAGGGCGCCTCGTCCAGCCCGGCGAACAGCGCGGGGGCGGCCCGGCAGAAGCAATCGACCATGCGCGGGTCGTAGGCGCCGCCGCTACGCTGCCGGGTCATGGCAACCGCGGCGTCCACCCCGCCCAGCCGGCGCACGGTGAGCGCGTCCTGGGCCAGGGCCACGATGAGCACGGCAGGGGCGACCTCCTCACCCTTGAGGCCGCGCGGCAGCCCGCGCCCGTCCCAGCGCTCGTACAACTGGCCCAGCGCCACGATGATTGGCGCGTCGAAGCCGAGCCGCCCGGCCAGGCGCTGCGCCACCTCGCAATGCCCGGCGAACCCCGCCTGGATCTCGCGCCCCGCCAGCAAGCCGCGGGCCATCTCGCGCGCCAGTTGCAGCGGCGACGCGCCCGCGTGCGCCTGGCGGATATAGCGCAGCATCAGGCCGAGCACGGCGCCCTGGTTGCCGTTGTCGATGGCGGCGAAGTCCCGGCGCATCGCCAGTTCATCGCCCACCACGGCGGCCAGGGTATGGGTCTCGGCGTTGCAGCCGATGTAGCGCAGCAGGGCCTGGTAGTAGACCTCGCGCAGGGCTGCCTCGTCCAGCCCCAACGCCTCACCCAGGCGCACGGCCAGCACACACGAGCAGAGCGCGTGCTCCAGCGGCTGGCCCATGCCCAGGTCGGTCGCGAGGGACAGTGCGGCGATGAGTTCCGCCAGGCGCACGGGGGCGGTGCCGTCCAGGTCGTTTCGCATGCTGCTCCTCTGCCGCGGTATATGCTGATCCTACTCCATTGCCGGGCGCCGCGCAAGGGAGTGCTGCAGGCGAGTGGTCAGTGGTCAGTGACGAACCAGATTTGTCACTCTGAGCGTAGCGAAGAGTCTCGTCTTTTGAGCTAGCAGACGGAGATTCTTCGCTGTGCTCAGAATGACAAATTTCCTGTGATGGTCTACTGAGCGCAGCGAAGAGTCTCGGCGCCCGCCTGACCAACCTAACCCCGCGACCCCCCCCCGTCTGCGGCGGGGAGAGTGCCGGGCGGTTTGGCTCCCCCTTCCCGTCGCGGGAAGGGGGCCGGGGGGTTAGGTTGGGCGGGCGCCCGGATGCCGCCCGGTAGACGCAACACCCTGACGCGCACCCCCCCGGCACGCAGCACTCGTCTTGGAACCCACCCTTATGCTATACTGCGGGGGTCCCCGGCCCGGCACCCGCCCGCCGGGGGCGGATCGACACGGCGGTGTCCACGCGCCGCGAGATCATTTGCAGGAGGATGCGCATGAAAATCCTGGTGCTGGGCGGCACCGTGTTCCTGGGCCGCCATATCGTCGAACACGCCCTGGCCCGCGGCCATGAAGTGACCCTGTTCAACCGGGGCCGGCACAACCCCGACCTCTTCCCGGATGTCGAGAAGCTGCGCGGCGACCGCGACGGCGACCTGGGCGTCCTGGCCGGGCGCCGGTGGGACGCCGCCATCGACACCTCGGGCTATATCCCACGCGTGGTGCGCGCCACGGCGACCGCACTGGCCGATGCCGTCAACCACTACACTTTCATCTCCAGCATCTCGGTCTACGCCGATTTTCGCACGCCGCACATGGACGAGCGCGCGCCCGTCGGCACGCTGACCGATCCCACGGTGGAAGAGGTGACGGGCGAGAGCTACGGCCCGTTGAAGGCGCTGTGCGAGCAGGCGGTCGAAGAAGTACTGCCGGGGCGCGCGCTGATCGTGCGGCCCGGCCTGCTGGTCGGCCCGCCCGACCCCACCGACCGCTTCACCTACTGGCCCCACCGCGTGGCCGCCGGGGGCGAGGTGCTGGCGCCGGGCCGCCCGGAGCACGCCATCCAGTTCATCGACGCCCGCGACCTGGCCGCCTGGATCGTGCGCATGGTCGAGGCCGGGCAGACCGGCGTCTACAACGCCACCGGCCCGGCCACCCCCTACACCCTGGGTGAGTTGCTGGAGACCTGCCGCGTGGCCGCCGGCAACGACGCCCGCTTCACCTGGGTGCCGGAGGCGTTCTTGCTGGAGCGCGAAGTCGGCCCCTGGATGGAGGTGCCGCTCTGGGTGCCCGAGGAGGAGGACAACGCGGGCTTCGACAACGTCGATTGCAGCAAGGCCCTGGCCGCCGGCCTCACCTTCCGCCCGGTGCTCGACACCGTGCGCGACACGCTGGCCTGGGACGCCGGCCGCCCGGCGGACACCGAGCGCCGCGCCGGCCTCAAGCCCGAACGCGAAGCCGGCCTGCTGGCCGCCTGGCACGCCCGCGAGGCCGCCCCCACGCGCTGAGCGCACCGTAACCCCCGACCCCGCCGGGGCGTAGATCGAGTGGGCCGGATGGGCGCGACCTGTCCGGCCCACTGTATGCTACGCCGGATCCGGCGGAAGGGGGAACGATTATGTCCAACACACCCTGGTATCTCTGGCCCGTGGTCGCCCTCTGGCGGCTGGTCGCTGCCCTCATCGGCCTGACCGGGCGGCTGGTCGCCGTGCTGCTCGGCGTCGTCCTGCTCATCGCGGGTGGCTTGCTCACGCTGACCGTGGTCGGCGCGATCGCCGGCATCCCGCTGATGATCGCCGCAGGCGGTGCGAAGCACATCGTCGGCCTGCTGCTCATCGTCCGCGGCATCTTCTAGCGCCGATTGAGAGCGCCAATAGAGTGCGGATAGAGCGCAGTCTGCGATGATGGTAAGGTGAAGCATCCTCGCGTCGCGGGCGGATTCCTGCCCGCCGCCGATTCGCCGCTTGACCCAGGAGGAGCAGCCCCATGGCGATCCAGATCCGGCTCATCGCCGATAACCTCGACGAACTGAACGCGACCATCCAGAAGCTCGGCGCCCGCATGGGCGACCAGATCGAGCTACATATGCCGCGCGACGGGCGCAACGGCGAGTGGATCGTCTACGGCACCTGGACGCCTGCCGCGCAAACCGCCGCGGAACCGGCCCGCCCCGAAGTCGCCGAGCGCGCCCGCCCGGATGTGCTGCCGCTGCGCCCCGACGAGGGCCCCTGGCAAGCCGCGAGCTAACACCCGCCCGCGCCCCACCTGGTCCCGACAGAGACGGCTCCGATCGGTTTATTCCGATCCGGAGCCGTTGATATTTTAGGGAAACGCTAGGGGCAGACGACCGGCTCCAGCGGGTCGGGCCAGGCGATGGGCGCGCCGGGTTGGGTGTCCGGGCCGAGGCGTAGCGCGCCGGGCGGCACAACCTCGCGCACGCCGTCGGGCCGCACCCAGTGCCATTCGACGCCGCCGGTGCCGCTGCCGGGTTGCAGATCGAGTTGCACTCGGTGCCACCCGGCGGTCAGGACCAGCGGCGCGCTCGCCTCGTGCGCCGCCGGTGCCGCCGGGCAGTCGTTCACGACAAGCTGCCCATCGATCCACAGGCGCATGCCCCCATTGCCGCGCAGGATCATCGTGTACGTGCCGGCACCGGTCTCGACTTGGCCCTGCCAGCGGATCCCGCGCGTGCCGCCCGTGCGCACCCCCAGGCTGAGCGGCGCCGGATCGTGCGACCGCCCGATCTGCACCACCCGTGCGCTGACAAACGGATCGATGCGGTGGACCGGCGTGCCCGGCCCGGTCAGCGTCGCCGCGAGGCCCTGGTTGGGCGGCGCGGGCCAGAGGCGGGCCGCCGGGATCGCCGCCGGGGGACCGTCGCCGGTCTGGAGCAGCAGTTGCAGGGGGTGGGGTCCACTCAGTTGGGTCTGCACGGCCATGCGCACCCACCCCGGCTCGACGGCCACGGGCGTATCCGGCGCCACCGGTTGGCCCTGCACCCAGAGTTGCACCGCCGGGTCGCCCGTCACCCGCAGGCGCACCGGGCCGGCGGGCAGATAGACGGCCCCGCTCCAGGTCGCGGTTGCCGGGTAGGCCAGAGTATCGGGGGGCAGCGCGCCGAAGGCCGGCAGGCGGCCCGACCATTCCACCCGGTCGGCGATGCGCGCGGCGCGCATCTCGGCATGGACGCCGTACAGCGCCGCGGCCCGCGCCGCCGGGATGCGGTACGCCGTGGCAATATGGTTGCCGTCGGGCGTTTGCAACGCCTGGGTCCGCCCGCCGGGATAATAGGCTTGCACGACCGGCAGCAGCGGCATCTGATCGTTGTAGAACACGAAGGCGAGATCGTGCGCCGGGTCGCCGGGCAGCGGCAGTTCGCGGCTGGGGTTGATCAGGTCGCCCGCGGGCGTCCGCGGACTCATCAGCGCGGCGATCTCGGGATTGAACGGCTGCCAGGTCGGGCCGGCGATCCGCACGCGGGTCGTTGGGCCGGCGCTTTCCAGGTAGCGGCCTTGCAGGGCTTCCAACGAATGGTCCGGCGGCACCCGCGGCGGGTAGACCACCAGGTAGCTGTACAGGTTGGCGCCCGCATCGGCGACCAGGGCCACGGCCAGCACGCCCCCGGCGATGAGCCAGGCCCGGCGCGGCAGCCGGCGCCACGCCCGCCACGCCTGCGCCAGCGGCAGCGCGAGCGCCAGATAGACCACGGCGAACGCGGGCGTCCAGTGGGCAAAATTCGGGATGGTCATGGCGTCGAGCAACGTGCCGCCCGTGAACACTACGCCGAACCCGGCCAGCAACAGCAGGAAGGCGGCGGGTTGGCGCCACTGCCGGATCAGCAGGGCGAGGCCCAGCACCAGCAAGACCGCTTCCGCAGGCAGCAACAGGGGTGCGTAGTAGACGGTGTCGCGCCCCGGCTCCACGCTCAACCCCAGGAAGTTGCGCCAGACCAGCGGGGCCAGGATATTCCAGTCGCCGGCCCACTCTGCCCAGGTGGCCGGGATTCGCGCCGGCACGTTCATGGTGGTCAGGCCCCGGCTCGCCCACATCGCCGGATGCTGCAGAAAATAGCCCAGAAGCGGGCCGAACCCCACCAGGAAGCCGGCGCCGACGAGGGCGAAGTGGCCCACCCGTTCCCGCGCCGCGCGCCAGTGGCATACCAGCAAGTAGCCGGCGAAGGCGAGCAGCAGGTAGGGCAACAGGCGCGTGCCGTAGTAGGTATACATGCTGGTGCCCGCCGCCAGCCCCGCCCAGACGAAATCGCCGGGCCGCCGCGACCGCAGCCCGCGCAACAGGAAGTAGAAGCACACCGCCCACCAGAACGCCGTGGTGATGTTCAGGATGCTGACCCGGCTGTAGTGAATCGCCGCGGCGGAGACGGCGACAAAGAACGCCGCCGGCGCCGCCGCCGCGCGGCCCCAGGCCAGCCGCGCCACCCCGTAGACCGGGACGACGAGCAGGGCGCCGAGCAGGGCCACGCCCAGGCGCACGGTGCCCAGCCCCGGTCCCAGCAGCCGCATCAGCCCGGCCTCGTAGGCGAACAGGAGACTGGGCAGGCTGGTTTCGTGCCAGGTTGTGGTGAAGAGCGGGATCATCGGCCCGCGATAGTAGCGCATGACCTCGGTGAAGGCGAAGCCTTCGTCGAAGTGGAAACGCCAGGGGATCGCGTCGAGGAAGGCCAGGTGCGTGAGCAGCGCCAGGGCGACCAGCCCCAGGAAGAGCGCGCGCTCGCCCCGTGTCCAGGGGGGATCCAGCGCCGGGTCGGGCTGGTCGCGCGGGTACCAGCGGGCGCTGGCCCCTAGCAGCAACCCCATGCTCGCCAGCCACAACCAGCCCTGCAGGCCGAAGATCGCCGCCGGGGCGCGCAAATACGCGGCAACGGCGGCCCCGGCCAGCCCCACTGCCCCGGCGATGCCCGCCAGCCGCAAGAGCAACGCGCGCCGCCACGCGATCCGCCACCAGGGCCGCGTGGCCCCGGCCAGGAACAGCGGTCGCGCGGGGGCGCCGCCCCACGCCGCCACGCCCAGCACGGCCGCCAGCACCAGCAGCCCCGCCGCCAGACCGCGCTGCGCAACCTGGCCCAGCAAGGCCTCCCCGGCCGCGCCGATGAGCAGCGCCGCCGGCCCTAACCAGACGCCCCGCTGCGCCCACCCGCGTCGCAGCGCAATAGCGCCGGATCGGGGCACGACCGCTGCCGGCGCGGGGGCAGGGGAGTCCGGAGGTTGCGGCTCTGGGTCGATGGAGGATACGCCAGTCGTCGTCATAGGCGGGACCGAGGCATGGCGGGCGGCAATCAGGTATTTCCTATTATAGAGCCTCGGCCCCGTAAGTCAACCGGCTTCCCCCGCGCGCCGCATCAAGGAGTAATTGCACCGCGAAGACGCGAAGGACGCGAAGATTATGGGGGAATAATCGCAGCGCAGAGGCCGGGCGGCTGCCGCGATCATTCCTATTAATCCCGTTCTTCGCGTCCTTCGCGCCTTCGCGGTGAACTTAAACTATTGGGCTAACGCAGGGACTCGCGGTCGTCCTGCTCGAAGCCGGACAGGTTGATATCGAGTTCGGACAGGCTGTCGGCGGCCTGGTCCTCGACCAGCGAGATGATCCGGTCGTGCTCGTCCAACACCTCGATGTTCAGGCCCAGGCTCTGCAACTCCTTGACGAGCACCTTGAACGCCTCGGGCACGCCCGCTGTCACGATGTTCTCGCCCTTGATGATCGCTTCGTAGGTCTTGACGCGGCCCGCCGTGTCGTCCGACTTGACGGTCCACATCTCCTGGAGGATGTGCGCGGCGCCATAGGCTTCGAGCGCCCAGACCTCCATCTCCCCGAACCGCTGCCCGCCAAACTGCGCCTTCCCGCCCAGCGGTTGCTGCGTCACCAGGCTGTACGGCCCCGTGCTCCGCGCGTGGATCTTGTCCTCCACCAGG
>DASSGZ010000726.1:0-3263 GCA_035693165.1 Chloroflexia bacterium | reverse complement strand
GGCGCTCCGGCGAGTCCGCATGCATAAGGAGAGAGACGGTGCAGAACGTACTCAATAACACGAAGAAGCACGCCGACTTTTTTACCTGGTTTGAGGAAGCGGCGAACAATAACGTGGCTGCGGCCCGGCTCCTGGACGAGTTGTGCCGCAACTTCGACGCGCCCGGCCAGATGGTCGAACGCATCCACGACCTGGAGCACCGCAACGACGATATCAGCCACAGCATTTACGAGCAATTGAACAAAGTGTTTATGCCGCCGATGGACCGCGAAGACATCATCGCCCTCACGCGCGCCTTGGACGACGTGATGGACACGATCCACGCCTGCGCCGACGCCATGTACGTCTACAACGTCCAGCAGCCGACGCCCACGGCCCAGGCGCTCGCCAAGAGCATCCTGGCCTGCACCGAAGAGGTGGCGCGCTATATCCCCGACCTGCGCCAGCGCCGCAGCATGGGCCACCTGAACGAGGGCATCATCGAGATCAACCGGCTGGAGAACCAGGCCGATGAACTGTTGCGCCAGGGCCTGATCGAACTGTTCCACAGCCCGCATCCGCCGCTGGAAGTGCTGACCTGGAGCCGGATCTACGAGATGATGGAAGAAGTGACCGATAAGAGCGAGGATATTGCCGACGTGCTGCGCGGCCTGGTAATCAAGAATGCCTGATATCGCTTTTACCCCGCTGTTAATTACCCTGCTGCTTCTGGCCGTCATCTTCGACTTCATCAACGGCTTTCACGATACCGCCAACGCCGTCGCCACGGTCATCTCGACCCGCGTGCTGTCGCCCGGCGTGGCGATCGGCATGGCCGCCACGCTCAATTTCATCGGCGCCATCACCGGCACCGAGGTCGCCAAGACCATCGGCAGCGGCATCGTCCAGGGCGACGTGCCCATGGTGGCCGTGTCCGCCGCATTAATCGGGGCGATTATCTGGAACCTGCTGACCTGGTACTTCGGCATCCCCAGCAGTTCGAGCCACGCGCTCATCGGCAGCCTGATGGGCGCGGGCATCGGCGCGCTGGGCGCGGGATCGGTCCAGTGGTCGGTCCTGATCACTAAAGTCCTCATCCCCCTGGTGGCGTCGCCGGTGGCCGGCTTCTTCATCGCCCTGCTGCTGATGAAGCTGCTCTACGCCATTTTCGCCAACATGTCGCCCCACGCGGTGGGGTCGTGGTTTCGCCACGCGCAGGTGGTGTCGGCGGCGTTCATGGCCTTCAGCCACGGCGGCAACGACGCGCAGAAGACGATGGGCATCATCACCCTGGGGCTGGTCAGCGCCAACGTGCTGCACACGTTCGAGGTGCCCACCTGGGTGATCATCTTGAGCGCGCTGACCATGGCCGCGGGCACGGCGGCGGGCGGGCGGCGCATCATCCACACCATGGGCCAGCGGCTGGCGCACCTGGAACCGATCCACGGCTTCGCCGCCGAGACCTCGGCTGCCGCGGTGATCGAGACGGCCTCGCGGCTCGGCTTCCCGCTGAGCACCACGCACGTCATCAGTTCGACCATCCTGGGCGTGGGCGCGGCCCGGCGCATGAACGCCGTGCGCTGGGACGTGGTGCGCAACATGGTCCGCGCCTGGATCCTGACCATCCCGGTCACGGCCGGCCTGGGCTTCCTCGCTTTCATGGTCCTCAACCCGTTCCTGAAATAACGATTCTTCTTCACCGCAGAGGCGCAGAGGACGCAGAGATTATTTAAAGAAGTTCGGTTTGTGATCCTTGTCAATCCTTTGAGTCGGGCCCGTGGATCAAACCGGCTCCTAGCCCTACACCCTACATAATCCAATCAAAATCTCTGCGTCCTCTGCGTCTCTGCGGTGAGGCTAAATTGCGCGGTGCCGGAGTTGTCTGCCCGGCGCAAAGCGTGCTACAATGGCGGGACCAATCTGATGCCGGCGGGGCGGGCGCCACGGCCCGGTCCCGCGGAAGGAGACCGATCCATGCAAGAACCGATGCGCCACCTGCGCGAGATCCTGGCCGAAGTGAGCGACCTGAACCGGGCCGCCGCTGTGCTGGGCTGGGACCAGGAGACCTATATGCCGCCGGGCGGGGTGCGGGCGCGCGCCGAGCAACTGGCGACCCTGCGCCGCATCTCCCACGTGCGCTTTACCTCCGACGAGGTGGGCGCGCTGCTGGACACGCTGGCCGAGACGACCGCCGGGGACGACCCGGCGTCCGACGACGCCAGCCTGGTCCGCGTGACCAGGCGCGACTACGACAAGGCGCGCAAGCTGCCGCCGGAACTGGTGGCCGAGATCTCGCGAGCCAGCGCCCTGGCGCGCCCGGCCTGGATCGAGGCGCGCAAGAAGTCCGAGTTCTCCATCTTCGCGCCCTTCCTGCAGACCAACATCGACCTGAACAAGCGCGTTGCCGACACGCTGGGCTACGACGAGCACCCCTACGACGCGCTGATCGACCGCAGCGAGCCGGGCATGACGGCGGCGCAGTTGCGCGTGCTCTTCGACGAGCTTAAGGCGGCCATCGTGCCGCTGGTGCGCGCCATCGCCCAGCAGGGCGACGTGGTGGACACGAGCTTCCTGCACCGGGAGTACGACGAGCAGCAGCAGTTGGCCTTCGGCCTGCGCGTGGTCGAGCAGTACGGCTACGACCTGCAACGGGGCCGCGAGGACCTGACCACGCACCCCTTCTGCACCAGCTTCTCGCCCGACGACGTGCGCATCACCACCCGCGTGAGCCGCGACTTCCTGCCCATGGCGCTGTTCGGCACGATGCACGAGAGCGGCCACGGCATGTACGAGCAGGGCGTCAACCCCGCGCTCGACCGCAGCCCCCTCTGCCGGGGCGCCTCGCCGGGCGTCCACGAGTCGCAGTCGCGGCTGTGGGAGAACCTGGTGGGCCGCAGCCGGGCCTTCTGGCAGGGCTACTTCCCCAAGCTGCAAGCCGCCTTCCCCGACCAGTTGCGCGACGTGGACATGGAGCGCTTCTACCGCGCCGTGAACAAGGTCACGCCGTCGACCATCCGCGTCGAGGCCGACGAGGTGACGTACAACCTGCATATTTTGCTGCGCTTCGAACTGGAACTGGCGCTGCTGGAAGACAAGCTGCACGTGAACGAGGTGCAGGACGCCTGGAACGCGCGCATGCAGGACTACCTGGGCATCACCCCGCCCAACGACGCCGAGGGCGTGCTGCAAGACATCCACTGGTCGAGCGGCGGCCTGGGCGGCTTCTCCGGCTACACGCTAGGCAACATCATCGGCGCGCAACTCTTCGCCAAGGCCCGCGAGGC
>DASSGZ010000725.1:0-17488 GCA_035693165.1 Chloroflexia bacterium | reverse complement strand
CCGGCCCGGCCTGGCGGGCACGCTCAGGCGGGGCGTTTTCCCCGTCGGGCGGGGCGGGCGGCGGCGCGGCGGCCGCTTGTGTGCCCGCGGCGCTCGCCGGCGGCACGCTCGCCGCCCGGCGGCGCGGACGGCGCGCAGGCGGGGCGGCGGCCGCGACGGCGTCCGGCTCTGCCGCGGCGAGCGCCTCGGCCACGGGCGGCGCCGGCTCCCCGGCGGGTGCCGTCCGCGCCGGCGCGGCCGCGGGGGGCGGCGACGCGGGTAGCGGCGCGGCCTGGGCTTCGGCGTCTGCGGGGAGCGGCGCAGGCGCCGCCTGGGATTCGGCGGGCGCGGGCGATGTCGCCGGCGTACGGACCACCGTGGCCGCGCCTGGGGTCTGCAATGCGGCCAGGGCCGCGTCCAGCAGCCGCCCGGCATTTTCGTAGGTCGGGTCCACGGCCACCACTTGCCGCAGGCTGTGGGCCGCCTGGTCCCAGCGCTGCGCCGCAAAGGCCTGCACCCCGGCCAGATAGTGGGTGTGCAATTCGCTCGGCGCGCCCGCCGCCGGGCGGGATTCGACCGGGGCCGGCGTGGACCGGGCCGCCTCCAGGTCGGCGGCGATCTGTTCCAGCGCCGAGGCCATTTCCGCCGCGCTTTGATAGCGGTTGGCGGGGTCTTTCTCCAGCGCGCGCAACACGGCCAGCGCGACGGTGGGCGGCAGATCGGGATTGAACATGGTGGGCGGCGGGGGCGCCTCGTACGCCTGCTTGGTGAGCACCACCACCGGCGTGCCGGAGTCGAACGGCACGTGCCCCGCCACCATCTGGTAGAGCACCACCCCGGTCGAGTACAGGTCGGTGCGCCCGTCGATGGGCTGACCCAGGGCTTGCTCCGGCGCCAGATAGGCGGGGGTGCCGATGATCAGGCTGGGCGAGGTTAGGTTCTGGTTCTCGCCCTCGGTCAACAGCTTGGCGATGCCGAAATCGGCCAGCATCGGCCAGTTGGGCGCCGGCATCAAGATATTGCCCGGCTTGATGTCGCGGTGCACGATCCCGCGCTGGTGGGCATAGTCCAGGGCGTCGAGCACGCGCGCCATCAGGCGCAGCGCCGGGACCGGTTCCACGGGCTTGCCCAGCATGTCGCTCAGCGTCACCCCGCGCTCGACATATTGCAGCACCAGGAAGAGCATGCCATCCTGCTCGCCGTGGTCGTAAATCGGCAGGATGTTAGGGTGTTGCAGGTGCGCCATCGCCCGCGCCTCGCGCTTGAAGCGCATCGCGAACTGCGGGTCCTCGTTGTGGAACAGCACCTTGATCGCCACGTAGCGATCCAGCGATTCCTGGTACGCCTTGTAGACGGTCGCCATGCCTCCGCGGCGGATGACCTCCGTGAGCCGGTATTGGCCCATTTGTGTGTTGAGCAGATCAGCCATCGCGGGTGCTCCTGTGCGACGCGGGTACTACGAGGCGGGCCGGGCGGCGACCAACGCCCACGGACCCATCCTCCAGTGGGCACAGCGCTCGGCCGTAGCGGCTAGTGCGAGGGTAGGACGCGAAACGGTTCGATCATACTGTGATTGCTACGCTATAAAGATTCTCGTTCAATTATACAACGATCCACCGCGGCATACCAAACACTACAATGCAAGTGCCGGGAAAGAGTAACAGGAGAGAAGCAAAATACGCCAATTTGCCAGCGTGTTTGCCCGGTGAGGCTATGCCGCGCTCGCGTGGAACGTGATCGGCAGGTGCTTCACGCCGTAGACAATGGGGCTGCCGAGGCCCTGCAACGCCACGGTGCGTACCCGGTGCATCTCCGGCAGCCGGTCCAGCATCAGCGTCAGCGCGATTTTGCTTTCCAGCCGCGCCAGCGGCGCCCCCAGGCAAAAGTGGATACCGTGGCCGAACGCCAGGTGCCGGTTGGGCGCGCGCCGGATATCAAACCGGTCGGCATCGGGGAACTGCGCCTCGTCCCGATTCGCGGACCCGATCTGCGCCATGACCATCTGCCCCGCCTGCAGCGGCCTGCCGTCCAGATCCACGTCCGCGGCCACGCGGCGGTACATCATCTGTACGGGCGAGCGGTAGCGCAGCACCTCCTCAATGGCTCCCGGAATCAGGTCCGGGGCGACGCGCAACTCGGCCATGACCTCCGGGTGCTCGTCGAAGCAGAGCACCGCGTTGCCGATCAGATTGGTCGTCGTCTCGTTGCCGGCCACCAGCAGCAGCACGCAGAAGCCCAGCAGTTCGCGCCGGGTCAGATGCACGCCCTCGATTTGTGCGTTCAGCAGCGCACTGATCAGGTCGTCGCGCGGCTCCTGGCGGCGCTGCTCGATCATCTGTAGAAAGTAGGCGCTCATCTCGGCCTGCGGCTTGCCGCCGCCCAGGCTCGCGCCGACGATGGCGTCCGACCAGGCTTTGAAGCGGTCGCGATCCTCCCGCGGGATGCCCAGCATTTCGGCGATGACGATGACCGGCAGCGGATACGCCAGGTCGTCCACGACATCCATTTGCCCCTGCGCGACCACGCGGTCCAGCAGGTCGTTGACGATAGTCGTGATGCGGTCCGTCAGCGCGGCCACGCTGCGCGGCGTGAAGGCTTGCGTCACCAGGTTGCGCAACTGCCGGTGGCGCGGTGGGTCGGTCGTCACAAGGCTGGCGGCCAGCGGGTCTTGCCGCTCATGCCCCCCGCTGATGTTGGACGAGAAGGCGGCGGAGTCCGACAGCACGCGCAACACATCGTCATAGCGGAACACCTGCCAGGCCCGGTACTCGGGATAGAAATGGATCGGGTCCGTCTCGCGCATCCGGCGATACCAGGGGAAGGGATTGAGTGTGCGGTCTTCGGTGGTGCTTTGCATAGCAGGATGGCCCCTTGTCTAGAGGCAGCGGGGCGTGGTGCCGGCCGCACGCACCACACCCCATGCGCCCCAACAGGGCGGCGGCAACCGCGGAGCAATCCGCCGCCCTGCACTATACCGCAAACCGATCTCCCCCATCCCGCGGCGGGACGGGGCCAGGGGGTTAGGTTGGTCCCGCGCCGCCCCGCTACACGAACAGCGGGTCAAAGCTCAACTGGGCCACGCGCGGTTCCAGGCCGGCCTGCGTCATGGTCGGGTCGAAGCGGCTGGCGGCGTCGAGCACGCGGGGCAGCAGGTTGATGTCGCCCGCCGTGTCCAGGAAGATGCCGGGCCGCGCCAGCACCCACCAGACCGCGGCGTCGATGTCGGCCTGGTCCTCCAGCGGCTTGTACCACGTCGAGCGGGTGTGCTCCTCGGCCATCCAGGGCTTGTAGGCGATGGACTTGATCGTCTGCACCGCCACGTTGCGCTCCTGGCAGGTCGCGACGAGGGCATTAAAATTCTCGGCGTAGTACTCGTTCTGCATCGTGATGTAGTTGTAGGGCAGCAGCACCGAGTCGAAGTCGAAGCGTTCGAGGCTGCGCCGGTGCGTCGCGGCGATCTGCGTGCCGTGGCCGGTGACGCCGATGCCGCCGATCAGCCCCTGCTGCCGGGCCTCCACGGCGGCCTCGATCACCCCGCCCGGACTCAGCGCGATGTCCCACTCGATGGGGTCGGCCAGGTTATGCAACTGCCAGAGATCGATGTGGTCGATGCCCATGCGCTCCAGCGAGCGCTGGAGTTCCTCCTTCGCGCCCTGGGCCTTGCGCTGGCCGGTTTTGGTGGCGACGAAGAACCGGTCGCGGTAGCGCTTGAGCCAGGGCGCGATGCGCAGTTCGGCATCGCCGTAGCTGGCCGCCACGTCGATATGATTGACGCCGTATTGCAGCAACACGTCGAGCGTCCGGTCGGCGTCGGCCTGCGAGACCGCGCCGAGCGCGGCGGCGCCGAACAGCGTGCGCGTGCTCTCATGGCCGAGCCGGCCAAAAGGTAGCGTGGGAATAGCCATATTCGTCCTCCAGATCGTCAGGGGTTAGCGAAGTCACCGCAAAGGTCGGGGCAGTACCGATGCACGAGCGCCCGGCCCGTCCGGATCCCGCAGGAAACATGCCGGTGATTGCCGGAACCACAAACATGTTTCCGCAGCCTCCGCGTCCCTTTTCTATGTAGCTGTTGTAGCTGTGCAATTCATCCCGCTGTACTCATTGATCTTCAACGTATTCATCCCTCCAAAGGTGCCGGGCGTGGCACCTAACCGCGCGCCCGCGCATCTGCCGGTCCCAGCCAGACGCCGGGTGGCCCGGCAGGCCGCCACCCCGCGCCCGGCGCCACCACCCGGCGCGGCCATCCGCCCGCGATGCGCGCCGCTGTCGTGTCCCAGGGCACGATCGCGCTGACCGCGTCCGCCGCTTCCACGCTGGTCGCGCCCACCGCGCAGCCCGCCGTGATCATGTCTTCGGGCGCCATGCCGCGCACCAGCCCCAGCAGCAGCCCGGCGGCGGTGGCGTCTCCCGCCCCCGTGGTGCCGGCCACCTGCGCCGCGAAAATATTGGCCCACAGTTCGCGCCCGGCCCAGGCGTCGAGGTCGAGCGCGAGGCGGCGGGCCGCCGGCGCCAGCCGCTCACGCGTCCCGGTCCGCAGGTACACGCCCTGCGTGCCCAGCTTGATGATCGCCACCGCCGCGCCCAGGGCGAGAATCCGCTCGCCCAGGCGACTGATATACTCTGCGGGCACCTGCTCCGCGCTGAGATCCTTGCCCGCCGCGCCGGCCCCGCCGGGCGGGGGCAGCACCAGCACGGCTTCGGCCAGGCTGGGCATGAACACATCGACGTGGGGCAAGGTCGCGGCCAGGATCCGGCCCCAGTCGGCCTGGCCGCCGGGCGAGGCCGGGTCAGGATAGGACATATCGAGCGATGTTACCAGGCCCGCCTCCTGCGCCCGGACCATCAGTTCGCCCAGGTAGCGGCCCGACTCGGCGAACATGCGGGCCATGGCCGTGGGATAGCCGAAGTGGAACAGCGCCGCGTCCTGCAGCATGCCGGCGCTGATGTCATCTGCGCTGAAGGTGTTGTTCGCGCCGGGATAGTTCAGGATCATGCGATCGTGGCCGGGCGGGCTGAGCACAAAGCTATGCGCGGTCATCTCGCCCGGCGCCACCAGCAACGGGCGGTCGCCCACCCCGGCCAGCAGATCCTGCACGATGCGCCCGAACGCATCGTCGCCGATCTTGCCGAGCAACCGCACCGGCACGCCCAGCCGGTGCAGGGCTGTGCCCGTATTCGACACGCAGCCACCGGGCGCGACCCGCGCGGGGCCGGTGCGCACTACCACCCCTGGCCGGAAGCGGAACCCGGCCTCGTCCGCGGGCAACGCCGGAATCAGGTCCAGCACCACCATCCCGGCCACAATCACCGTCATTTGCCTATATCCTCCCTGGCTGGCCTAGCATCCGCATGTCACAAGCGCGCAGGCTCTCCCGCAGCACAGCAAGCCATGGACCATGAGCCACCGGCCCCGCCGTGGCACGATGGATGCTTATATCATCCGCCAAGTGCCCACCATATCCATCGACTCCAGGCCGTATTCGAGCGAAGTTTGCTTCTCCTTGCCTGGGCGTGTTATTCTTCCGCAACAACAGCGAGCAGACGCGGCAGTTCCGGCGGCTGCAGACGCGGCGAGGCGGACTCTGAAGGAGGAGTTCATGTTGCGATCTCAGGTGGCCGCGGACGGCTCGCGCGTAGGGCCGGGCCTGTTCGGGGAGGGTCCGGCCCCATGACACTCGCTACCCGCAGCTCCCTGCGTTCCCGCACTACCCGCACACGTCGCCGCGAGGCCGCCGTGCGCCCGGACTGGTCGGTACGCGTGCATCATCCCCTGGCCGCGCAGATGATCCTGCGCACATCTGCCGATTGGGATCACGACCTGCCCCCCGCGACCTGGGCCGCCGAGGGCAGCACCGCCGAGTTCCGGCTGCCGCTGGGCGCCGGGCACTGGGCCGCCAAGCCCTGCCTGCGCGCGGGCACCCGGCTGATCTGGGCCGGCGGGTACGATGTGGCGCTGACCGGCGAGCCGGGCGGCCAGGACCTCTACCCGCAGTTCGTCGCCCCGCGCCAGGGCGCCGTGTCCGACAAGCTGGAGACGCCCCCGCACCCGGCCACCGGGCCGCACTACATGCGCATGTACCTGCCGCCCGACTACGATGCCCAGCCCGACCAGCGCTACCCGGTGGTCTACATGCAAGACGGGGCCAACCTCTTCTTCCCGAACGAGTCGTACTCCGGCCACGCCTGGGACGTGCAGCACACGATGGATCTGCTGATCGCCCTCGGCCTGATCCGCCCGGCCATTGTCGTCGGCGTCTACCCCGCGGCGCGCATGGCCGAGTACACGCGGCCCGGCTACGAGGAGTATGGCCGCTGGCTGGTGCGGGAGCTGAAACCGGCGGTGGATCGCATGTACCGCACGCTGGCCGATGACCCGGCCTCGACGGTTATCATGGGGTCGTCGCTGGGCGGCGTGGTCTCCTTCTACCTGGGCTGGCAATGGCCGGAGGTGTTCGGCGGGGCGGCCTGCCTCTCGCCCACGTTCGGCTGGCGCGACAACCTGTTTGCCCGCGTGGCGCGCGAAGCGCGGCGGCCAGGGCGGTTCTATGTCGATAGCGGCGGCCCCGGCGACAACTTCCAGGCAGCCCGTAGCATGCACGCCGCGCTGGAACGCCGCGGCTACCGGGCGGGCCGCGATCTCTACTACCAGAGCTTCCGCCACGCCGGGCACAACGAACGCGACTGGGCGGCGCGGCTGCACCGCCCGCTCCAGTTCCTGCTCGGGCTGCCGGAACCGGACGCCGTCTAGCGTCCGGCCCGTTCGCCGCCGCTTACCAGGTCTCGCGAAGACCGGACAGGATCGCGTCGGCCTGGGCGGCCTCGGCACAGCCGAAAGCTACCTGGTCCTGGTCCCCGGTCGTGCGGATGATGAAGATCGACCGGAGATTGATCCCGGCGGCGGCCAGCGCTTCGGCGGCCTGGGCCAGCGCGCCGGGGCGGTTGGGCAGCCACGCCATCGCCACCGGCACGCTGGCCGCGCTGATGTGCGCCGCGTTCAGCGCCTGCTGGGCGGCCTCTATCTGGTCCACCAGCAGTTCCACCGCACTCATCTGGCCGGTGTCAATGCCTGCCACCGCGTCCAAATTCACGCCCGCATCGGCCAGCACGCGAGCGACCCGTGCCAGTTCCCCATGGCGCGCCAGCAACTGCACGCGCAGGGCCGTTTCGATAGCCATCGTCACACCTCCCGCGTCGCCGGGCCAGCCGGCCCATCGCCGTCAGGGGCAAACGAGCATAATCTGTACCGGCAACGGGGGATAATGCAGTCCCAGCCGCTATCGGCGGGAACACTCCGCGTTAATATAGCCGGCCGCGCCGTTTCAGCCAATCCACGGAATCTTCGCGCTTGATACGCATCGTGTGCGAATTGACTTGCTCGGCTTTCAACTCGCCGGTCCGGATCGCATGCAGCAGCAACTCACGCCCCACCCCCAGGATCTCCGCCAATTCGGCCACCGTGTACTCCTCGTGACGCAGATCGGGCATGTCATCATGGTGAGTATGCCAGGTTAGGGTCTCCATCGATCCTCTCCTTTCAGGGGCCGGCAGGCGCCGGCGATCCAAACTGCCCGGCTAGCGGCTCCCCGTTTCATCATAGCCGAAAGCGGTTGGCGCAACGGTATATGTACGTGACAGATGGGTTACAATCGCGGGGCAGACACAGCACAAGACCGCGCCGGGCGCGGTTCCCGGCGCGGTCTCCGATAGCTTCTAGCGAGCGGCGGCCAGTGCCGGCTCGGCAGGCGGTAGCGGCGCGAGATCGGCCAGGGGCGGGAAAGCCGTGGGGCCGCTCAGCCGCACGCTAAACTCGAAGTCGAGCAGCGCCGCCTTGCGCGGCAAGCCGCCGCCGTAGCCGGTCAGCTTGCCGTCGGTCCCGATTACGCGGTGGCAAGGCACGATGACGGCAATGGGGTTGCGCCCGTTCGCCAGCCCCACCGCCCGCGATCCCTGCGGATTGCCCACCCACCGGGCCAGGTCGCCGTACGAGATCGTGGTGCCGTAGGGAATCGCCAGCAGCGCGGTCCAGACCCGGCGCTGGAACTCCGTGCCGTGCGGCGCCAGGGGCAGGTCAAACACGGTCAGGCGGCCCGCGAAATAGGCGGCCAGTTGCGCCGCCGTCTCGGGCAGCGGCGCCGCGTCTGCGTCCGCGACCCAGGTGCCGGCGGCGTCCGGGAGGTCCCAGTCCTGGGCCACAGCGCCGGTCGCCGGGCGGGGCGGCAGGGGGCTCATATGCAGCCCGGTCAGCGCCGTGCCATCCGAGGTCAGCAACAGCGGTCCGATGGGGCTGCTCACCGTGGTGTAATAGATCACGCGATCTGCGGCTGGGGTTCGAGTTCGGTCAAGCATGCAGGGGTCTCCAGTGATTTCCATAGGTGCATCGCAGCGTAAGCGCGCCAGGGGCGCCAGGCTTCCGCCAACGCGAACACGCGATTGGGGTTGGGTTCATTCAGCGCCTTGCGGATGCCCAGGTCGCCGTGCGGGAACCCGTCCGGCCACGACAGCGCGCGCATGGCGACATACTGCGCCGTCCACTCGCCCACGCCGGGCAGATCGCGCAGCCGGTTCATCGCCTCGGCCACGTCGACGCGCGGCTCCAGCCGGATCGCGCCCGCCGCCACCGCCTGGGCCAGGGCCACGATGGCTGTAGCCCGGCTGCGCGTGATCCCCAGCGCCATGATCTCCTCCGGCGCCGCCCCGGCCAGGCGCGCCGCGGTGGGTGTGAGCACGGCCAGCTCTGGATACGGCGTCTCGACGGCTTCGCCGAAGGCAATAGCCAGGCGGCCCGCCAGGGTACTCGCCGCTTTGACGCTCACCTGCTGGCCCAGGATGGCCCGCACCGCCACCTCGAAGCCGTCGAACGCGCCCGGCACCCGCAGGCCGGGATTCGCCAGGGCCAGCGCGCCGAGATACCCGGCGATGAGGGCGGGCGGCGCCAGCAGGTCGAACAGCCGCTTGACGGCGGCCAGCACCTGCGGCAGCACCGGGGCCAGCGTGGGGGCCAGGCTGACCCGCAGCAGCGCCTTTCCCGGCACCGGCTCCACCGCCAGCCACCCGCGGTGCTTGCCGAACGCCGCCGTGCGCCGGTAGCACAGGCCGTCGATCTGCTCCACCCCGGTGATCGTTCGCGCGCTCAGGAAGCCGAGCAGCGCCGCCCAGTCCAGCGGCGGGTGGTAGGCCAGGTCGCAGACCAGCGGGCGCTGCGCGATGCGGTGCGGCTGGGCTTTGCGCAGTCCCGTCGGGTTCAGCCGGTAGCGTTCCTTGAACAGCGCATTAAAGCGCCGCAGACTCGAAAATCCGCTGGCATAAGCGACTTCGATCACTGGCAGATCGGTGTCGGTCAGCAGGCGCTTCGCCAGCAGCAGCCGGTGGGTCTGCGCCAGCTCGATGGGCGTGACGCCGAACTCGCGCTCGACCACGCGGCGCAGGTGCCGCTCGCTGATGCCCAGTTCGGCGGCCAGATGCCCAACGCTCGCCTCGGTCAGCACCCCGTCTTCGATGCGGCTTGCGGCCTCGGCGGCCAGCCGGCTCACAGCGTCGAGCACCGCGTTGCCGGGCGCCAGTTCGGGCCGGCAGCGCAAACAGGGGCGATACCCCGCTCGCTCTGCCGCCGCCGCGCTGGGATAGAAGGTGCAGTTCTCGCGCCGCGGCGTCTTAGCCGGGCAGACGACCCGGCAGTAGATGCGCGTGCTCGACACGCCGACGAAGAACCGCCCGTCGAAGCGCGCGTCCCGGCTGACCAGCGCCTGGTAACAATTGTCCGCGTTCAGCGGCAGGTTGGTGGTTGGGGTGTGGTTCGTATGCATGTCCCCATTGTAGCGCAATTCCCGCGCACTTTCTCGCCGTTTTCGGACATGCAAACCCGCGCCGGCCCTACTGTGACCACGCGGTAGGCTGCCGATCCCAGCGGTGGCCGCGCAATTGTGCGCGCAAGGCGTCGGGCAGCGGCGGGGCGTCGCTCACCGCGGTGTTCTCGGCTACCCGCTCCGGCGTGCGCATGCCAGGGATGGTCGTGCTCACGTCGGGATTGTCCAGGATGAAGCGCAGAGCCATCGCGGCCATGGTCATGTCCGCCGGTACCAGCGGCTTCAGCGCGGCGGCGTGCGCCACGCTGGGGATCAGGTTCTCGGGCACGAAATAGGTGTTGCGCCAGTCGCCCTCCGGCCAGCGGCTCTCCCTGGTCAGCGTGCCGGTCAGCGTGCCCTCGTCGAAGGGCACCCGCGCGATGACGGCAATATTATGCTCCCGGCAGGCGGGGAAGAGTTCGTCCTCCGGCGCCTGGTCGAAGATGTTGTAGATCACCTGCACGCTGTCGATGCGCCCCGTAGCGATGGTCCGCAGGGCGTTCCACGGTTCCCAGCGGTTGATGCTGATGCCCACCCCGCCGACCAGCCCCTCGTGTTTGAGGTCCTCCATGGTCCGCTGCCAGTGCTTGTCGTCCGCCCAGGCGTCTTCCCAGACATGGAACTGGATCAGGTCCACCTGGGGCAGCCCCAGGTTCGCCAGGCTCTTCTCGGTGTACTCGCGGATATGGTCCGGCGGAAACGCATTCTCGATCCGGTCGCCGCGCCGCGACGGCCATTGCCAGTTCTTGGGCGGGATCTTGGTCGCCGTATACAGCCGCTTATCCGGGTTGGCCCGCACCAGTTCGCCCAGCAACCGCTCGCTGTGCCCCGCGCCGTAGCCCCAGGCCGTGTCAAAGAAGTTACAGCCCCGGTCCACCGCCGCCTGCAACGCCCGGCGCGACTCCTCGTCGTCGGCGCCGGTCCACCCGCCCATGCCCCACATGCCGTAGCCGATTTCACTCACCTGCCACCCCAGGCGGCCAAACGTCCGATAACGCATCCCGTTGCCCCCCACTCCATGCATCCATCCATGCGGCCAGCTGCCGGATCACCCACTGCATGACCCCGCCCAATATATAACCGCCCACCGTCGCGAATGGTACTCGCCATCGCCACCGCGCCCCGTCTCTGTAGGAGACGGTTGCAAACCGGCCCGCGCAGCGGTTGCGGTGTAGGGGCCGGTTTGCAACCGGACCGCGCCAGCGCGCAGTACCGAGTCCCTGGAGAGGCCGGGAAGGTGGGGCGGCAGGCGGGTTTGAAACCCGCCCCTACACCGGCAGCACGGCAGAAACCGGGCCAGGTCCGTGGGGTAAGGCAGCGGATTCGATGATCTGTTCCGCCTGAATCAGGATAGGCAATCAGGCCGGAGCGCCGCTATATATACGGGTGCAGCAGGAAAAGGGCCTGGAACCGGCCCGCGCCTTCGCGCCGCTATAGGGGCCGGTTTCAAACCGGCCCGCGCCGCCAAGGCACAACAGTAAGGCCCCGCCGGATCGGCGAGGCCTTACTAGAACTATGGGGGACCGATAATCGATGTTACGGGGTCGTGCCCTGGTTGCCTTGCCCGTTCGGATCAAACGGAGAGGGCAGCCCGTTGGGATTCTGGCCCGACGACGACTGCTGCGCCGGCCACGGCTCCAGCGTTACCTTCACCTGCTGCTGCTGGCCGCCGCGCAGGATCGTCAGAGTCACGGTGTCGCCGCTGTGCTTGTTCGTCAGGTAGTTGGTCAGATCCTCCACCGTGCCGACGGCGTTCCCGTCGATCGCGGTGATGATGTCGCCCAGCGTGCTGCTGGTCGTCGGGTCCGAACCCTGCACGCCGGCCTTGGCCGCCGGGCTGTTGTCCGTCACCCCGGCCACCAGCACGCCCTTGCTCACCGGGGCGTTGACCTGCGACGCCACATCGGCGTTCAGCGAGATGCCGCTGATGCCCAGCCAGACCCGCTGGATGGTGCTGCCCTGGCTCAGTTGCGGCAGCAGGCCCTTGGCGCGGTTGATCGGGATCGCGAAGCCCACGCCGACCGAACCTTCCACCGGGCTCTCGATAGCCGTGTTGATGCCGATCACCTGGCCCTGCATATTGAACAGCGGACCGCCGGAGTTGCCGGGATTGATTGGTGCGTCGGTCTGGATCATCGGGCGGACCGGCTGGTTGCCGCTCGACCAACTGCGGTTAATCGCGCTGATGATGCCCGCCGTCACGGTATGATCCAGGCCGAACGGATTGCCGATGGCGACCACTTCATCGCCCACCTGCGCGCTGTCGGAGTCGCCCAGCGTCGCGGGCTGCACCTTGTCCGCCGGCAGATTGGCCGAGAGCAGGGCCAGGTCGTCCTGTGGCGCGCTGCCCACCACCGTCGCGGTGGCGCTGGTGCCGTCGGCCAGCACGATGCGGATCGTGTTCGCGCCCTGCACCACATGGTAGTTGGTCAGCACATGGGTCTGATCCACGACGATGCCGCTACCTTCGCCGGCGCCGGAGAAGCGGCCGTTGCCCAGCGTCGTCTGCACCGACACGACCGAGTTGGACACGCGCGTGTAGAGGCTGCCGATGGCGCTGCTGTTCTGGTTCTCCACCGTCTGCACGTTACTCGACGGCGCGGAGGCGGCGGGGGCCGCGGCCTGCGGAGCGTTTGCCTGCGCGAGCGTCCAGGCGGTGGCCCCGCCGCCGATGCCCCCGGCCACCAGGCCCAGCATCATCAGGAAGGCCAGCATCAGCATGCCCACGCCGCCCCGCTTGGGCGGGCGCTGCCGCGCGGGCGCCTGCGCCGCAGCTGCGGACGGCGGCGGGGTCGTGGTGTTATAGGCCATGCCGGCCAGCGGCGGCATCACCGGCAGGGGCGCGGTGACGCGCGGCCGGCCATATACCGGCTCGCCGCTAACGGCGGGCTCGGACGGGGTGGGTTGCCGCTCGCTGGAAGCCGGGTCCGCCCCGGAAATCGGTTGCGAATTATAGTCTTGCATGATACTCTCTCCTCATCGCTGCCCCCTCGGGGCACTACAACAAAACCGTGCGGCCCTCGCGGACCGGCCTGGGTTGGCGTCATTCGGTTGGAACCCCGGCGGTCGCCCCTTGCATGGGCCGCCGGGGTTCGTACAGTTCCATTATCCCGCGCCGACCGCAGAACAACCGCAGAGCTAGAGCAGAATGAGGTAAGAGTTTGGCACTGGGCACCGGCGCGCCCGCTGGTGTATCATGGCCCTGCGGGAAACCAGACCAGACAAGGGGGGAAAAACGCGCCATGCACAGCGATCCGGCCCGGCGCGACTACGATGTCGTCGTCATCGGCGGCGGGCAGGCGGGCCTCGCCACCGGCTATTACTTGCGCCGCAGCGGCCTGTCGTTCGTTATCCTCGACGGCGAACCGGCTCCCGGCGGGGCCTGGCAACACACCTGGGACTCGCTGGCGCTCTTCTCCCCGGCGCAGTGGAGTTCGTTACCGGGCGTGTTCATGCCGGGCGGCACCCATACCTATCCGGACCGGGACGCCGTGCTCGCCTACCTGGCCGCGTATGAGGCCCGCTACCAGTTGCCCATCGTCCGCCCGGTGCAGGTGCAGGCCGTCGAGCGCGCTACGGATGGGCTGATCGTGGCGAGCGATGCCGGGCGCTGGCGGGCGCGCGCCGTGGTCAGCGCCACCGGCTCCTGGCGCCGCCCCTACATCCCGCCCTATCCGGGGCGCGACCAGTTCCAGGGCACCCAGATCCACTCCGCCCACTACCGCAACGCGGCGGGCCTCGCCGGGCAGCGCGTGGTGGTGGTCGGGGCGCGCAACTCGGGCGCGCAGATCCTGGCCGAGGTCTCCCAGGTGGCGGCCACCACCTGGGTCACGCGCGCACCCCCGCACTTCCTGCCCGACGACGTGGACGGGCGCGTGTTGTTCGACCGCGCCACGGCCTACTACCAGGCGCAGCAAGCCGGCGGCGGATCGCTAGCCGCCGCCGCGCAAGGCGGACTCGGCCAGATCGTCATGGTGCCACCCGTGCGCGCGGCGCGGGCCCGTGGCGCGCTGCACAGCGTCCGCCCGTTCACGCGCCTGACCGCGCACGGCGCCGTCTGGCCCGATGGCCGCGAAACCCCGGTGGACACGATCATCTGGTGTACCGGCTTCTTCCCGGCCCTGGCCCATCTCGCCCCACTCGGCATCGTCACGCCGGAAGGCCTGGTCGCCACGCAGGGCACCCGCGCTCTGGCCGAGCCGCGCCTCTGGCTCGTCGGCTATGGCGACTGGACGGGCTTCGCCTCGGCCACGCTGGTCGGCGTGGGCCGCAGCGCCCGCCCGACCGTCGAGGAGATCAAGTCCGCCCTCCAGCCACCGCAGGCGCCGCGGGCCTGACAATCCGCTCAACCCGCGATCTTTGTCACCGCGAAGACGCGAAGGACGCGGAGAACAAAACTAATAAAAAGAACCTTCGCGTTCTTCGTTTCTTCGCGGTGAATATAAACAGATGCCGGACCCGTCAGCCGCTGCGCGCCCAGAAGATGCCTTGCGCCGTCAGCCGGAAGGCGTAGTCGTCCGCCGCGTCCGGTTGCTCCTGCTCAGGTTCGTGCTCGATGACTACCAGGCCCCGGCGCGCCAGCACCGGCACCAGGGTGGGTACCTCGTGGACAAAATAGTCGATCTCGTCCGGGGGCGCGTCCAGGGCGCCAATCACCGCCCGCGCGGTCAACTGATCGTCATTTCCCGCCGCCAGTTGCTGGTCGCGCAGTTCCGCCGCCTTCCGCGCAAACTGCCGCAGCTTATCTGTAGGGATCATTGCCTTCTACCCCAGTGCATCCGCGATTTATGATCCAGGGAGTGGCCGGGTAGCCAGGGCTACCCGGCACGGGGGACGGCCCATCTACCATCCACACGCGGCGACGGCCAACGCGGCGCTGTGGCCCCAGCTTCAGCATACGGCGCCCGGCTTGCAGCCGCGTGAACGCGCCCCCCGCGCCTGCCGACAGTTTGATAGCCGGTGGGCCGGCGCCCATCCTTACCATTTGCAAAGGATTGACACAAAACGGGCGCCGGATAAACCGGCGCCCGCCTCGCGTATTTGCTTGTAGCCCGGTGTCCCGGCCCGGCTCAGGCCGCCTTGCGCGATCCGGACGGCAGCGGGGTCAACGGGCCGGTGCTCAGCTTGCCGCTGCGGGCCGGCATCGGGGCCGGCACCCGTCGCCGGGCCGGCGCCGTCGCCTGCCGGATACCCCAGGCCGCCACTCCGGCCACGCCCATCCCGATCAGCCCCACCGTCGCCGCCACGCCCACGGCGTCGGCCAGCGCCCCGGCGAAGAAGGTCGCCGCGGTCACGCCGATGTTCGACACCGTGTTGAAGGCGCTTAACACCCGCGCCCGCACGTCGTCGCGTGCCCGTTCCTGCAGCACCGTCTGGGCCGGCACGGTCACGAACGAGTTGAGCGCGCCGAGGATCAGCACCAGGACCATCATCGCGCCCAGCACCCAGGCGTGGGTCGCCGCCGCACCGCCCAGCAGCCCGGCCAGCACCTGGGCCGCCGGGCTCAGGGCCGCGAAGGCCAGCAGCCCCAGCCCCGCCGCAAACGTCGCCAGGCTGATCATGCGCATCCGGTTCGCCTCGGTCGAGAAGCGCCCGACCAGCGCCACGCCGATGCCCAGCCCGATGCCGCCGGGGGCCAGCACCAGGTACAGGTCCGACGCCGGGATGCCCACCTCTTCGGCCAGGAAGCGCGGGCCGATCACGCCCAGCATCAACACCACCGCCGTCGCCACCGACGATTGGATAATGGCGCTGTAGATCGCCGCGTCGTTGCGGATATACTGCCAGCCTTCGCGCAGGTCGGCCAGCACCGACTGGACCGCGCTGCCGACGCCGTCGATCTGCGTGGCCGGCTTCACCTGCTCGCCCCGCGGCAACATGGCCGTCAGCAGCGTGCAGGCCAGGAACAGCCCGGCCAGGATCGCGTAGAATGCGCCGAAATCGGTGCCGTGGACCAGCACCTTCACACACAGCGGGCCCAGTAGCAGGAAGCCGAGCAACTGGCTCGCCGTGAAGGTCAGGTTAAACAGCGAGTTCGCAGGCAACAGATGGTCGCGGCCCACCAGCAACGGGATCGCCGCGCCTTCCGCCGGCATGAAGAACTGGCTCACCGAGGCGAAGACCAGCGCAGTGATATAGAGGACCAGCAGCGGGTCGAACCGCAGGACGGGACTGGTCAGCAGGATATAGCCGAGCAAGGCCAGCGTGCGCCCGGCGTTAGTCATCACCAGCACCGTCCGCTTGGCCCGCCGGTCCACGTAGATGCCGGCCAGCGCGCTGAACAGGATGCCCGGCAGCGCAAAGGCGATCATGATGCCGCTCACCGCCGCGCTCGACTGGCTGATCGCCGCGACCTGCACCAGCAGCACGTAGCTGATCATCTGCTGCGCGGTCTGCGACAGCGCCTGGGCCAGCCAGAGTCGCAGGAACGGCCCGTTCTGGAGGACGGCCCGCAGCCCGGCAGTCTGAGCCACAGGTTCGTTCATCGTCGTCATGTAATCAGATCTCCCGTCCGTTATACGCGGCGCTCGTTCAGAAGGTCACAAAGTAGGGGAGGCGCCACGTCTGGTTCGCGTTGTATGTCACGCCTAGGATAGCATGGAGTCGGGGGCGGGCACATGCCGCCAGGGGTGTAACGCGGGCCGTATGATTGCCCATAGTAACCCGTGCGGATTCTACGACTTTGGGGGTAGGCAAAATTGGGCGGATGCCGCACCCTCACGAGTGCTGCGTGCTGCGTGCTGAGTACGAGGAGTGACGAAGGATGAGCGTGAAGGGATCAGTGCGGCAAGGGGGAGCGCGACTTCAGGGGCGCGGCGAAGGCCGCGCCAGGGCGCGGCAATCCGCCGCTGTAGGGGCCGGTTTGAAACCGGCCCGCTGCCATCACACTGGAAAGCGACTCCCCTCCCCGCTGCGGGGAGGGGCCGGGGGTGAGGTTGGTCGAGCGCGATCTACGAGGGCGGGATGTGGCGATCCGGCGCGCGCACCACGGCGGGCGGGCCGCCCGGCGCCAGGCCCAGCACCGTGTAAATATGCGCCAGCAAGGTGCGCGGGCTAAACGGCTTGGTGAAATAGAAATCCGCCCCCGCGGCGGCCGCCGCTTCGCGGTCTTCGGGCTGGTTCGCCCCGGTGAGCATGAGGATATAGCTGCGCGCGGTGAGCGGGTCGGCCTTTAACTGGCGGCACACCTCCAACCCTTCCGCCTGGTTCGGCGTCAGGTAGAGGTCCAGGATAATGAGATCCGGCTGGAATTCGCGGGCTACGCGCAACGCCATCTTGCCGCTACTCACCTGGCGGATCAAGAACTCCGGCGCGGCCAGCGTCACCAACAGCAGTTGGCGCAGCCCAGGATCGTCGTCGACCAGCAAAATATGCTTCATACAGATCCCACCCGTGCGCCCTGGCGGGCCGGCGCCCTGGCGGGCGCCGGGTAAATTGGCGGCAAGTACGCAGGTCCCAACACGCATCTATGCTACCACCGGGGTACTGACGAAACACTGACAACGCCGCGGCCCGCCTATCCACCCGTGCCGCAGAACGTGGAGCGGCGCGCGGCGTGAGCCGCCTGGCACCGTTCTTAAGCATATCCCAAACCCTCCCGCGCGCGCTACGGACCAAGATGCCTATGGCGTCTGCGACCTAGTACCGAGGGTAGAATCCGCCTTTCG
>DASSGZ010000724.1:0-19968 GCA_035693165.1 Chloroflexia bacterium | reverse complement strand
TTCTTCATTTGCGCGATTTGCTTCGTTACCTTGTGTCATTATAACTCCCGCATTTAGTAAACATATCCATTGAAGTAAAATACCAGTATGAAGCACCAAACTCCAGTATACCGCCTTCGTGCATGGACGGGTAGGGCGGCTTTATGGTATCATGGCGCGGTAGTCACGCCCCACGGCGGGGCATTTGGGCGATTTTATCTGCACTCAACGGCGAGGGCAACGCATGGCGATTATCAAGTCGGCTATCGATCCGGCGAGCGACGAGTTCCGGGCCAACTATGCCGCGCTGGCCGGGCAGGTCGAAGAATTGAAGCGGCGGCTGGCGCAGGTGCGCGAGGGCGGCGGCAAGGCGGCGCTGGACAAGCACCTGGCCCGCAACAAGCTACCGGTGCGCGAGCGCATCCGGCTGCTGTGCGACGAGGGCACGGCCTTCCTGGAGTTCAGCGCGCTGGCCGCCAACGGCATGTACCACGACGACGCGCCCGCCGCCGGGATCGTCACCGGCATCGGCGTGATCCATGGGCAGGAATGCGTGATCGTGGCGAACGACGCCACGGTCAAAGGCGGCACCTACTACCCCATCACCGTCAAGAAGCATCTGCGCGCGCAAACCATCGCCTGGGAGAACGCGCTGCCGTGCATCTACCTGGTGGACAGCGGCGGGGCCTTCCTGCCGTTGCAGGCGGATGTCTTCCCCGACCAGGAGCATTTCGGGCGCATCTTCTATAACCAGGCGCAGATGTCGCGTGAGGGCATCCCGCAGATCGCCGTGGTCATGGGGTCGTGTACGGCGGGCGGGGCGTATGTGCCCGCGATGTCCGACGAGACGGTGATCGTGCAGGGCACGGGGACGATCTTTCTGGGCGGGCCGCCGCTGGTCAAGGCGGCCACCGGCGAGGAGGTCAGCGCCGAGGACCTGGGCGGGGCCGAGGTCCACTCGCGCATCTCCGGCGTGACCGACCACTTCGCGGTGGACGACCCGCACGCCCTCGCTATCACGCGCGACATCGTCGCCAATCTGCACCGCCGCCACTATCACCCCTGGGAAGTGCTGCCGCCGGAAGAGCCGCTCTATCCGCTGCACGAGCTCTACGGCGTGATCCCGCACGACAAGCGCACGCCCTACGATGTGCGCGAGATCATCGGCCGCATCGTGGACGGCTCGCGGCTGCACGAGTTCAAGGCGCTGTACGGGCCGACGCTGGTCTGCGGCTTCGCCCGCATCATGGGCTATCCGGTAGGTATCCTGGCGAACAACGGCATCCTGTTCTCGGAGAGCGCGCTGAAGGCCACCCACTTTATCGAGCTGTGCACGCAACGCAAAATCCCGCTGGTCTTTTTGCAGAACATCACCGGGTTCATGGTGGGGCGCGAGTACGAGAACAAGGGCATCGCCAAAGACGGCGCTAAGATGGTGATGGCCGTGGCGAACGCCAACGTGCCCAAGTTCACCGTGATCCTCGGCGGCAGCTATGGCGCGGGCAACTACGGCATGTGCGGACGGGCTTACGGGCCGCGCCAGCTCTGGATGTGGCCCAACGCGCGCATCTCGGTCATGGGCGGGCGCGAGGCGGCCAATGTGCTGCTGACGGTGCGCCGCGACAACCTGCGCGCCCACGGCAAGGACATGACGCCGGACGAGGCCGGCGAGTTCATGGCGCCCATTGTCGCCAAGTACGAGGCCGAGGGCAATCCGTATTACAGCACCGCCCGGCTCTGGGACGACGGGATCATCGACCCGGTCGATACGCGCATGGTGCTGGCGCTGGGCATTGCCGCGGCCTGCAACCGGGAGATCCCGGCCACGTCGTTTGGCGTGTTCCGTATGTAGAGGTGGTCACTATGAGCGATGAAGCAGCCGCGCAGGGCGGGTGGAAGTATTACCAGATCCCGCGCAGCGAGTTTTACGAAGAGATGAGTTCGGTGCTGGCGGAGTTCTCCGACTTTGTGCTGGACGATCCCATCGCCGCGACCAAGCTGGATCAGGATATCTATAACGACTGGTTCTATTGCGGCTACGACAGCAGCGAGGGCAGCTTCCGGGTGAGCCTGTGGCCGGCGTATCTGCCGGTCTACGAGGCGTACCAGGAGGGCGAGATCAGCGAGGAGGAGTACAAGAGCCAGTGCTGGCCCAAGAGCGGCACCCAGCCGGTGACGGTCCACCTGGGCGGGTCCGACGACGTGATCGAGGTGGCGGAGGACCAGCAGCAAACCCGCCAACTGGCCGACAGCCTGGCCGAGTTCGCGGGCATCGAACTGGTGGACGATTGGGACGACGTGTCGGAGGCCGATCTGCGGCCCGAGGCGCCCGCGGAGGAACCCGCCGGTGAGTGACCTGCGCCGCGAACTGGTTGGCGATGTCGCCCGGCTCACGCTGGACCGGCCCGCGCTGCACAACGCCTTCAACGCCGAACTGATCGCCGACCTGGAGCGCGCCTTTACCGAGTTGAGCGCCGATCCGGCCGTGCGCGTGGTGGTGCTGGCGGGCAACGGCCCCTCTTTCTGCGCCGGGGCCGATGTCCACTGGATGCAGCAGAGCCTGGATTACACCGAAGCCGAAAACCTGGCCGACGCGCGACGACTGGCGACGATGTTGCGGGCCATCGACGAGTGCGCCAAGCCGGTGGTGGCGCTGGTGCAGGGCGCGGCGCTGGGGGGAGGAGCGGGCCTGGTGGCCGTGGCCGACCTGGTGCTGGCCGAGGAGACGGCCCGCTTCGGGCTGACCGAGATCCGGCTGGGCATCGTGCCCGCGGTAATTAGCCCGTTTGTGCTGCGCAAGATGGCGCCGGGCCCGGCGCGCGCCCTGTTCCTGACGGGCGAGCGCTTCTCGGCGGCGCGCGCCTACGAGCTGGGCCTAGTCACGACGGTGACACCGGTCGGCGGGCTGGAAGACGCGCTGGCCGGGGCGCTCAAGCAGTTGCGCGGCAGCAGCCCGGCGGCGATCCCGGTCGCCAAGGAGATCTGGCGCACCGTGCGCGAACTGGACGCCGAGGCGGCCTTCGATTACACCACGCGCACCATTGCCCGTGTGCGCGTGAGCCCGGAAGGGCAGGAGGGGCTGCGAGCTTTCCTCGAAAAGCGCAAACCGCGCTGGAACGCGTGATTTAGCGGGCGAGTTCGGCGTTGATCAAGATGAGGCGATCTGTCCGGCAGCGGGCCGGCGGCCTGGGACAATGCAGAGAGGAGGGCGATCATGGTGAAACGTTGGGCAGCATGGGGCTTCGGCGCGCTGCTGGCCCTGGCGGGCTGTCTGCTGGTAGCCCCGGCGCACGCGGCACCCCCCGCGGCGCCGCAGCCGGCGCCTGCCGCCATCCCGCCCAGCCAGGCGGGCGCGGCCTTCCTGCGCGTCTGGTCGCGGACCGACTGGCCGGTGGCCCTGCACGTGGCGGCGCGGTCCTGGACCTGGGGGCCGCAGCCGATCGACGTGCGCAACGAGCCGTATGCCGAGGGGCCGGGCGGCCAGCGCCAGGTGCAGTACTGGGACAAGGCGCGCATGGAGATCAACAATCCCGCCGGCAACCCCAACGATCCCTGGTACGTGACCAACGGCTTGCTGGTGGTCGAATTGGTCTCCGGGCGGATGCAGGTGGGCAACAACAGCTACCAGAATCTGGCGCCGAGCCAGGAGGTGGTAGCAGGCGACGCGCGCAAGGTGAATCCCGACGCACCGTCCTACGCGGCGTGGCGCAGCGTGACCTCGATCGGCAACGAGGCGCGGTTCCCGGACCGCACCGGCCAGCCGATCAACGGCTACATGGACTACCGCGGCGTGGTCAATCGCAGCGATACGCTGAACGGCTACAATGTCCGCTATGCCCGTTATATCCCGCAAACACAACACAACATCGCCGACCGCTTCTGGACTTATCTACAACAGTCGGGGCCGATCTACGTGGACGGCGCGCTGACGAACGGGCCGCTCTACGATTGGGTCTACCTCACGGGCTACCCGATCAGCGAGGCATACTGGGTTACGGCGCGCATCGGCGGCCAGCAGTACGCCGTGCTGGTGCAACTCTTCCAGCGCCGCGTGCTGACCTATACGCCCGCCTTCGCGCCCCAATGGCAGGTGCAGATGGGCAACGTCGGCCAGCATTATCACACGTGGCGCTACGGCGGGTCGTAACACGGATGAACGTGGCCGATTTTGCCGAAATTGAGCAAGAGTTTATCGAAAGGGTCCACAAGCGGGTGTGGTGCAGCGCGGCGACCGTGGATACACGCAATCGCCCGCGTTCGCGCGTGCTGCACCCGATCTGGGAGGGATCGACCGGTTGGGTGATGACCGGGCGCCACACGCTCAAAACGAAGCACCTGGCGTACAGTCCCTTCCTGTCCCTGACCTATCTGGATATCGCCGACCCGTTTAAATCGGTCTACGCCGAGTGCCGGGCGGAATGGGTCGACGAGGTCGCGGAAAAGCAACGGGTCCGCGATTTGTTCGCCGGCACTCCACCGCCGCTGGGCTATGATTTGGGACTGAGCGCCGACAATCCCGACTACGGGTTGCTGAAGCTGACGCCGTGGCGCATCGAGTTGGGCGACTGGTTCGGTGAGCCGAAGATCTGGCAGATCTAGCCCGGCAGCGCGCCGCGTTCGCGGCCACTTATGTGTGTCCTGTAACAAGTCCTACCGCTCAACGGTGAGCGGCACTATCTCGATGGTGAGCTAAACAACATGCCAATTCGCAAACTCCTGATCGCCAACCGCGGCGAAATCGCGGTGCGCATCATCCGCACCTGCCGCAAGCTGGGTATCACCAGCGTGGCGATCTACTCCGACGCCGATGCCGCCGCGCTGCACGTGCGCGAGGCCGGCGAAGCCTACCGGGTGGGACCGCCGCCCGCGGCGGAGAGCTATCTCTGCATCCCGGCTATCCTCGACGCGGCCCGGCGCGCCCAGGCGGACGCCATCCATCCCGGCTACGGCTTTCTCTCCGAGCGCGCGCTGTTCGCCGAGGCGGTGGACGAGGCGGGGCTGATCTGGGTCGGCCCGCGCCCGCAGGCGATCCGCATGATGGGCGATAAAATCGCCGCCAAGCGCATCATGGACGCCGCCGGGGTGCCGACGGTGCCGGGCTACTACGGCGACGAACGGGGCGTCCCGGATGCCCGCCGGTTGCAGACCGAGGCCGAGCGCATCGGCTTCCCGGTGCTGATCAAAGCGGCGGCGGGCGGCGGCGGCAAGGGCATGCGCGTGGTCGAGCGCGCGGACGACTTCGTGCCCGCTGTCGAGGGCGCGTCGCGCGAGGCCCAGGCGGCCTTCGGCGACCCGACGGTGTTCCTCGAAAAGTATCTGCTGCACCCGCGCCATATCGAGTTCCAGATCATCGGCGACACGGCGGGCCGGGTGGTCCACCTGGGCGAGCGGGAATGCTCGATTCAGCGTCGCCACCAGAAAGTACTCGAAGAAGCGCCGTCGCCCGCGCCCCAACTGGACGCGGCGCGCCGGGCGGCGATGGGCCAGGCGGCGGTGCGTGCGGGCGAGGCCGCGGGCTATACCAATGCGGGCACCGTGGAGTTTATCCTAGACGCGGCGGGCAACTACTATTTTCTCGAAATGAACACGCGCTTGCAGGTGGAACACCCGATCACCGAGGAGACGATCCACGTGCCCATGCAGCCGGGGGCTATTCCGACACCGTTGGATCTCGTGGAGTTGCAATTGCGCGTGGCGCAGGGCGAGCCGCTGCCCTTCACCCAGGAGGCGGTCGAACGCCGGGGCCACGCCGTCGAGGTGCGGGTGTACGCCGAGGATCCGCTGAAGGGGTTCCTGCCGTCCATCGGGCGATTGCACACGTTCCAGCCGCCGACCGGGCCGGGTGTGCGCAACGACGTGGGGGTGGAGGCCGGGGATCAGGTCAGCATCTACTACGACCCGATGCTGGCGAAGCTGATCGCGTCGGGGCCGGACCGGGCCACGGCGATCCGCCGCCTGAGCGCGGCCCTGGCCGCCTACGACGTGGCCGGGGTCACGACCAACCTCGGCTTCCTGTTCTGGCTGGCGCAGCACCCGGCCTTCCGCGAGGGCGCGACTGATACCGGCTTTCTCGACCGCTATTTCGACCCTGCCGCGCCGTCTGTGGCGCCGCCCCCGGCGGAAGCGATTATCGCGGCGGGCGCGTATGATCTGGTACGCGGGCAAGCGGCCCAACCAGCGACCAACCCCTGGACGGCAGGCCCCTGGCGGCAAGCCGGGCAAGACGTGGTCTTCCGCTACGGCATCCTGGTGCCGGGCGGAGCGGCGGCCGGTCACGATGCCGCGCACCGGGTGACCGCGACCTTCGCCCGCGGGGCGACGCCGGGCACCTGGCATGTGACGGCGGCGGGCTTTAGCGGGCTGCTGCAGGTCGCGCCAAGCGCGGCCGGCGGCGTCCACCTGCGGCGGGTAGACGGCGAGGGGCCGGTCGATCTGCCGGTGCAGGTGGCGGCGCCCGTGCCCGACCGGCTGGTGGTCACCTGGGGCGATCAGGTCTACGCGCTGTTGCGGCTGCCGCCCTTGAGCACGGACACGCTCGGCATCGCCGCCCAAGTGGGCGAGGACAAGCTGGAGGCGCCGATGCCGGGCAAGATCATCCAGGTCCTGGCCGCGGAAGGAGACACGGTGGACGAGGGGCAGCGCCTGGTGGTGATGGAGGCGATGAAGATGGAGTTCACGATCAAGGCGCCGCACGCCGGGCGGGTCACGCGACTGCCGGTGCGCGTGGGCCAACTGGTCGAGGCCGGCACGATCCTGGCCGAGGTGGTGGAGTAGAGAGCATGGCGAATACCCCGCTGCAAAACCTGCCCGCCGCCGTGACCGTCGTCGAAGTGGGACCGCGCGACGGGCTGCAAAACGAAAAGGCGTCCGTGCCCACGGAGGCAAAAATTGCCTTCATCAACCTGCTCTCGGCCAGCGGGTTGCCGGTGATCGAGGCGACCTCGTTCGTCAGCCCGCGTGCCGTCCCGCAACTGGCCGACGCCGGGGAGGTCTTCGCGGCGATAGACAAAACGCCCGGCGTGCGGTATCCTGTGCTGGTGCCCAACACGCGGGGCATGGAGCGGGCGCTGGCCGCCGGGGTGCGCGAGGTAGCCGTGTTCACGGCGGCCTCGGAAACCTTCACCGGGCACAACATCAACGCCACCATTGCCGAGTCGCTGGCGAACTTCGCTGCGGTGATCGCGCTGGCGCGGGAGCACGACGTGCGAGTGCGCGGCTATGTCTCGACGGCCTTCGGGTGCCCCTATGAAGGGCATGTGCCGCCGGACAAGGTGCGCGATGTCACCATGCGCCTGTTCGACCTGGGCGTGGCCGAGGTATCGATCGGCGACACCATCGGCGTCGCCACGCCGAACGGCATCCTGGAGGTGATGGGCCTGCTCTTGCGCGATCTGCCGGCGGACCGCCTCGCGCTCCATCTGCACGACACGCGGGGCACGGCCCTGGCGAACGTGCTGGCGGCGCTGCAACTGGGTATCACGATCTTCGACTCGGCGGCGGGCGGGCTTGGTGGGTGCCCCTATGCACCCGGCGCGTCAGGCAACCTCGCTACCGAGGATCTGCTGTACATGCTGGATGGACTGGGCATCCATACCGGCGTGGACCTGGACAAAGTCGTCGCCGCCAGCCGCTACCTGGCGGGCGTGCGCGGCAGCGTCCCGGCCAGCAAGTACTTTCAGGCGGCCCAGGCGCGCGCCTGATCCGGTGTTAGTCCCGCCCTGGAACATCCCTCTGCCCAACGCGTCATGAATACAAACGCTTGATGCGGCCAACCCGTTTTAACTACATATCCCTTTAGATAAAGGACCCACCCGTGATCCGCCCCATACGCCTGCTCCTTCCGGTCGTCATGCTGCTGCTTGCCGTCTTACCCTGGTCTGGTGCGAGTCGTGCCGCGTCGGGAGATCGCTACTACCCGGAGACCGGGTTCACCGTCCCCGCCATCTTCGCCGATTACTGGGACAAGCATGGCGGGCTGCCCATCTTCGGCTACCCGATCACGGCGGCGCAGATGGAAAACGGTTATCTTACCCAATACTTCGAGCGCAACCGCTTCGAGTACCACCCCGAGCATGCGGGCACGCAATACGAGGTGCTTCTGGGCTTGCTAGGCGATACTCTCACCGCGGGCCGGGACTTTCCGAAGGCCGATCCCTTCTCGGACAACCCCACGCACCGCTATTTCGCGGCCACGGGGTACGATCTCCAGGGATCCTTTCTGCAATACTGGGAGGAGAACGGCGGGCTGGCCCAGTTCGGCTACCCGATCTCCAATGAGTTGCAGGAAACGAGCGCCACCGACGGCAAGACCTACACGGTGCAGTATTTCGAGCGTAACCGCTTCGAGTTGCACCCCGAAAACGCCGGCACGCCCTACGACGTGCTGATGGGCCTGCTGGGCCGCGACTACCTGGCGCACCTGGGGCCGCCGAGTTCGCCGCCCGCCGCCGGCCCCTTCCCCGGCTGGACACCGAACCCGCCCGCCGGGTATCCGCCCGCGCCGGCGGGGCCTTTCCTCAGCGGGCCGCACGTGGGCTTCGGCATCACCGTGCATATGTACTATCAGGACCACAAGCGGATCCTCGACGCAGTGCAGGATATCGGCTTCACCTGGATCAAGCAGCAGGTGCAATGGAAGGACATCGAAGGGTCGCCGGGCGCCTATGCCTGGGCCGAACTCGACAGCATCGTCGCCGATACGGCGGCGCGCGGAATCAAGCTGATGATCAGCGTGGTCAAAGCGCCGGCCTGGGCCAACGGCGGCGGGAACGGCTTCCCCACCGATCCGGCGTATCTCGGCAACTTCATGCACGCCATGGCCGCGCACTACGGCGGCCAGGTGCAGGCGTATGAGATCTGGAACGAGCAGAACCTGTTCAGCGAGAGCGGGGATCTGAACCCGGCACGCTACGCCGAGCTGTTAAAGGCGGGCTACCTGGGGGTCAAAGCCGGCAACCCGAATGCGGTCGTGGTGGCCGGGGCGCTGACGCCCACCGGGATCTATAACCCCGGCGTGGCGATGGAAGACACGTGGTATCTCGACCAGTTGTACCAGTGGCACAACGGCGAACTGCGCAACTATTACGACGTGCTGGGGTCGCACCCCTACGGCTACAACAATCCCCCCGATACGATGTGGCCCGACGACCCCAGCACCGCGGGCGCCTTCACCAACCACGGGCAGTTCTACTACCGGCGCATCGAGCAGCAGCGCCAGGTGATGGAAAAGTACGGCGAGGGGCAAAAGCAGATCTGGCTGACCGAATACGGCTGGTGCAGCGACAAACGGCTGGACGGCTACGCCGAGTGCTCCGAGACCAGCACCGCGGAGCAGGCGGCCAACACCATCTGGGCCATCGAGCGGGCCGAGCGCCGCTACCCGTGGATCGGCGTGATGTTCCTCTGGAACCTGAACTTCAGCACCTTCCAGGAGTGGTACACCGGCCCGTCGCATTTCAGCATCTTGAACCCCGACTGGACGCCGCGCCCGATTTATACCGCGCTGAAAGGGCTAGCTAAGCCGTGACCACACAACCGGTAAGGCCATCGGCCACGCATCCTGCTGAAAAGTTCAGATGAACGCCAGCCGGCAGGGCAGCCAGGGTACAAGCACCACACACTCGCAGAACACCCAGGGCACAAGCGCGATCAACGGCTAAGCCGGCGCGTCAGCAACACAGCGGCCCGCTTCCCGGCAAAGGGAAGCGGGCCGTTTTCGTGTGTGAGCGTCAGTCGGGATGCTCGATTCCTCTCCTCGCCTGGTCGCTTAGCGCGGCGGGCGCTGCTGCATGAACTGCGTCACCTGGGTGCGGAAACTACGCAGATCTTCCAGTTCGGCTTCAATGGCCTTCACCCGGTCTGGGTTGGCGGCGGTGGTTAGCTCAGTCTGCACGCGTTGCAGATCCGCGACCTGGCCGCGCAGCGTCTCCAGTTCGTGGTCGCGCTGTTCAAGCAACGTCTGGGCATCGCCCAGGCTGGTTTTCAGCGTAGCGATCTCGCCCAGCGTCGTCTGCTGACCCTCTACGGTCGTGCGCAACTGCTGGATCTCGGCGTCCTTAGCTTGCAGCGAGTCGGAGAGGGTGCCGACGCGGGCGCGCAACTCCTGGGTGGCCGGGTTGGTAGCGGCGACGCTGTAGTAGACGACTTTGCCGTCCTCCTCGTGCAGCGTGACTGCGCTGCCGGGCGCCGGCTCGCGGAAGAAGGCGCCGAGGTCGGCAGCCAGCGCCGGCGCGCTGGTAGGGTCGAACGGGGCACGCTGCACCTCGATGCCGCTGTCCTTGAGCCGGTTGGCGACATCGTCGGCGGGCTGGCCGACGATGTCCGAGGTCATGATGGTGGGAGCGGCCAACCCGGCGCGCAGTTGCGGCTGGCGCAACGCCATGTTCAGCACGTTGCCGGTGACCTGGCCCTTGTTGAACAGGTTTCGCATCCAGGCGCCGAGGTCCGCGCCCTGGGCGGCGCCCAGGCCCGAGCGGAACGTGTTGCCCTGCACGCGCGACTTCGCGTTGAATGTCTGCTGCTCGTCGAACGCCGGGGCGGTGTAGCGGAAGATATCGGGCAGCACCGTGCAGCAGAACTGCTCGATCATGCGGTCGATCATCGGCATGATCGGTACCAGCGACAGCCAGTAGCCCCAGGTGGGGAAACTGCCAACCGTCTTGCGCCCGGTGAAGTTGCAGATCTTGTAGACCTGGCGGGCGCGGATGCTGACGGCGCCCAGGTAGAGCTTTTCCTGCCCGGTGCATTCGGGGCAATTGATCAGGAAGTGGTCGCACAGGCAATCCTTGAGGTATTGCAGGAAGCCCGCGGTCAGATCGGCGAAGGCTTCGACCGCGCCCTTGCGGTAGGCGGCCAGGATCGCCAGCGGGAAGCGAAACTCCGGCCGGAAGAGCGCCCCGTTGGCCGTGGTCAGCGTGTTGCTGAAGTAGTTGAGCACGTAGACTCGCTGCGCCCGCGCCGCATCGGCGGTGATCGCGATAGGGCTGACCTGCATGGGCAGCAGGTAGTTCGGCACGATCTGGTTACTGCGCATGTCGATCATGCGGACGGAGTAGTCGTCCTCCCAGCTCATGAGCAACATGCGCGTGGGCGCAAAGGTCTGCAGGCGAACGACGGTGTTCAGCACGGTGACGGGATTGCCGATGCGCTGGCCGGTCATGTCGAACGCCTGGACCGCCTTGGTGCCCTGCGAAGGCCCGGTCACGACGTAGATCGTTTCGCGCTCGGCGCCCTCGGCCCGCGTGAACACGGCGATGTCGTCGTTGCCGCTGTCCACCGCGAACGTATCTACGCGGTTGGGGAAGATAGGTGTCAGCGCGGGCAACTGGATGCCCAGGATGGCCTGGTAAGACGTGGCCTCGGTGTTGGGCGGCGCGGCGGTGGCGAAGGCGCGCCCGTCGGCGGTGATCACCAGGTGGCCCACGCTGTTGAAGGGTTTGACCGGCGCCATGTTGGGATCGACGTTGTCCGGGTTGATCTTGTAGAGGCCCAGGCCCTCGATCTGCGTGCGCGTGGTGCCGTTTTGCGTCACTGAGACTTTGTGCACGCCGACGGCATAGACGTTGTTGGGGTCGGCGGCGGTGGTGCCCAGGGTGATCAGCTTGACGCCGCAGATCGTGACGATGGGCCGCCAGGTGAGGTTACCCGACCGGTCGAAGTCGCCGACGCGGAAGAAGGTATTCTCCTCGTTGCGCGTGGGGGCGATCATGTAGATGCGGTTGCCGTTGGGCGAGAAGGCCACGTCCTGCACGGCGCCTGCACCGCTGTCGCCCGACGCTGCTGTGCCGGTGTCCCGCACGTTGCTGCCGGTCTCGGTGCCGGCAATCGGGTCGATCTGGCTGCGCAACACGTTGCGGTCCAGGTCGAAGCGGTTGATCGTCGTGGACGGCTTGAGTGGATTGGCGCCGGCGCCGACCGAGTAGACCTCGTGCCCGCCGGGCCGCAGCCGGAGCCGCGTGTGCTCGCCCTTGGCGAAGATGGTGTCCATCTGGTCGAGTTCGGGCGGGTAGTCGGGGAAGGGCCGGGCGTTCTCGAACATGGCGCAGAAGGTCTCGCTCTGCAACAGCGCGCGCAGCCGGGTATAGAAGTCGCGCAAGATCGCGTCTTCGCGCCGCGAGATGAATAGGCGCTGGCCGGTCTGCGGGTTGATGCCCTGGGCCAGCAGGTTCGAGAGCGCGGCCACGCGCTGGGTGCCGGGACCCGCCGGGAGATTCTCCTCGTCCGGCGGCGGGGTCAACTGCTCGCGCAGGAAGTCCTGGATGGGCTTGACGCAGTCGTTGTACACGTCGAGCAGCATGGTGCCCGCGATCAGGCTCTGGAAGTTGTTGCCCGGCGGGCGGAACTTCTCGATGGTGATCAGGTGTTGCCGCGCTTCATTCAGGCCGAGGATCATCGAGACCTCGCCGTTGCCGTTTTCGTCCAGAATCGGATCGTTGGGATTGCGGTCCTGCAGGATCTGGATCATGCGTAAAATGTCGAGCGTCGCGTCCTCGTCGAGACGGATGTCGTCGCCTTCACAATCGATGGCGTAGCCGGGATGGACGGTGACATGGGTGCGCGGTGCGCCCTCGTCGTCGGGGCCGCAGGTGACCCGCAGCCCGCAGACGATGCCCCAGCCGTGCAGGTGCTTGTTGTGGAAGCGCAGATCGCTCTCGCCGCACAGCCGCTCCAGCGCGTCCTGCACCGTCACGACGTCGACCATCTGGCACTGCGTGTTGTCGAAGCAGATGTCCTCGGCGCAGATCGTGGTCAGCGAGGGGAAGTGCGGGCGGCAATCCTCGACTACCTGCCAGGCCTCGGCCGTGAAGCGCACCAGGGCCAGGCGGCAGTAGTGATGGCGGATGCCGTTCGGCGGCTGCGGCAGGTAGGCGTTGGTGGAGTCGCGCGGCCAGTCGATGTCGCCGGTGATGGTGCGCGCCGGGATCAGCCAGTAGTCGCCCGCCCGGTAGGTAGCGCCGGCCTCAAACTTGACCTCGACGCCGTCTTCCAGCGCGATGAAGCCGTCGTTGGTGGCCGGGATCTCCACCGTGAGCGCGCCCGCCGATCCCGACGGCTGGTCCCAGCGGCGGATCTTGGGGTTGTTCGGGAAGTCGCCGAACTGCACGCTGCCGATAGCGGTGCTCGGATCGATGGTCAGCACCTGGCCCTCGACCTTGAGCAGCTTGACCAGCGTGCCGGGGCGCCCGGTGGGGTGCTGCGTGTCGTCGTAGAGTTCGTGGCTGTCGTCGGTCAGTTCGATCCACTGGCCCCCGGCGAAGCCGAGCACGCTGTCGCGGCCCGGCGTGCCGACCGTCAGGTCGTTGACGTTCTGGTCCGTCCAGCCGGTGGCGATGGAGCCGTTCTCACGCGACCACTTGAAGGTGGCCGTGCCCACCGGCCCGCCCTGGTGGATCTCGACGCGGTAAAGCTGGTTCTCCACGCGGCGATAGCCGGCGCCGGGCGGGACCACGCACGGGTTGGGGGTGCCGGTCTCCGGCTGGGCGCGGGCGGTGAGCGTGCCGCTCGTGGCACCCGTCAGATCGTTAAAGGCGGGGAAGTCGTCCTTGCAGGTCGCCGTGGCGTTTTCGCCGCCCACCTCCAGCAGCTTGATCTGCCAGACCACCTGGCTGCGGGTGGCGGTATCGGGGCCGCCCAGCGCCACTTCGCGGATGTGCGGGTCGTCGAGCGCGCTGATGTCGCGCTGCCACACGTCGAGAAACGCCAGGTAGAGGGCCGGATCGGCGGGCAGGGTGAAGCCCGGCAGGTCGGGTTGGGCGGTGAGCGCCACGGCTTGCCCGTTCTCGCCCTCGTTCTCGCAGAGGATGCCGTCCACGTATATCCGCCCAGCCGTGGCGGCCGGCGCGCCGTTCTGCACCTCCAGCGCGAAGCCGCCGCCCTCCTTCGGCGCGCCGCAGGAGCCAATAACGTCGGCGTGGATGATGTGGTCGCGGTATTGCTGGATGTCGACTTGCTCGTTCCAGTCGGCGTCCAGTTGCACGCGTCCCTGCTGCATACGGACGCCGTCATAATGGTTTTCGGGCCGGAAGGTGGACCGCGTGATATCGCCCTGCATGGTACTCTCCTTAGGTGACGTAGAAGATCCCGGCTTCGAGGCCGAAGCGCAGATGCTCATTCAGGGCCGTGCGCAGGTTGGCTTCGCGCACGGCGGCCTGCAAACTATTGAAAACGCCCATCTCGGCGCCGTCGTCGGCCCCGGTGGTGATCTGCGGGGGGCAGGCGGCGCTCAACTGACCGTAGGCGGCGCGCCCGTAGCGCGAGGCGGTGAAGGCGGGGCGCAGCCCGGCCCGCACGCGCGCCGCGATGGCCGCCGCCTGTGCGGGCGTGAGCACGGTATTGTGCGCCTTGGCCTCCTGCTCGGCCGCGGCGATCTGGGCCGCGATTTCCAGGTCGGGCTGGCAGCGGTAGCGCTGCGGCGTGCGTGAGGCGGGCGGCACGTAGCTGAAGCGCGCGCACCCGGCCTGGCGATGCTCGACCAGCACCACGCCGGTGAAGATGACCTCCGAGGCCAGCGTCAGTTCCTTGACATACGCGGCGCCGAAGATCGTCGCCCGCTCCAGCGTGGCCGGGGGGCCCGGCGCCTGGCCGCCCTCGCTGGCGGCGATGGCCGGGCGGTCGGTCTCCAGCGCCAGGTCGCCCACGGTCGTGGCGTCGCCGGGCGCCGGGCTGAAGACGACCTCGGTGCGGTCGGTGCCCGGCAGCACGACCAGCCGGTCGTCCAGCGTGGCGACGAGCGTGCCGGTGAAGGCCGCCGCACTGTCCGCCGCCTGGATCGCGGCCTGGAGCTGGTCGCGGGCCTGGGCCAGCGTGGTGGGCACGGTCGCCAGCGTCGCGGTATGCGGGCCGTTACCGCCCATGGTGACGTTGATCTGCGGCGTGGTGGCCTGCGGCCCGGTGAAGCCGGCCAGCGACCCGCCGGCCAGGGCGAACACCTGGCGCGCCGCACCCGCGACCAGCCGCAGTTGCGCCGCGGTGTTATCGGCGCCCGCCTGCTCGATCACGACGGCCCCCGGCGCGCCGGGCAGCACCACCAGGCGGTTCGCCACGCTGATCACGCGGGCGCCGGTGAAGGCGTCGCCGGCATGGGCAGCCTGGATCGCGGTCTGCAACTGGTCGCGGGCGTCGGCCAGCGTGGTGGGCACGCCCGGCAGGGTGGCCGGGTAGGGGCCGTCGTCGCCGATGGTCACGTTGACGACCTTGGGCGTGTCCGGTCCCAGCGCCGGGAAGGGCGCCAGGTTGCCGGACAGGAGCACGGGCAGAACGGTCGCCCGCCCGCCGCGGGTGGGCGAGTCGACGATGCTGTCGCGGATCGTCAGGCCCGCGACATCCTCGGACACGCGCAGGGCGCCGGTGATGCTGTGATCGACGGTGAGTTGGAGCCGGTCATTAGTTGCGGCGGCAATCACGCTGGGCGCCGCGGGAGTGCGCGGGGCGCCCGTCTCGTCGAGCCCCAGCCCCGGCACCAGCGTGCAGTGGGCGAGGGTCACGGCGGCCAGGTTGCCCGGCAGGTTCAGCGCGCCCGCGATCAGCAGCCCGTTCAGGGTCAGGCTTTCGGCGCCGGTGCCCCCGGTGACGGCGATGTCGCCGAGCAGCACCGGGCGCTTGCGGTTGGCGGCCTGGATCACGAGTTCGGCCCCGGCCATCGGGATGGTCAGGTCTTCCTCATAGGTGCGGTTGTCCTCGACCTGGATCACGGTGCGCGGGGCGGTCGCCGGATCCCAGGCGGCCAGCGCATCGGCCAGGGTGTCGATGCCGGTCGAGGGCACGCGGATCAGGGCGTCGAGCGCGGCGGGCGCGGCGACGGTGTCGGGTTCGCTAGGCGCGTCCTCACCGGGTTGCGCGGGCGCCCGGCGCCTGTCGTAGGGGCCGCCGCCGATATCGGCGCTGAAGCCGTAGTTGTAGCTGACCTGGACCGTGTTCGGCGTCTCGCCGGTGGCGAAGGCCAGCCGCCCGCGCCGCACGTCCACGCCCACCCGGCCCGCCGGGGGCCGGTCCCAGTTGCGCAGATCCATGCACATGATGGCGATCGGCGGCACCGGCTCACCAGCGGCGATGATGTCCAGGCTGCCGTTGGGGCCGTAGTAGATGCTGTCCGCCGGGCGATCCGCGGGCGGCACGCCGCCATAGCGGGCGTGGTAGCTTCGCAAATCGGCGAAGAAAGCGGCCTGGCGGATCGGCTGCGGCACGTTGGTCTCGTCGGCCAGTTGGGTGATCTCGCGTTCGGTCTGCGGGCGGGTGAAGAGCGCGGCGTCGTTGCCCAGCGGGCTGAACCAGTAGCGGCCGTCGGGCGGATCGGCGGCCGGGCGCAGCGTGCCCAGCGCGATGGCGTAACTCTGCAGACGCCAGAGGAACAGGCCGACGTTGGGGATGTTGTACTTGCCCCGTTCGCTGGCGATGCGCCGCACCTCGGCGGTATGGCCGATGGTGTCGAAGGGCGTGTCGAGCAGGCCCAGGCGGTTCGTGTCGCGCAGGTCGGGCGTGCGTACGTTCTGCAGGCGGATGTGGTTCTGGTGCTGAGTGGTGCCCAACAGGGCGAAGAACTCGACCACGCGGGCGGGCCAGCCGGTCACATCGCGGGCCAGTTGTTCGAGCACGGCGGCGGTGCCCTTGCGGCGGCGGTAAGCCAGGGTGTTGGCGACGTAGGCCCGGCGGCTGAAAGCGCCGGACCGTAGAGGCCGCAGCCCGCGCACGCCGAGCAGGTCGCCGATATAGGGCACCACCCACTCGTCGCAGGTCTCGATGAACCAGTTGTCGTACAGCCCGGCGATATCGGTCTCCAGCTTCTGGGCTTCTGCCGTGATCACCGCCAGCAAGGCGCGCAGCGGCTCGCCCTCGCCGACATCCTTGATGCGATAGATGGCCGGGAGGAGGTTGTACAGGCGGTCGGCGGAGGCCGTGCTCATGTCGTCATCTCCTTCAACTTGATGCCGCTGGGGTTGATCGTCAGCAGTTCCGCGCCCAGCCCCACGCCGCCGGGATCGGCGGGCAGCAGCGTCGGCGGCTGTTGCGCGGGGGCCGTCCCTGTGTCGGGGGTCAGAGTGTTCAGGTCGACGGCGATCACACCGGGTACTGCCTGGATCACCGCGATTACCTCGGCGGCGGTTACGGGCTGGCCGAAGCTGCGGGCGGCGAAGGCGAAAGCCGTCAGCAGCGCGGTCGTGGCCTGGGCCAGCACGTCGGCGGGCACGTAACGCGGCGCATCGACCAGGACCCCGGCGTCGAGGCTGAACGTGCGCGGGCGGAAGGTGACGATCTCCAGGTGTTGCAGCGGGTCGCGGGCGGCGTCCATCGCCGTACGCAGATTCTTGAACAGGTCGGATGTGGGATCGACCACTGTGCCGCTGGCCGAGGCAATGGTGACGTGGACCTGCTGGGTCTGGCCGTTCCACAGCAGGGTCGCCTGCGCCTTGCCGATCCCGGCGAAGGCGCGGGCAAAATCCTCGAAATCTTGCAGCGAGACGATGCGGTCCAGCGTCAGCACGGTGAGCGGCGCGTTTGCGCGCGCGCCGGCCAGTTGCTCGGGGGCCTGGGCGCCGCTCGCAGGTAGCGGGTTGGTCACGCCGCGGATACCCAGCGGGCGGGTTTGCAGCAGGGTCAGGCTGCCCGCGCTGACCTCGCCGTCGGGGCCGATGCCGCTGCGGTAGGTGGCGACGACGTTTTCCTGGCCGGTGGGCAGCCGGGCGCCCTGCGTGCCGTCGCCGAAGATGACGGTCGCCTTGCCGTCGTCGTCGATGCGCACGATATAGTTCTCGCTACGCGGAGCAAGGCCGTACAGGCTAAATACCTCTTGCCAGAGCAGGCCGGCGACGCGCACGGCGAGTGTGCTTTTGCCGCCGCTGGGTGTGGGCGCGGAGACATAGGTCAGGGGCGGCTTTTTGAGCACGAAGCGCTGGTTCGCCACGCTGCCGTCGCCGTTGCCCAGCGCCTCGCTGACCGTTTCGCCGTGCGTCGCCCGCGCCACGTTGCCGGTGAGCACGACGCTCTGGCGGGTGTAGTTGTATTGCAACGCCGAGGCGAAGTAAAGCGTGGTGTAGCCGTGGTCGTGGATGATGTCGGCCAGGGTGACGACCTCGCTGCTGCTGACGCCGGGCAGGTCGGCACGCTCGCCGCTGAGGATCAACTGGCGGCCCACCTGCAAGCCCGGCACCAGCCGGTCGAGCACCAGCGCGGTGGCGCCCGCGGCGATCGGTTCCTGGATCGGCAGATCGATCAGGGTCAGCCGTTCGCTCTGCACATAGGCCGTGGTTTTGCGGACCGTCAGGCTCGCTGTCTTGTTGCTGTTGGTAAGCGCGCTGCCGTCCTTGTTTTTGAGGATCAACCCGGTGGCCTTGCCGCTGACGCTGAAGGCGGCCAGCGACGTTTCATTGGCCTTGTCGATCTGGTAGACAGTGTAGAGCGCGGTCGGCAACTCGAACACTGCCCAACTGCTGCCGACGAGGCCCTGCACGGTGCGCTCCAGGTAGAGGTGGGCGTTGTCCCAGTAAGGATTCACGGTGCCGCCAATGAAGATGTCTTTGGACGGGCTTCCGCCGATAGCGACCGCCCGTGTCTCCGCGTTCGCGGGCGTGTCCAGGTCGCGCAAGGTGAAGGACGCGGATGCCGCCTGCTCGAAGATCCTGAAACTGGTTTTGTTGGGATCCTTCCAGATCTCCCAGCCGTTACCGGCGTCCCAATCGTTCGGATAGGGCTCGCCGCGCAGCACGTCGCCGGGGGCGGGCAGGCTGTTATAGGCGGGCGCGTTGTGGCCGAAGAAGCCCAGCCGGGCACGGAAGGCAAACACGCCGTCCAGCGGCTGCGTGGTGGTCACCACAACCGGCTGGTTGGCGACGCGGGCGACCTTGCGGGCGCTCCAGCCCTGCGCCGTCAGGAAGGCGCTCAGGTCGGACTCGCGCCAGCGGCGGGAGAGCACATAGGTGTTGACGTTCGTTGCGGTCAACGCCGGCGGCGTGCCTTGCACGGTGGGCGGGCTGTCGGCCTGGGCGGGACCCGGTGGGCTGACGGCGGGCAGGACCGGCGTGCCGCTCAGGTTGGCGGCCAGGTCCACGCGGGTGCGGTTCAGCGCCGTTTCGGGCACGACGGCGCGCACGGCCAGGGGCAGGCTCTGCAAGGCCCCGGCGTTGTCGCGCACGGCGACCAGCAGCAGGTCGCCCGGCTTGAGGTTGGTGCTGGTGCCCGCCAGGTAGAGTTGCTGGGCGGTGATCTTGGTGCCGTCCAGCCCCACCAGTTGCGGCGTGGTGCCGCTGATCGCCAGCTTCTGCGGCTGGGTCTGGCGCGGACGCAGGGCGTTCCACTCGGCACGGGCCAGGATGGCCTCAATGGTCTCGAAGGTCTGCGGCAGCTTGCCCTGGGCCGGGATACTCTGCACGCGCGTGCCCAGCGGCACGGTCGCCGTGCTGGGCGCGTTGGCATCATCTTCCACGGCCTGCCCCGCGGCAGCCAGGTTGGTCTGCGCGGTGGTCGCCGCGTTCAACTGGCTCGGCGCGTCCTCCACCGTGAAGGCCAGCACCGTGCTCGCCGCCACGCCGGGGTTGAGCTCATAGCCGATGGCGCGGGCCAGTTCCAGCACCGAGCGCCGCTCGGTCGCCGTGCGCAGGTAGCCTTCGTTGGCGATGCGCTCCTGGTAGAAGGTCAGCACATCGGCCACGGTGGCCCAGGCGTCGATCAGCGCCAGCGTCGGGTCGTCCTCGGCGCGGGTCTGCAACTCGGCCAGGGCCGGTTGGCCGGAGAGAGCGGCCTGCATGGTCTCTTTGAAGCTGCCGTGCGTGCCGATGCGATAGGCCAGCGCCGGCAAGCCGGGCCGGTTCTCGTGGGGCACGGGGGTCAGCGGCTGGACGCCTTCGCAGCAGCCGCAGGTATCGTCAGGAAGCGGAACGCCGGGCGCAGTCATTAGCTACCTCCCAGGGTGAACACGATCTTGCCGTTCTCGGCCCGGTTCGGGTCGTTATCCAGCCGGGCGATCTCCAGCCGCCCGAAGCTGATAAAGCCCTGGGCCAG
>DASSGZ010000723.1:0-3247 GCA_035693165.1 Chloroflexia bacterium | reverse complement strand
CGTGTCCGGCGTCGACCTATCTCCGATGATGATCCGGGAAGCCCAGGCGAAGGCGCGCAGTTTCGATCTGGCGCCCGACCGGATCCGGTTTCAGGTGGGCGACGTGGAACACCTGCCCTTTCCCGATGCGCGGTTCGACGGCATCATCTGTCTGAACGTGCTGGACTTCGTGCCGGTGCCGGGGATCGCGCTGCTGGAGTTGCGGCGGGTGCTGAAGCCCGGCGCGCGGATGCTGGTGGCGACGCTGGGCGCCTACTCGCCCATAAAATACGAGCATTGGCGGCGCTTTCTCTCCGCGAACACCGTATCCGCCATCGCGAACCAGATCTTGCCATGGGAAATGGAAGCATTATTGCAGGAGTTGGGCTGGGAAATCATCCACCAGCAGCCCGATTTCGAGCCGTCGGCGGCAGGGCAACCGAACCGCTACGACGAAGCCTGGAGCCGGCAGGTGGGCGACCGGATCCTGCAACAGACCGTGGCCTCTAAGTGGCTGTTTGTCGCCCGGAAGCCGGCCGCGCCACCCGCGGAGCAGCCTGCTCCCGAGATGGAGTCGGGGCGACGGGAAAGGTGAAAACCCCCGCCGCCTTGACCACGCTATCCTCCAGTTCCCGGCTCGTCGGCACCTCGTAGGCGGCCAGCCGGATTAGCTCGTCGCGCGGGAAATAGCTGCGGCCAGGGTCGCCAATCAGCACGCGGGTGCCGCGGGCGTGGGCGGCCTGCAACCAGGCCAGCACGCGAGCGGCCAGCGGTTGTTCATAGCAGATGTCGCCGGCCAGGATCACATCGGCGGGCGGCGGGTCGGCGGCGAGCAGATCCTGGCCTGTATAGGCGACGTACAGCCCGTTGGCGTCGGCGTTGAGCGCCACGGCGGCCTCGCAGAACGGGTCGATATCGGCGGCCAGGGCAGCAGCGGCCCCGACCAGCAGCGCGGCGAGGGCGCATAGCCCCGATCCGGCGGCGAAATCGATCACCTGCTTGCCCGCCACCTCCGCCGGGTGGTCCAGCAGGTAGCGGGCGAGGGCCAGCCCGCCCGCCCAGGCGAAGGCCCAGAACGGCGGCGGCACACCCCGCGCCCCCAGTTCGGCCTCGGTCATGTGCCACAGCGGCGTGATCTCATCGGCCAGGTGCAGGCGTAGCTCGGGCACGAACGGCGGGCGCTGCAAGCGGGTGTTTTGCAGGATGAAGGCGCGCCTGCCGGTGATCATCATCCCACCGATGCCCTATAAATCGCGGCGGCTGAACGAAAAGAGGGCCAGCCCCACCGCCACCGCTGCGTAGATCAGGGCATAGTAGACGATGCTGGGGTTCGGCGTGGCGAGCGCGCCGAAGGGCGAGACGAAGTTGCCGGGCAGCACGTTGGGCGGCTGGAGCACGAAGGCGGCCTGCCGCCACAGCGCCTCCACCGGCAGCACCCAACTGCTGACCTCGCCGATGCGCACCGCCGTCTCCGACTGCAACACGGAGCCGATCTGCTGGACCCAGGTGCCGATGAAGGTCAGGCCGTAGAGCATGAACAGGGCGACGCCGTTGGTCAGCGTGGAGAGCCGCGTGCCGCCGAGCAGCGAGAGCGACAGGAGTACCAGGGCTTCAAGCAGGATCAGCCCGATCCCGGCCACGGCGTTCGGCGGCACGTAGCCGACCAGCAGCTTGGTCGCCACCAGCACCCCGCTCGCCAGCAGGCCCAGGTAGACGAGCAACATGGCCGCGTAGCCCAGGTATTTGCCCATCAACACCTGCCAGCGCGGCACCGGCTTGGTGACGATAGTCTGGATGGTGTGCGAGGTGATCTCGCCCGACACGGCATCGACCGACGCGAAGATGGTCAGCATCACCGTCAGCCCATGCACCACGTACAGCCCGGCCAGCACCAGGAAGTTATAGGCCGCCGTCAGCAGCGGCGCCGGTAGCGGCCGCTCGCTGCGCAGGTCGTTGATCAGCATCGAGAAGCCGAAGGCATAGAGACCCACGAAGATAATGCCCAGCAGCAGAGCCACGATCACCATCCAGCGGCGCCACGCCTCGTGGAAAGTCAGCCGGGCCAGGGTCAGGATATGGTTCATTGGCCGCTGTCCTCCGTGCCCACGATGTCGAGGAAGATCTGTTCGAGCGAGGCCCGCCGCGGCGTGAGCGCGTAGAGCCGGGCCCCGCTCGCCAGCGTGCGTTGCGCGATAGCGGGCAACAGATCCTCGTTCGGCAGCGTGATCTCCAGCGTGGTCGGCGGCACCCCGTTGCCGAGTTCGGGATGCGCGGCGTCCACCACATGATGATCGAGGCTCATGGCGTCGAGCGCGCCGAGCAGGGCAGGCGTCACGGCGTCCACGCGCAACTCGACATGCAGGCGCCCGGCCTCCAGGTCGTGCAGCGCCAGGGTGCGCAGCACGCGGCCCTCCTTGATGAACGACACCCGGTCGCAGGTGGCCTCCACCTCGCCCAGCAGGTGCGAGTTGAGAAAGACGGTCGTGCCGCGCGCCTTCAGGTCATGGATGATGTTGCGCACCAGCAGCCGCCCGAACGGATCGAGCGCCGAGGTCGGCTCGTCGAGGAAGACGAGCGCGGGATCGTTCAGCAGTGCCTGGGCCAGGCCGATGCGTTGCAACATGCCCTTGGAAAAGCGGGCCAGGGTGCGGTGCGCCTGCTCGGTCAGCCCGACCAGGTCGAGTAATTCGGGGATGCGGCGCTTGCGGGCCGCGGCGTCCATGCCGTAGAGCTTGCCGTGCAGATCGAGAAACTCGGCGGCCTGGAGCCACTCATGGAAGCGAAAGTGCTCCGGCAGGAAGCCGACGCGGGCCATGGTGGCGACGTGGCCGGGCGGCTGGCCCAACACGCGCGCCTGCCCGCCGCTGGGCTGCACCAGCCCCAGCAGCATCTTGACCGCCGTGCTCTTGCCCGCGCCGTTCGGGCCAAGGAAGCCGAAGACCTCGCCGCGCGGCACCTGTAAGGTCAGGTCCGACACGGCGGCTTTGCGGCCATAGATCTTGCGCAGGCCGGTGGTCTCGATCACCAGATCCGTCATACTCCCCCCTTATTCGTCCGGATTGCGCGCGGCGGGGCGCGCGCTCTGTTCTATAAACCGCGCCGCCGCCTCGCATATTACACGGTATAGTGTATCATGATTGTTCCGAGGAACGCCACACACGGCACGCAGTACACAACAAAACGGAACCCGGCCGTAGCCGGGTTCCGCACATTAAAGCTAAGCTTGGAATGGTTAGTAATAGCCGTAACCGGCGGGCAACGGCGTGAA
>DASSGZ010000722.1:0-20756 GCA_035693165.1 Chloroflexia bacterium | reverse complement strand
CATCTGGCGCAGCAGGCGATTGCGCACGGCCGCGCCCATCAGCGGGGGGGCCATTTCGCGGTAGTCGAGCCGCTCGGCGAACTCGGCCAGGTCGGCCACGTAGCGCGAGGTGTGGCCGAGATCCCCGGCGGCGCGCGGCATCAGGTCTAGATACACGCCGCCCGGCGCCAGGGGATAGCGCCGGTCGCAGCGCGGGCAGCAGAGCAGCCCCGGCCCGGCATCGGCCAGCGGCGGGGCGTGCCCGCCCGTCTCGGCGGTGCAGGTGGGACAGCGCGCCAGCGCGCGCAGTTGCGGCGAAATCATTATTGCAACCCTCGATTCACCAGGGATTTGCGGTCGAACACATAGCGCCACGCCAGTTCGGGCAACCGCCCATAGGCCCGCGCCTGGTCGGCCAGCACGCCCGGCCATTGCAGCCCGGCCTGCTTGCGCGCCGAGTCCCATAACTGGGCATATTGCAGCAGTAGCCCGCCCTCCCAGGCCACGAACACCGCGGCCATAGCCGTGAGCAGCGCGGGGCGCGTGCCGCGGGCACGCGCCCACTGCAGCAGCGCACCCAGGCCCACGATGAACAGCAGCGTGCAGTTCACGAAGCGACGCTGGCCGAACGAGCTTTTGCCCTGCCAGGTCGAATAGGCCCCGGCGGCGAACAGTTGCGCGGCAAAGGCGATCAGCAGGGCCAGGGCCAGTTCGCGGTCGCGGCGGGCCAGCAGCGCCAGCCCGATCAGCGCGGGCACCACCACCGGCGCCCAGGGGACGATGCCGTACTGCGGCGACAGCAGCACATCGAGCGCGTGGGGCGACAGCCAGTTCAGCTTCTCACCCACTGTGCTCGACGGCCCCAGCCGCCCGCCCAACACCCAGTAGGCGATCAATTGCGGCGTGAACGTCACCAGTGCCACGCCGAGCATGAGCGCCCAGCCGCCGGCCAGCCGCCGCAGCGCGGGCCAGATCGCGGCGCGGACGGCCCCGGCAGATCCGCGCCAGAGGCGTGCCAGCCGGAACAGCGTCTCGACGGCGGGTAGTAGCAGGAACAGCGCGTCCTGCTCGCGCACCATCATCATCAGCCCGGCGCAGAAGCCGAGCAGCGCCCACTGCCGCCAGGTGCGGCCCTCCGGCGCGCGCGTGCGGAACCAGACCGTCGTGAACAGGGCCACCGTGAACAGCGAGGCGGCGTGCGACCAGGGCGGGGCGATGATCATATAGAAGAAGGCCGAGGTGCCCAGCCAGATGGTCAGCGTCGCCAGCGCGGCCAGGAACTGGTCGCAGAAGCGACGCAGCAGGCCGTAGGCCAGCAGCAGCCCGGCCCAGCCGTAGAAGTAGGATGCGTAGCAGACCGCCGCGATATAGGGCTGGCTGTAGCCGTCGGCGGCCACCCGCGCGCCGAGCGCCCGCGCCGCCAGCACGCCCCCGTGGGCCAGCGCGAAGGCGGGCGCCCAGAGCAGCGCCGTGCCGATGGGCGCCTCGTTGATCGGCAGCCCCGTAGCCGGGTTCGGTTTGAGCAGGCTGGCGATGTCGGCGTACTTCCTCACGTCGAGCCAGTAGTGGTAGTCGTTGGTGAAATCGAGGTCGTGGTCGAAGCTCAGCGAATGGAGGTACGCGAAGTACTTGACCTCGTCGGAGGCGTAGATGCGCGCGGTGACGAACGGGATGCCGAGCAGCATGACGACGAGCAGCGCCAGCAAGCCCCGGTCGCGCCGCAGAGGGGCGAGGGCAGCGGTCATGTACGCGGGGGCGGCGCCTCGTGCAGCGGGCGGATGAAATGGACCCGCGGCGGCACCGATTGGTCCAGGAACCGCCACATGAGTTTCAGGGCCGTTTGCCCGCGCGTGAACTTGGGGCTGTTGAGCAGTTCGAGGTCTTCGAGCACGGAGGGGTCGGTGGTCTCGGTATGCACCTGGATGCTGTAGGTCGGGTCGCCTTCGATCATGTAGACGCCGATGAAGCGCTCGTTCGCGCCGCAGGCGGCGCTCAGCATCGCCGCGCCCTGCCCATTGAGCCATTCCTGGAGCTCTTTGAGCATGCCGGGCCGGTGCTTGTAGCTGACGATGACCCCGATCCTGGGCATGGCAACCGCGTCCTCCCTCTCGCCGGGACCCGCGAAACGCGCCTATCCCGGCACAATGCCGCGCGCCCGATCTGCGCACGGCGTATCGATTATACGGCCCGCGCCGCCTCCCTGTCAACCGCGCCCGCACCGGCAAGACTCGCCAGCGGTACGATCTTGCAAGGAATCCGGGTTCTTGATACACTGGGGCGGAACAACCCGACGGATCGCGCGCAAGCCGTAACCCTGGCCTGCCCGCGACGATCTATTTCGGGGGATTTGCCGCCGACCCTTACGATCTCGTCCCCCGCCCCGAGAGGGCCACCAGGGCGCCTTCTGCCGGCAGCCAGGCCAGGCTGAGCCGGCGACCATCCCACCGCTAGCGGCGCGATTTACCAGGAAGGAGGGATTGCCGATTTATCGGAGACTGCGTCTGCCGCAGGCAGCGCGGGCGCCATTCCACCACGGCGAACCCAGACCGGTTCGCCGCGTCACAGAAGTGCAGGACTAGTAGTCGACCAGTGTAATTGCGAGATGTAGGGGCCGGTTTCAAACCGGTCTGCCGCCCATCCGAATCGCATTGGCACGCTACTAAACATATTTACATCGCAAGGAAGGACCACTAGCATGCATTCGAGTCGAACCCATACTCGCGCGATCCTTACCTGGTGCGGCCTGCTGTTCGGTATGGTCGCGCTGATCGTGCTGGGCGGGGCGCGCAGCACCGCCGCCGCCCCCATTGCCAAGCCGCTGCCGCCCAAGCAGCCGGCCAATCCGCTCACCGAGCAGATCATCCCCGGCTTCCCGCTCAGCATGACCGTCGAAGACAACGGGCGCATGCAGATCCGCTACCGGGATTACGGCGACCAGTTCTTTGGCGGCGACGCCGAAGGCGCCTACCTATGGGCCAACGTCGCCGGCACCACCACCGTCTTCGGTCCCGGTCATGTGCCCGCCGGCCGCGATACCAATGAGTACACGCCGGTGAGCAACCAACTGTCCGGCACCGGCACGGCCGTCGACCCCTGGGTCGTCACCACTGTGAACAACGTGCCCGGCACCAATCTGCGGTTGACTCAGAGCGCGGCATATGTGAACGGCGCGGAATTCGTGTCGCTCTTCTTCAACGTCGCGCAGGTCGGTGGCAGTACGCCGGTGACGGTCACGCTGTTCCATGCGGCTGACCTCTACACCGCCGGTAACGACAGCGGCTACGGGTATTACGACCCGGCTTCGGGTGGCATCGGCGATTACTTCACGCCGACCACCGGCAGCCTGGCAGGCAGCACGGTGTTCCAGCAGTTTGTTCCCAACGCCAACACCCCGGCCAGCGCCTATATGGAGTCTTACTATAGCACGATCTGGCAGCGCATCGGGGATCTGAGCGGCCCAGGCGGCGGCGGCCCGGCCGGGTTCGATAACACCTACATCTCCGACCCGACCAATCAGCACGACTCGGGCGCCGGCTTGCAGTGGAACCTGACCATCCCGGCCAACGGTAGTGTCACCGTCGGCGACCGCGACCTGTTCAGCCCGCTGGCGAGCATCTGCGGATCGTTCAGCGACGTGCCCTACGGCAGCTACTACTACACCTATGTCTCCTATCTGGCCTGTAACGGCATCGTGAGCGGCTATAGCGATACGACGTTCCGGCCCGACAACAACACCTCGCGCGGCCAGATCGCCAAGATCGCATCAAATTCCGCCGGCTTCACCGAGACCGTGACCACGCAGACGTTCGAGGATGTGGGGCCGAGCAACCCGTTCTATCCCTTCATCGAGCGCATGGCTTCGCGCGGCCTGATCAGCGGGTACACCTGCGGTGGCCCCAACGAGCCCTGCGTGGCGCCGGGCAACCGGCCCTACTTCCGCTGGGGCGCGCCGGTGACGCGCGGCCAGCTCGCCAAGATCCTGGCTAACGCCAAGGGCCTGAACAACACCATCCCGCCCACGCAGCAGACGTTCAACGACGTGCCGGCGGCCAACCCGTTCTGGCTCTACATCGAGCGGCTCTACAGCCAGAACGGCGTGATCAGCGGCTATAGCTGCGGCGGAGTGGGCGAGCCGTGCCCCGGCCTCTACTTCCGCTGGGGCAACAACGCCACCCGCGGCCAGATCGCCAAGATCGACAAGATCCTCTTCTTCGGGCCGTAAGCCGCGGACCTGACCGCGACTCCAGGGGCCGGGCAGCGCAGGCTGCCCGGCCCCCCTTCTTTCACCCCACTCCATTAGCGCATCACCACCGACTTGTCATTCTTCGCTGCGCTCAGAATCTCCGTCGTGTATCGCACGCGCCGAGACTCTTCGCTGCGCGCAGAGTGACAAGGCGATGGTGATAGCCTAATCAGCGCCGGATCCGCGGGCATGACAAAGGGGACGGCAAACTGCCGTCCCCTGAAAGCGCGAGCGTTTATGATGGCCGGGATGTTAGCCCCGGTCGGCAATGGGCGTGTAAGCGCGCGGCTCCGGGCCGTTGTAGTCGGCGCTGGGGCGGATGATGCGGTTGTCGGCCAGTTGCTCCAGGATGTGCCCGGTCCAGCCGGCGATGCGGCTGCAGGCGAAGGCCGCCGGCATCAGGTCGGGATCGAGGCCCAGCCCATAGAGCACGGGCGCCGAATAGAACTCCACGTTGGGATAGAGCTTGCGCTCGGCGAAATAGGGGTGCGAGGCCGACATCTCGTCCAGGCGGTTAGCGATGTCGAACCAGCGCGTGTCGTTCACGATCTTGGCGAGGTTCTGGGCGTGATGGGCCAGGTGCTTGGCCCGCGGGTCGCGCGTCTTGTAGATACGGTGGCCCATGCCCATCAGCCGGCGCTTGGTGGCAAGCGCGTGGTCGACAAAGCTCTCCACGTTGTCCGGCGACTCGATCTCCATCAGCATGTCCATCGCCTTCTCGTTGGCGCGGCCATGCGAGATGCCTCGCAGGGTGCCGATGGCGGTCACGATGCCCGAGTAATAGTCGCTCACCGCCGAGATGGTCACCATGGCGGCAAACGTGCTGGCGTTCAGGCTGTGCTCGGCGGCCAGGACCAGATAGGCGTTGAGCGCGTTGGTCTGCGCGTCCTGCGGCACGGTGCCCGTGAGCATGTAGAGCATGTTGGCCGCGTGGCTGAGATCCTCGCGTGGGGCCACCGGCTCCTGGTGGCGGCGCAGCCGGTGATAGGCCGCCACGATGGTCGGGAACAGCGCGGCCAGCCGGGTGGCCTTTTCGATCACCGCCTCGCGGCTGGTGTTGTCCACATCGGCATCGGCCAGCGCCAGCGCCGACACGACTGTGCGCAGCGCGTCGATCGGTTCGCCTTCCAGGGGCAGCACGCGCAGCACCTGTTCAGCCAGCGGCGGCAGCTTGCGCGCGGCGCGCAGCTTGCCCGAAAAGTCCTTCAACTGCGCGGCGGTGGGCAGTTCGCCATACCAGAGCAGATAGGTTACTTCCTCAAAACTCGACTTCTCCGCCAGGTCGTCTATACTATAGCCGCGGTAGCTCAGCCGCCCCACGGTGCCTTCCACCAGGCTCAGAGCGCTCGATGCCACGACAACGCCCTCAAGCCCCTTTGCTTGTGCTGGTTTCTGATCGCTCACCATTTCATCTCCTCTGAGCGCGGCGCTGCGCTCATAATCACGGTTTGCATCACGCGCGGGCCGAACCGCGCCGGACTGGACAACCAGGAAGAACTGCTGTGTGCCGCTCCCGCCGGGCGGGCAGCGGCGCTCGGCTACGCAGGTATTATAGCAAAAGCCGCCCTGATTGTCGCCCTCGCTACCCAGAGCCTGTTGCGTGCCACCCGCCCGTGGCGCGCACCGGTATCCTCCATTATAGCACGGCGTGCCCTTTCCGTCATGGCTCAGCGCGGCGGAGAGCCAATTATTCTAACCGCAGAGATGCCGAGGACGCAGAGATCATTAGAATAAGTGAGGTTTGCAGTCTTTCAGGGCGGATATATGGCCGTGCCCGGCGGCCAGCACGGCCAACCCATAATCTCATTATATTTATAACTCTGCGTCTTCGGCGTCTCTGCGGTGAATCCGTAATAGAGTAGCGAGGCAACGGTTGTCGCGGCAAGGCCCCTATGGTATCATTAACCGCGGTGCGCGGGCGGTTGTGTGCCCGGCCCGATTCTTGATCAGCGAGTGTTTCATGCAACCCACCCAGTCCGATCCCGGCGGCGCCGATGCCCGCCGGTCCAAAGTCACCACGGTCGCCGAGGCCATTGCGCGGTACGTGCCCGCCGTCTGTCCCAGCCTGGTCATCGGCGGCATGCACCTGCACAACATGCCCATGGCCCTGGTGCGCGAACTGGTGCGCCGCCGCGCCGATCACCGCATCGAGACGCTGATCGCCGGGCCGGCCGCCGGGATGGGCGCGGACCTGCTGATCGGCGCGGGGATGGTCCAGGAGGCCATCGTCAGCTACATCGGACTGGAACATTTCGGGCTGGCACCGGCCTTCCGCCGCGCGGTGGCCGAGGGCCGGCTGGTTGTGCACGATCTGGACGCCTTCGCCCTGCTCGAAGCGGTGCGCGCCGGGGGCGCCGGGCTGCCGTTCGCCGTCGTGCCGCCGGGCATCGAGCAGACCGATCTGCCGCAGGCGCCGGGCAGCCTCTACCGCCCCGTGCCCGACCCATTCCACGGCGGCCAGGCGTGGGCCGTGCCCGCCCTGCGCCCCAGCGTGGCCCTGATCGCTTGCCAGGAGGCCGACGAGTACGGCAACGCCATCTTCCGCGGCGCCACCCTGTCCGACCGCACCCTGGCCCTCGCCGCCGATACGGTGATCGTGCAGGTCGAGAAGATCGTCGATCACGCCGCGATCTTGAAGGCGCCGCAGACGGTCGGCATCCCCGGTTTCCGCGTGGCGGCGGTGGTGCCGGTCGGCTTCGGCGCCCACCCGACATCCAGCCACCGCTACTACAACTACGACGACATCCATATCAAATACTACCAGCGACAGGCGGCGACCGAGGCCGGCTTCTGGGACTATGTCCGGCGCTACTGCGACGAACCGGCCAACCAGGACGCCTACATGGACCGGGTGCAGGAAGAGGAGTGGCAGCGATGAGTTTCCCCAACCTGGGCGGCAAGCCGGTGGACCGCAACGGGCACGGCGACGAGCAGGCGACCCGCCCGGCGGGCCAGGCGCTGCCGCTCTTTACGACGCCGGGCATGCGCAAGGCCAGTACGCAGGAATTGATGGTCGTGGCGATGGCCGAGCACCTGCGCGAGGGCGAAACCGTGGTCTTCGGCGCGGTCAGCCTGCTGCCGCTGGCGGCGGTGCGGCTGGCCCAGCGCACCCACGCCCCCAACCTGACTGTCCTGGCCGGGGCCAGCGGCGCCGTCAACCCGCTGGCCGAGCCGCTGCTGCCCTCCTCCGGCGACTACGGCAACCTGGTCGCCGAGGCCGTGCTGTCGTTCGACGAGTTGCTGCTGTTGCAGGCGGGCGGGCGCTACGATGTCTTCTTCGCGGGTGGCATGCAGATCGACGCCCAGGGCAACGCCAACCTGCTGGGCACGGCGCAGGTGCGCGGGCCGGGCGCGGCGGGCGGGCCACTGGCCGCCCAGGTGGGCCGCACCATCCTCTACACCGGCAACCACGACCGGCGCACCTTCGTGCCCCAGGTGGCCCATGTCACGCTGCCCGGCTGGGGGCACGGCGACAACCGGGGCGCGCCCACGCTGGTCGTCACGCCCCTGGCCGTGCTCGACTTCGTGGACGGGCAGATGCGCCTCGTCTCCACCCACGGCGACGCCGACCCTGCCCAGGTGCAGGCCGCCACCGGCTTCCCGCTCCTCATCCCCGAAGGCGGCGTGCCCGCCACTCCGCAGCCCAGCGAGGCCGTCCTCAAGCAATTGCGCGCCATCGACGAAGGCGGCCTGTTGCTCTTGCCGGAGTCCTGACCTCCCTTCGGCCCGCGCGGTGCCACAATCCACAAAATCGGATGGAGAGACTGCCATCCGGATGCAACCACCCCGCGCCCCGCCCGTTATATCACCAGAAGCAGCGGAGCCAACGCTGTCTGCTTCGAGGGGGTCCGGACCTCCAGCCTTTTTCGTTGCCACCGGCGTAACGCGATCGCCCGCGGGCAACGCGCAAACCCCATAGGGCGCCCCCGCCCCAAGCCCAAGATCCGCGCGGATTCCAGCGCCCCGGCGCCGGCCCAACCGCCTGCGCCCCGCCGTGTCCTATCCAGCCCCGTGAGCCGGTTTGAAACCAGCCCCTACAGTGCCCACAACCGGCAGGCAGCACCACGCCCCACCCAGGGCGGTCACGCCGGACCGCCCGTACATCATTACCGGCATCCGTCACGCCCCACCAGGGCGGCCACGCCGGACCGCCCCTACCCGCTTCCCTGATCACTGACCACTGACCACTCGTACTCAGCACTCGTTTGACAGGCGGGCGGAGGGGCAGGTACAATGGCCCGGCAAGGGAGGGGCGGAATGGAGAAGGTGCGGTTTCGCGATACCGGGCAGCACCTGGCGCAGTATGCGGATCGGTTCCTGGTGCGCTGCCCGCGCTGCGCCCGGTGCGCGGTGGTCACGCCGCTGCCGCGTGAGAGCCGGCGGGCGCCGGCGCGGGCGCGGGTGGTCTGCGACGCCTGCGGCTATACGAAAGACGCGCCCCAGCCCACGACTGGCGGCGCGGGCGCAGTGGACTGGTATTTCCACCTGCCGCTCTGGCTGCAGGCGCCCTGCTGCGGCGAGGTGCTGTGGGCGCTGAACGAGCAGCACCTGGCGTTTCTCGAAGAGTACGTGCGCGCGACCTTGCGCGAAGACCTACGGCCCGACCAGGTATCGGCGATCGCCATCCGCAACCAGACCATGGCGAGCCGCCTACCGGCGTGGATCCAGAGCGCCCGGAACCGCAACGAGATCTTGCACTGCATCGACAAGCTGAAGAAGACGATTGGGTAGCGCGCGCCCTACGGGGGCGGCGCTACGGTGAGGAAGGAGGCAGGCACGCGCCGTGGCCGTGCCTGGTGTAGACGTGGATCGTGCATTATTGGACATTCTCTGCTGCCCCGCCTGCGGGCAGCAGGCGTGGACGTTGGAGGTCGCGCAGAGCGAGACCATTGCCTATCGCGAGGGACCGCGCGACGAGGTACGCACTGGCGAGGTGGTGTGCGCCTGCGGGCGGCAATACCCGGTGCGCGAGTATGTGCTGTCGCTGGCCGGGCTCTTTCCCGCAGACCTGCAGCGCGAAGCCGCCTTCTGGGATCGCTTCTATCTCTGGAACCTGGAGCATGGCGCGGCCGGCTTCCATGACCTGCGGCGCGGCTTTGCCCCGTTCATGGCCCAGGGTGTGACCGAGGCTTTCCCGCACGCCGACACCATCGACCGCTACGATGTCCATTACCAGGTGGCCGAACACCCGCTGCTGCGCGCCGGGCAGACGTTGCTCGACATCGGCGTGGGGCTAGGCTGGACCTCGATCCACTTCGCCCGGTCCGGATACCAGGTGACGGCGTTCGATCCCAGCCTGGGCCCGGTGCAGGCGGCCAAGGCGTATGCCATCCAGGAAGGGTTGCCGATCGAATACCTCTGCGCCGCCATGGGCTATATCCAGTTCCAGCCGGGCAGCTTCGACAACGTGACGGCGTTCCACTCGCTGCACCATGTGCCCGATCTCGAAGCCGGGCTGCGCGACGTGCGGCGCTGGCTGCGCCCCGGCGGCGCGCTGGCCGTGGACGAGCATATCGCCAACAGCCGCCTGGCCGGCGCCGTCGGCGCGCAACTGCACCAGTGGGCGGCGGAAAACGTCTTCCCCCGCTACCGCACCATCAGCGACGCCGACCTGGCCCGCCTGCCCAGCGAGGGCCACTCGGCGCTGGAAGACGCGGGGGTCGATCAGGTGGTGCCGCTGCTGCGGCGCATGTTCGACGTGCAGTTCGAGCGCCAGCGCCATGTCGTGCTCGACCACTACCCGCTGCTCTATTATCTGTGGAAGGACAAAGACGAGACCGGCTTCCGCCATGCGCTGGAGATCGCCAACCACTTCCAGGAACTGCTGCGCCAGGTAGACCCGGACGGCGGCGAATACCTGACCCTGGTCGCCGCCAACCCCGGCCCCGATGTGCCCGGCGCGGAAACCGTCTCCGCCCCAGCGGAAGTGATGACGCTCACGCCGATCTACGAGGACGCGCCGCTACCCCCCGCCGCCGAGGGCCTGGCGATCCCGGCGGAGGTCGAGGCCGAGATCGGGCGCTTGCAGGGGCGGGTCGCGGAACTCGAGCGCGCGCTGGCCGAGCAGGGCGCCTGGGCCCGGTCGCTCGAAGCCGCGCAGAAGGCCCGCGACCGCGAACTGGCCCGGCTGCGCGCCCACCTGCGCCGGGTCGAGAACGGGCGCGTCATGCGGCTGCTGCGGCTGCTCAAGCGCTAACCCCTGCGACGCTGGCGGTGTAGGGGCCGGTTTGAAACCGGCCTGCCACCCATCCGAATCACGCTGGGGAACGGCCAGCGCCGTGGCCGGGGGCGGGCAGGGCAGGGCGTCCTGCTTCACGCGGAAGACGGCGCTGCCGCCCGCCCGCGCCAGCAGGCAGTAGTCCGCCGTATCTTTCAGCAGCAGCGTCGAGGAGATGGTGGGGGTCTGCTCGCCGATGAAGACGTAGCCGATGTGTTCGCGCCGCAGCAGGGCCACGCTGTCGGGCGCGGTGGGGTGCAGGCCGGCCTGGTAGAGCGCCTCGGTCCGCGCCGCGAAGTCCTCGGCCTGCCGGCCTTCTGAGCCGGCGGAAAGCGGCGGCACGCTGACGCCGCGGCCCTGTCCGGCCAGCAACGGCAGCCACATGCCCGCATCCTGCGCGGTGATCGCTCGCCCCTGGTAGGAGGATTTGGCGCTGATCAAGAAGCGCGCGCCGGGCGGCGTGTTGGCGGCGATCCAGTTGATCACCCGCACATCGTCGGGCGTGACGTAGGCATGGCTCGGGTCGGTGGTGCGGGCGCCGGGATTGGCGACGGTGAGCGCCAGCGCGGCCAGCACCACCAGCCCGCCCGCCCCCATCCGCAAGGCGCCGATGGACAGGTCAGGCCGATTGCGCCGCAGCCATAGCAGGCCGGCCAGCAGCGGGCGCGCCAGCCCCGGCCCGGCCAGGGTGCCCAGCGGCAGGTACAGGGCGATGCCCACGGTAAACGTGCCCAGCGCGCCCGCACCGGGCAGGCCCAGCGCGTCGGGCCGCGAGGCGAGCACCAGCAGCCCGGTCCAGAGCGCGACAAGCAGCGCCATGCGCCGGGCGCGCGCCGGGCCGCCGATCAGGCAAGCCGCCACCCCGGCCACCGCCAGCAGCGGCAATACCCAGCCGATATACGCGGTCAGGAACGCCCAACCCGAGTAGTCTTCGATATAAGTGCTGGTGACGCGGCCCAGGCGATTGAACAGGCCGGGCAGGTAGTCGGCCAGCAGGTTGCCCAGCCAGGGGGCGAAGAGGATGCCGCCCGGCACGGCCACGGCCAGCACCCGCCCCAGCAAGGCCGCCAGCCCCGCCCGGCGCGCCGCCCCCCGCTCGGCCCGCACCACGCGCCAGCCCATGACCAGGATATACGCCACGACGAACAGGGCATAGAAAATCAGGATGCGGTCGTGGGTCAGGCCCAGCCCCGCCGCGCCCAGCACCGCGAGCGCCAGGCGGGGCAGGTCGCCCCAGCGTCCGGGTAGCCGGCCACCGTTATTTCGCGCTGTAGGGGCCGGTTTCAAACCGGCCTGCCGCCCAGCCGAATCACGGGGGTGGGCTACCCGGTCGCGCGGCGCGTCCATCCAGCGCAGGAACCAGACCAGCGCGAAGGGCAACAGCACCTGCCCGGCCAGTTGGGTATAGCGGCCCCAGTTCACATACTGCGTGGGCATGCCGCTGAGGAAGCCGACAACCACGGCGCTGGCCAGCGCGGCGGCCCGGCTGCGGAAGAGTTCGCGCGTCAGCACGTAGGCGGCGGGCACGGCCAGCGCGTTGAGGATCTGGCCCACGCTGATCACCGCCGACCAGGCGGTCTGCTCGCTCATCCAGGCCCAGAGCGCGGCCAGCCCATGGAAGCCGAAGTGGTAGGTAAACGAGTAGACGGGGGCGTAGGGCGCGTAGCCACGGGGCACGCCGCGCTGCTCCAGAAACAGTTGGGTAATCAGCGTGTGGTGCAGCGAGTCGCCCCAGTTGGGCACCAGTAGATGGTTGACGGCGATGAGGCGCAGGATCAGCGCCGCCACCGTCAGCACGGCCAGGGGCAACAGCGCATAGCCGGCGGTGCGCCCAGGCCAGAACCGCCCGGCGCGTCGCCATTGCCAGGCCAGCCCGCCGATCAGCACGAGGGCCGCCACCAGCAGCACCAGGCTCGTGGTCAGGCGGGTGACGGGGATGCCGGCCAGGCGGGCGTAGAGCAGCCAGAGCGGCCAGAGCGCCAGGCTCAGCCCCAGGCCGTCGAGCAGCACGCCGAGCAGGCCGTCGGGCGCGCCGAGCGTGGGATCGCGCCGCCCGGCCCACAGCCCCAGCAGCACGCGGGCGGCCAGGCCCGGCAGCAGCACCAGCCCGATGCCCAGCGCGATCAGCGGCAACCAGGCGAGCAGGTCAGACAGGGCGATCATCGAGGGTAGTCTCCACAGCGCATGTTTCGCTATGCTACCCCAGGTCTCCCGGCCCTGTCAACCTGCTGCCCGGCCAACCTAACCCCCGGCCCCCCTTCCCGCCACGGGAAGGGGGAAAGGCGACTCTCCCCCCCGTGGCGGGGAGGGGTCGGGGCCTAATGGGCATTATTCTGCACGACCACCACGGTCACGGTGCTGCCCCGCTGGACCTGCTCCCCGGCCGCCGGATCGGTCTGCGCGACCGCACCGTTGTCCACTTTGGGCAGGCCCGCGATCTGGTCGGGCCGCACGGTGACCACCTTCGTCTTCAGCCCGGCATTGCCCAGTGCCGCCAGCGCCTGCTTGGCAGGCTGGCCGATCACATCGGGCACGCTCACCTGATCGCCGCTGCTGACCCAGATCGTCACCGGGTCGCCCACCTTGATCTGCGTGCCGGGATCGGGCTGCTGGCGCGACACGACGCCCGCGGGCACCGACGCGCTTTGCTCCGGCTGCACGGTGACCTTGAAGCCCAGCCCGGTCAGGTATTGCTCGGCATCGGTGCCGTTCGTGTTGATCACGTTGGGCATCGCCACCACGGGCGGGCCTTTGCTGACCACGACGTTGATCGTGCCGCCGGGGTTCATCTGCGTGCCGGGCGCCGGGTCCTGGGTGATAATCGTGCCCTCGGCGTGGTTCGGGTCGTTGCGCTGGTCGGTCACATTGATCTTCAAGCCGAGACTGGCCGCCGCGGCCTGCGCATCCTGCAACGTGCGGCTGGTGACATCGGGCACCAGGGCCAGCACCACGGGCGTATTCGTCGGTACGGGCGTATCGGTCGGCGCCACCGGCGTGTCGGTCGGCGGCACGCCGGTCGCGGTCGGCACGGGGGTGTCCCGCTGCTGCGTCGGCGCGATAAACGTGGGCTGCCCGTTCAGGTCGGGCGTCGGCGTCGCGCCAAAGCCGAGCGGCAGGCCGCCGTTGAGCACGAACACGGTGCCGCCCAGCAACAGCAGCAGCGCCACCACGCCTAGCACCCAGGTCAGGCAGGATGAACTGCTGAACCCGCCGCTGCGGTAGCTCTGCAATGTCGCCGGGGGCGGCGGGACCGGCGCAATCGCCGGGGCGGGCCGCGGCGCGACCGAAGGCGCCACAGCCACCGCGGGCGCCGGGCGCGGCACCTGCGGCACCGCGGCGGTGGCCTGTGCGCCGAAAGCGGCGTAGTTGCGCAGCGCCTGCTCCATCTCCGCCGCCGAGGTAAACCGGGCCGCCGGGTTCTTCGCCAGGGCGCGCAGCACGATGCGCTCCAGTTGCGGCGGGATCATCGGGTTCAACTGGCGTGGCGGCGTGGGCGCCTCGTTGATGTGCTTGAAGGCCATGCCTACGTCGTTGTCGGCCTCGAACGGCGGGCGCCCGGTCAGCATCTCGTAGAGCGTCACGCCGACCGAGTAGAGGTCGGACTGCACACGCGCCCCTTCGCCCCGCGCCTGCTCCGGCGAGAAGTAGGCCGCGGTGCCCAGCGCCATACCCGCGCCGGTCAGCGACAGGTCGCTGGCGCCCTTGGCGATGCCGAAGTCCACCACTTTGACCGTGCCCTGCGGCGTGATCAGCACGTTGCCCGGCTTGATGTCGCGGTGGACCAGCCCGTTGCGGTGGGCATATTCGAGCGCGGACAGGATCTGCGCGGCGATTTCCACCGCCTGGTCCACCGGGATGGTGCCCTCGCGGGCGATCAGGTCGCGCAGCGAGACGCCCGGCACGTACTCCATGACGATATAGGGGCAGTCGCCATCCTGGCCGACATCATAGACCGACGCGATATTGGGGTGCGATAAGGCCCCGGCGGCCTGCGCCTCGCGGGTGAACCGCTGCTGGAACAGCGGATCGCTGGCGTACTGCTCGCGCAGGATTTTGACGGCCACGGTGCGGCCCAGCACGCGGTCGCGGGCGCGATAGACGAGGGCCATGCCGCCCCCACCCAGGATGCCCTGCAACTCGTAGCGTCCGTTCAGCACCCGACCCGCCATACGGTCGGCCATGGGTAGTTCTCCTCTTTCTCAAAAACCGCAGTTGCGGGCCGCCGCCCGCCGCTGTAATTCTACGATATTATCAGCCGCGCCGTCGCACGGCCAGCAGCCCGATCGTGCCCGCCGCCACCAGCACGCACGCCGCGCCCACGAGCAAAATCGCGTTCAGGTTGCTGCCCTCCGCCGGCAAGGGTGCGGGGGCCGCCGTTGCGGTCGCCGCCGGCGCGGCAGTGGCCGCCGCGGCAGCGGTCGGCGCCGCCGTGGCCGGCACGGCGGGCGTTGCGCCGGCAGGCTGCGATTGCGACGGGACGGGGCTGGCCGTGGCGGCCACCTGTGGCTGCTTGTAGGGCAGTGCGGCCCGCCAGGCGCTGTCCACCCCGTCGGTGTCCGTGCCGGCGCCGGCCTGCAGTGCCTCGTCATAGGTCACGCCGTCGCGGAACGCAGCCAGCACGGCGCCCACCTTCGCCGCCCCGTAATGGTCGATCATGAAACGGACGGCGCTCGCGCTCTCGGCATAGGAGAGCGTCGCCGCGTCCGGGTCCGCCGGGAAGGACCCTTGCAATGTGCGCAGCCGCAGCAGCTTGCCCTGTTCGGCGGCGGCCTGAAGCTGCGCATCCATCTCGCTGTCCTGGACCTCCTGGTTGTAAATCGCCAGGCCCTCGTCCAGCCAGGCGGGCGGCGTGTTGTACGGGTTCAGCGTCGCCTGATAGACCACCAGGTGGCTCAACTCGTGCGGCACAATGCGCCGGATCTCGTGGTCGGCGTCAAAGGTCGGGTCGATCAGGGCCGCCACCACCCCGTTCTGCACAAACGCCTTGCCGCCCACCCATTCCGGCAGATTGGGCGGCAGCGCCGAGGTGAAACTCGCGTCGTCGGGATAGACCCAGACCTCGACCGGCAGGGTCAGCGTCAGGCCGAAGCCCGCTTGCAGCCGATCCAGCCCGGCCACCGCCGTCTTGCGCAGCGCCTGACCGAAACTCGCGCCGCCCTTGTACCAGTGGACGCGCAGGTTATGCGCCTTGTCCTCGGCCACCTGCCAGGCGTAGCGCTTATCTTCATAACGCAGCACCTGCGGCGGCGTGTCGAAATGCCGGCCCGCGTCGTCCTCGATGGTCCAATAATATGAAATGTCCACGCCGGGCGGCATGTAATGGGTGCGCGTATTGAGCCGCGCCTGCGCCGTCACGCTCGCGCCCGGCGTGACCGTGGCCGTGACATCGCCCGTGGTCGGCTCTCCCGTATAGTTATACGAGACCACGGCGCGAGTAATGCGGCTGCCGGTCGCGTGCGCCTTCAGCGAGAACACCACCTCGGTCGGGAAGGTCGCCGTCGCCGAGACGGCATCCACTGTAATGGGATCGGCGGCCCGCACCACGGGCGCCGCCCCACCCGCCACGGCAATCAGCGCGAACAGCAGCACAAAGAGCGCCCGCAGCAGGCGGGCGCCGTCAATCGGGCAAGAAGCGCGCGAAGACTTCATTACCAAGTAGTAACCCTCTGTTAGTAAGACGGATAACATCCCGCGCGGGTTCCACTTCCAGCAACCCCCAATCGCGCAGTTGGCGAGCCAGCGGTCCATAGACCGTCTCGAATGGCCGCCCGAAGCGGGCGGCGAACTCCGACGGCGCGATGCCCGCCGTGGTGCGCAGACCCAGCATCATGAACTCGCCCATCGCCAGGTCGGGCGCGATCCACTCGGCCCCGGCCAGGGCGCTGTCCCCGGCGCGCAGCGCGGCCACGTACTTCTTCGGGCTGAGCATGGTCCAGTAGCGGCGCCCGCCGAAATAGCCGTGCGCGCCGGGGCCGAAGCCGAGATAAGGCAGCCCGCGCCAGTAGACCAGGTTGTGCACGCACTCTTTGCCCGGCCTGCTCCAGTTAGAGATCTCGTATTGCTGATAACCCACCGCGGCCAGCGTGGCCTGGCACAACTCGTACATGTCGGCCACGGCGTCTTCGCCGGGCACGACCACCTGGCCTTTCTCCACCTGCAACCAGAGCGGCGTGTGCTCCTCCACGATCAGCGAGTAGCACGAAAGGTGGTCGGTGCCCAGCGTGGCCGCGCGGCGCAGCGTGGCGTCCCAGTTGGCGAGGTCCTGGCCCGGCAAGCCGAAGATAAAATCGAGGTTGATGTTGTCGAACCCGGCGCGGCGGGCGCGCTCATAGGCGTCCACCGCTTCCGCCGCCGTGTGGATGCGCCCGATGGCCTGCAGTTGGGCGTCGTCGAACGACTGCACGCCCATGCTCAGCCGGTTCACCCCGGCGGCGCGATAGCCGCAGAAGTTGGCCTCAGTGATCGTGCCGGGGTTGGCCTCCATGCTGATCTCGGCGTCCGGCGCCACGGCGTAGTGCCGCGCGACCGTGTCGAGGATGCGGCCGATGGCCTCCGGCGGCAAGACGCTCGGCGTGCCGCCGCCGAAAAAGATGGTCGCGACCCGCCCCACCTCGGCGTTATCGGGGACATCGGGCGGCGCCGGGGCCAGGCGGGCCAGCGTGTCGCGCTCCGGCCCGCGCGCGATGTCGGCGCACAGGGCGTCCACGAAGTCCGCGAACAGGTGGTCGAGCCCCGCGTAGGAGTTGAAGTCACAGTAGATGCACTTCGACTCGCAAAAGGGGATATGCAAGTAGATGCTGGTCATAAATTGTAAGAAACCCGATCTCGTAAATTCCAGCAGCGCCCGGCTCAGAATATGGACGCATCCCTATAGTATACGGTACACTATGGGCAAGTAGCAAATTTAGAGGAGCCTCGTTACCGTGTCCACCATCACCACCCAGGCGCCCGCGTCCGTGCAGCGGACGCAACAATCCCAGGGCCGCGCCTACGCCGCGCTGGCCCTCGGCATTCTGTGCATCGGCTTTTCGGCCATCTTCACCAAGTGGGCCGGGGTGCCCGGTCCCGTATCGGGCTTTTACCGGGTTGCCATCGCCACGCTGGTGCTGGCGCTGCCCGCGGCGGCGGGGGCGCGGCAAGTCTTCCGGCTGGGCGGGCCGACGCTTGCCCTGGCCCTGCTGGCCGGGTGCTTCTTCGCGGGCGACCTGAGCCTGTGGAACACCTCCCTGCTGTATACCTCGGCGGCCAACTCGACGCTGCTCGGCAACACGTCCACGCTCTGGGTCAGCCTGTGGGCGCTGCTGGTGCTGCACGAGGTGTTGGGCCGGCGCTTCTGGGTGGGCACGGCGCTGGCCCTGATCGGCGCGGCGCTGATTGTCGGGCCCGATATGCGCGGGGGGGTAACGGACGCCTGGGGCGACGTGCTGGCGCTGGGCAGCAGCCTGTTCTATGCCGCCTACCTGCTCAGCACCGGGCGCGTGCGGCGCACGGCGGGCACGGTCGAGTTCATGTGGCTGTCGTCGTTTGGCGCGGCACTCGTGCTGCTGGTGTTCAACGTGGCGACGGGGCTCCCGCTCTGGGGCTTCACGTTCGACCAGTACGCGGCGCTGGTGGCCCTCGGTCTGATCTCGCATGTGGCGGGCTGGCTGTGCATCAACTACGCGCTGGGGCATCTGCGCGCCTCGCTGACCTCGGTCAGCCTGCTCGCCCAGCCGGTGATCACGGCGGTGGCCTCCGTGCCGCTGCTGGGCGAGGCGCTGTCGGTGGCGCAGGTCGCCGGCGGTGCCCTGGTGCTGGGCGGTATCTACCTGGCGAACCGCCGCCCGGCGAGCGAGGCCAGCGCCGAACCTACCGGCTCCGGCGAACCCGCCACCTGACCGTTTGTCGGGCGGCGCAGATTACCCCGCACCGCCCGGCATAGTGCTTAACCTGCCTGGGTGCCTTCGCGCCGCCCCATCTTCGCGGATAGCGGCGCGCCGTTGCGGGCCGGATCGCCAAGCGAGGTCAGGATCAGCAGCACGGCGAACACCACCAGCGGCAGCGCGTCCGTCAGCAGGTGGGTCACGGGCGCGGCGGCCTGCGCGTCGTCGTAGACATGGTTCAGCGCGTGCAGCAGGCTGGCCGCCCCCGCAACGCGGATCAGCAGCCGGTGGGCGAACGGGTCGCGCGCCGCCCACAGCAAGCCCAGGCCCAGTGGCAGCAGAAACGCGCCCACGTCGCCCTCATAGTGCCGGTTGTAGGGCGGGAACGGGCCGATATTGTAGAAGAACCATACCGGCGCCACCAGCAGCGCCAGCCCGGCCAGGGCGTAGAAGATCCCGGCGACAGCCACCATCAGGCGGGCCAACGTCATCCGATTCACAGCGTACCTCCATGCATCTGCGGTTGCCGCGCCGGTTGGACCGCCTCGCGGCCATACTGCTCCCCCAGCCACTCGGCCCAGGTAATCCGCCCCCGGTGCGGGCCGCCCGAGGTCAACTCGCCCGCCCGCAGCGCGGCTGCCGCGCGACCGGGCAGGCGCACCGGCACGATCCGCCGCCGCAGGCCGCGCGCCGCCAGCCAGGTTTTCGCCAGGTCGCCCAGCGAGTAGCCATTGGGGCCGGCAAAGTCGGGCAGGCGCCCGCCCGGTCCCGTCGCCACCGCCTGGCCCAGCCAGGCCGCCACATCGCGCGGGTCGCACGGCTGGAAGCGGAAGTCAGCGGGCAGCGGCACAAGCGGCAGCCGGGTCAGCATGCCCAGTACCGTATCGATCAGCGTGTAGAACTGCGTGGCGCGCATGATCGACCAGGGCACGCCGCCTTGCCGGACCCGCGCCTCGGCGGCCAGCTTATGCCGGTAGTAGGCCAGCGGCACATGCTCGATGCCCACGATGGAGACATAGATGAAGTGCCCCACGCCCGCCGCGCGGGCCGCCGCCAGCAGCCGCCCGGTGCCTTCGACATCCACAGATGCGGTCTTGCCGCCCCGGAAGGCGTCCAGCACGCGCCCGAAGCCGGCGGGCGTCGCCGCCGCCCCGATCCGGGCCGGTTCCCTGGCGGGCGCGGTAGTGGCCGGCGCGTTCGTCGCCGCGTGGATGATCGTATCGACCCCGGCCACGGCGGTGGCCAGGCCCGCGCCTGTTGTCAGGTCGGCCTGCGCCCACTCTACGTCCGTCGCTTGCGGCGGGTGCGCCTGGCGGCTCAGCACCCGCACGGTATAACCACTCTTCACCAGTGTCTCGACCACGGCCCGGCCCAGGGTGCCCGTGCCACCGGTCACAAGTACGCGTTGCATTGTAAACCTCCTGCGTTCGCGAAAGAATTGAACTCGTTACGCACAGGAGACGACGCAGGACCGCGCGGTGTGACAGGGATCACAAAGTCGTGGGGCCTAATTTGGAGACCAATATCGCCGGGGTTGGGCACGCAGGGTGTGTACAAGAAGGTAGCCGGCTATGCCTCGACCGGGCCAGGCGGCTGGGGAGTCTACCCGCCGATGATCTCGCCTTCCGGCCCGACGGCCTGCTGCGCGATATAAGCCAACTTGTCCGGGTTCACGACCAGGCGGACGCCGTGGATATGGTCGCCCGCGATGTCGAAGGTCAGGACCAGGAAGAGCGTGTCGCCGTCCCAGCCCAGGAGGGCGGGGCCCCCGTTGACCTCGGCCAGCGCGACCCGCGCGCCCGGCGGGGCTTTGCGCACCAGCCCCAGCAGGAAGCGAATGACGCGGTCCAGGCCGTAGACCGGGCGCAACGCGGCGTGGACCTTGCCGCCGCCGTCGGACCAGGCGATCACGTCGCGGGCCAGGATGTCGGTCAGCGCGGCGACGTTGCCGTCGTTGGCCGCGACCAGGAAGCGCTCGGTCAGGCGGCGTTGCGCCTCCGGCGTCGGCTCGAAGCGCGGGCGCCGCTCGGCAACGCGCCCGCGGGCACGGTGCAGAATCTGTCGGCAGGTGGCCGCACTCTTGCCGACGATCCCGGCGATTTCGTCGTAGCCGTACTCGAACACGTCGTGCAGCAGGAAGACGGCGCGCTCCTGCGGTGTCAGCGACTCCAGCAGGACCAGGAAGGCCAGCGAGACCGACTCGCGCTGCTCGACCGTCTCCAGCGGGGCCAGCGCGCCGCCCGTGGTGATGATCGGCTCGGGCAGCCAGGGGCCGATGTATTGCTCGCGCCGCACGCGCGCCGACTTCAGGTGGTCCAGGCAGAGATTGGTGACGACGGTGGTCAGGAAGGACTTGAGCGCGTGGATCTCGCCCGGCGCCTGGGCATAGCGCAGGTAGGCGTCCTGCACGATGTCCTCGGCCTCGCTCGCGCTGCCCAGCATGCGGTAGGCGATT
>DASSGZ010000721.1:0-14887 GCA_035693165.1 Chloroflexia bacterium | reverse complement strand
GCCGTCCGCCGCATCCACGACCGATCCGGCAGCCTCCGCCGCGATCGGCTCATCCTCGGCGATATACGCCTCCTCGCCCTCCAGCGCCTCGTCTACCGACTCGGGGACGGGGCGCCGGGCCTTTTCGGCGCGACGCGGCGCGGTCGATCCTCCCGGAGACAGTTCTTCGTCGTCGTAACTCGGTCGTTGTTGAAAGGTCATACGGTTCCCTGATAAGCGGCTCCTGCCCGCGGCGTCCGGTTGCAACCCGCCGGTCCTGAAGCCGCCGGTGGACGGTCAGTCCTCGTCCAGGCTGAGCATGGCGAGGAAGGCTTCTTGCGGAATATCGACGCTGCCCACGGTCTTCATACGGGCCTTGCCTTCTTTTTGCTTTTCGAGTAGCTTGCGCTTGCGCGAGATGTCGCCGCCGTAGCATTTCGCCAGCACGTTCTTGCGCATGGCGGAAATGGTCTCGCGGGCGACGACTTTGCTGCCGATGGCCGCCTGGATGGGCACGTCGAACATCTGGCGCGGGATCAGGCGGCGCAGCTTATCGACCAGCGCGCGGCCCTGGCTGATGGCCCGGTCGCGGTGCGTGATCACGCTGAGCGCATCGACCGGCACGCCGTTAACCAGCACGTCGAGCTTGACCAGGTCGGCGGGCTGGTACTCGGAGAAACTGTAGTCGAGCGAGGCATAGCCCTGCGTGCGCGACTTCAACTGGTCGTAGAAATCGACGATCATCTCGCTCAAGGGCACGTCATAGGCCAGGGAGACGCGCGTCTCGTCGAGGTAGTCCGTCTTGGTGTAGATGCCGCGCCGATTGGTCACCAGTTCCATGATCGCGCCGATAAAGCGAGTCGGGGTCACGATCTGGATCGCCATCCAGGGTTCTTCGACTTGCCGGATGCTGGCGGCGTCGGGCATTTCGGCGGGGTTGTCCACAACCAGCACGCTGCCGTCGGTTTTAGTAATGCGGTACTCCACGCTGGGCGCCGTGGTGATCAGTTCCAGGCCGTACTCGCGCTCCAGGCGCTCCTGGATGATCTCCATATGCAGCAGGCCCAGGAACCCGCAGCGGAAGCCGAAGCCGAGCGCCGTGCTGCTCTCCGGCTGGTAGACCAGCGAGGCGTCGTTGAGGTGCAGCTTGTCGAGCGCATCGCGCAGGTTCTGGTACTCGACCGTCTCAACCGGGTAGATCCCGGCGAAGACCATCGGCTTGACGGGGCGGTAGCCGGGCAGCGGTTCGTCGGCGGGTTGGGCGACCAGCGTGATCGTATCGCCCACCTGGCACTCGCTGATGCCCTTGAGGCCCGTCGCCACGTAGCCCACCTCGCCGGTGCGCAGGGTGCCGGTGGCGGTCATCGCCGGATTGAAGAACCCGATCTCCAGCACTTCGGCGACGGCGCCGGTCGCCATCATCTGGACCTTGTCGCCCTCTTTCACCTCGCCGTCGACGATGCGGCAGTAGGCGATGACGCCTTTGTAGGGATCGTAATGGCTGTCGAAGATCAGGGCGCGCAAGGGGCGGCGGTGGGCGCCGGTGGGCGGGGGCACATGCTTGACGATGGCCTCCAGGATCTCGGTGATGCCGCGCCCCTCTTTGGCCGAGGCAAAGATCACCTCGTCCAGGGGCAGCCCGATCACCCGGTCGATCTCCATGGCGACGAGTTCCGGCTGCGCGCTGGGCAGGTCGATCTTGTTGACGACGGGCACCAGGGCCAGGTCATGCTCCAGGGCCAGGTAGACATTGGCGAGCGTCTGCGCCTCGATGCCCTGCGCCGCATCCACGACCAGCACCGCGCCCTCACAGGCGGCCAGGCTGCGGCTCACTTCGTAGGTGAAGTCTACGTGCCCCGGCGTGTCGATGAGGTTTAGCTCATACTCGGCGCCGTCGGCGGCCTGGTAGCGCATACGCACGGCGCGCGCCTTGATGGTGATGCCTTTTTCGCGCTCCAGCGGCATGCTGTCGAGCAACTGCGCCACCATATCGCGCTCGGCGACGGTGCCGGTGGTTTGCAGCAGCCGGTCGGCCAGCGTCGATTTGCCGTGGTCGATATGCGCGATAATGCAGAAATTGCGGATGTGGGATTGGTCGGGCACAGTATCCTAACACAAACTAGGCGGCCGACCTCGGCCGCCCAACATTGGCACGTATCACACCCCGCGCGGCAACCGGGCGGGGTTCGGTGATTTTAGTATAGGCAGGCGGCACCCCTTTGTCAAGCCGCGCCGGCTACACCTGATAATCCTCACCGCAGAGACGCAGAGAACGCAGAGATCATTGAAATAGAGGCTATTTGCGATCTTTCACAAAGTCTATACCGCCCTAGTCATGACGGGCGACCCTCTACCAGGGTCGTAGATCGCACTGACGCTGCAATCACACCCCATCCAAATTCTCTGCGTTCTCTGCGTCTCTGCGGTGTCTATGCGCCTTGTGAACGGGCGTCAAGCCGCGCCCGCCGGGGCGGGCACCGGGCGCACCGCCCGGCGCGTGTCCACGATCAGTTGCGCGCGCTCGCCGATCTGCGCCCAGTCGTAGGCGTCGTGGTCGGTGGCGATGACCACGCAGTCGCTCGCCACCAGGGCCGCGTCGAGATCGGTCACGCTCGCCATCTCCATGCCCTCGTGGTGGAACGCGGGCACGTGCGGGTCGTGATAGCTCACCCGCGCGCCCTTCTCGTTCAGCAAGTGGATGATGTCGAGCGACGGCGACTCGCGTACGTCGCTGATGTTCTTCTTGTAGGCCACGCCCAGCACCAGGATGCGGCTGCCCTTGACCGGCTTGCCCGCGTCGTTGAGCGCGTCCTGCACCTTCTGCACCCAGTAGCGCGGCATGTTCGTGTTGACCTCGCTGGCTAACTCGATGAAGCGCGCGTTGTAGTTGAGCGTCTTCAGTTTCCAGCTCAGGTAGAGTGGGTCGATGGGGATGCAGTGGCCGCCCAGGCCCGGTCCCGGCGTGAACTTCATGAAGCCGAAGGGCTTGGTGGCCGCGGCGTCGATCACCTCCCAGACATCGAGGCCCAGCTTGTCGGCCATCAGCAGCACTTCGTTGACCAGGCCGATGTTGACGGCGCGGAAGGTGTTCTCCAGCAGCTTGACCATCTCGGCGGCCTCAGTGGACGAGACGGGCACGAGCGTCTGGATGGCGCTGCTGTAGTAGGCCATCGCCACCTGGAGGCAGGCCGGGGTCACGCCGCCGATGACCTTGGGCGTGGTGTGCGTGGTCCAGTCTTCGCGCCCTGGGTCCACCCGTTCGGGCGAGAAGGCCAGGAAAAAGTCCTCCCCGGCGCGCAAACTCTGGCCGTTGCCTTCGAGCAGCGGCAGCAGCACCTCGGTGGTGGTGCCGGGGTACGTGGTCGACTCCAGCACCACGACCATGCCGGGGTGCAGGTAGCGCGCCACCTCCTGCGAAGCCGAGACGATGTACGAAATGTCCGGGTCGCCGGTCTTGCCGAGCGGCGTCGGCACGCAGATCGAGACAGCGTCGCACACGGCCAGGGCCGCGTAGTCGGTGGTGGCGGTCAGCCGCCCACGCTCCACCAGGGCCGCCACAGTGGCGGCGGGCACATCTTCGACATACGATTCGCCGCGATTTAGCGCGTCGATTTTGCGCGCGTCCAGATCGATCCCGGTCACATGAAAGCCGGATTCGGCGAAGGCGACCGCCAGCGGCAGGCCCACATAGCCCAGGCCGATGATGGCGATGCGGGCCTCGCGGGATTCAAATTTCGCCAGCAGTTGCGCTTTATAGTCCGTCATATACTTCACACTTTCTCCATCCCGGTCCGCAATCCCTGGACCGGGCCGGTTTTCCATTGCCTTCTCTTGCGGTAGATATCCGCGCCGGCATAAGCAGGTAGATTATAGCAAATGCGCGGGCGTGGGCCAAAGTGCCGCGCCGCCCGGAAGTTCAAGCCTCCGGCTACGGCTGCGAAGCCCACCTGCGCCGGCTGGTGGAGTCGCCGTCCAGGCGCTCGTTGCTCCCCTATAGTCAACGGGCGAATCATCAATCGGATGCATAATCACGACGCCCGGCATTAGGCGGGGTCAGGGCTTGCTCGTAGACGGCGTGGGTCAGGCGCGCCGCGTGTTCCCAGGTGAAGCGGGCGGCATGTTCGTGGCCGGCGGCGATCAGGCGGGCGCGCAAGGCGGGGTCGGTGAGCAGGTCATAGAGCCGCTCGGCGATGATCGGCACCGCGTCGGGATTCACCAGGATGCCGGCGTGGCCCACGGCTTCCGGCAGGGCCGTGCGGTTTGCGGCCAGGACGGGCAGCCCGCTCGCCATGGCTTCGAGCACCGGCAGGCCGAAGCCCTCGTAGGGCGAGAGGAACGCCAGCACGCCGGCGGCGGCATAGAAGGCGGGCAACTCCGCCGCGGGCACGTAACCGGTGAAGCGGACGGCATCCGCCACGCCCAGCGCGCCCGCCAGCGTCTGCAGTTGCCCGTAGTACGCAGCGTCGCGCGGCTGCCCGGCGATGACGAGCCGGCAGGCCAGGGCCGGGTGGACCTGGCGCAGCGCGGCGACGGCGCGGATCAGCGTGTGCAGGTTCTTGCGCGGGTTGATCTCGCCTACCGCCAGGACCATGGGGCGGGCGTCGAGGCCGTAGCCGGCCGCCAGCCGGGCGCGCGCTGCCTGCGGGTCGGCGGGCTGGAAATCAGGCGTGATGCCCGGCGGGATGACGTGGACCTTCGCCGCGGGCACCCGGCAGTAGCGCACGATGTCACGTTTCGAGAACTCGGAGAGGGTGATCACGCGGGCGGCGCGGCGGGCTGAGGGCGGCGCGAAGCGGCGGAAGAACGCGCGAAACCAGGGGTCAAAGCCGTCGGGCACATGCTCGACCAGCATATCGTAGATGGTCACGACGACCGGGCAGGGCAGCCAGAGCGCGCCCATGTTGGCTGGGAAGTGGGCCAGATCGACCCCGGCCCGGCGCGCCGCCAGGGGCACGATCACGTGCAGGTAGTAGAGATCGAGCAGCGCGTTGCCCGCCTTGGTCAGCTTGTTGCGCGGGGGCAGGCGCACCGGCCAGTCCAGCGGCACCCAGTCGTCGGCGGGGTAGCAGCGTTGCAGCGCCGCGAACAGGTTGCGGGTATAGACGGCGGTGCCGCCCTGGTTGTGGCGCAGCACCTGGACATCGAACCCGATCCGCATCGGAGGCCCTACACCCGCGGGGACCGCGCCGCGCGGTAGACGGCCAGCGTCTGCTCTGCGGTGCGCGACCAGGGGAAGCGGGCCGCCCGTTCCCGCCCGGCGTCGCGCAGGTGCCCGGCCAGGCAGGGATCGCGCAGGATCGCGGCCAGGGCGGCGGCCCAGCCCGCCACATCGAGCGGATCGACAAAGCACGCGGCATCGCCCAACACCTCCGGCAACGCCCCGGCGCGCGCCGCCACAACCGGCACCCCGTAGGCCATGGCTTCGAGCGGCGGCAGCCCGAAGCCCTCGTCGATGGAGGGGAAAGCAAACAGGGCGGCCCCGCGATACTGCGCGGCGAGTTCCGCGGTGCTCAGGCCCGCGTAGCGCCGCACATCTCCGGCCTCGTCCATTGCCGCGCCTTGGCCGCCGACCAGATGCAGGCGGTGCGTTGTCCGGCCCGCGGCCCGCAGGCGGGCATAAGCCGCGCGCAGGGTGCCCACGTTCTTGTTGAAATAATCGCCCCCGACGTGCAAGATGTATGGCTGGTCGGGCGGGACCGGGCCAGGGAGACCCGGCTCGGTGCTGACGCCGAGGGGCACCGCCGTGACCTGCTTATCCGCGACGCGGAGGCGCGCTATAACGTCGCGGCGGACGTGCTCGGAGTCGGTCAGGATGTGGCGGGCGCGGCGGGCGGCGGCCAGTTGGCGGTGGTAGAAAGCGCGTTTGCGCCAGGGCGCGAGCAGTGGCGCCGGGTAGTGTAGCGGCAGCAGGTCGTGGATGGTCACGACGGTGGGCACCGGCGGGTAGAGCGGCAGACCGGGCACCGAAGGGTCGTGGCTGAGGCAGGGCGCATGGAACAGGTCCACATCGAGCCGGCGCAGCAGCCGCGGCAGGGCGACCTGGTGCGACAGCAGGGCGGCGGCGCGCCCCAGGCGGGCGAAGCGCGGCAGATAGCGCACCCGGAAGCGAGGCGGCAGCGGCGGCAGGTCCAGCGGGGCGCGGTAGGCCAGCAGGTAGACGATCTCGTCGCCGGGCAGGGCGGCCAGGGCGGCAACCAGGTGGCGGGTGTAGCGGCCCACGCCGCGGAAGCGGTGGCCGTTTTGCAGCGGGGTAATATCCAGGGCGATCCGCGTGGCGTGCATGCTACCCCCGGCATCCGGGCCCGAAAGCCGGCACGGGCGCGTGATCGAGGATCACGCGCCCGTGCCGATTGGCGGCGACTTAGCGGCCCTTGCGCGTGGTCGTGGGCGCGGGCGGCGGCGCGGAGGCGGCCTTGTTCAGGCGCGCCATCAGCCGCGACTTGCGGCGGGCCGCGTTGTTGGGGTGAATGATCCCCTTGGCGGCGGCCTTGTCGAGCGCGCTGATCGCCGTGACCACAGTGGCGGCGCTGGTCTCGGTGTTGCCGGTGTCGATGGCCCGGCGCGCCTTGCCGACATAGGTCTTGAGCGCGCTGCGGACCGGCCGATTGCGGGCGTGCTTGCGCTCTGCGACGCGAATGCGCTTGATCGCCGATTTAATGTTAGCCAATGCGATGTATCCTCCTGCGGGTTTGCTGTAACTTGATCGGGCTTTCCGTTATAATAGCTGCGCGCCACGACGGTGGACCAGGATTGCTTGCGGGGGGTGGCCTACCGCCGGTTCACCAGGGTGAACTGAGGATAGCCCAGCCGCCGCAAACAGAAGCGCCGGCGACCCATCAGGGCGCAACATAACCAAACCTGCCCGCGGCAGGTCCGACAGTTATTATAGCCGACAGGACCAAAAAAAGCAAGTGACCAGGCGCACTCCGCCCGCGATCCCGGCGGGCGATCCTCCGGAAGAGCCGGCTGCGGCGGGCGACCTCGCCGTGCCGCCGCGCATGCCCGCCCGCCGGCTCGACACCCGCGACCTGCCGGCGGAGGCCGCCGCGCCGCCCGCGCCCGCCCGGCACCCCACGGCCCGGCGGCTGGCCGGGGCAACGGCGCTGGTAGGCGGTGCGTTCATCATCAGCCGCCTGCTGGGCCTGTTCCGCGACCAGGTGATCGCCGCCCACTTCGGCACCTCCGACGCGCTCGACACGTATATCGCCGCCTTCCGCGTGCCCGATACCCTGTTCCTGCTGATCATCGGCGGCGCGGTCGGCTCGGCGTTTATCCCGGTCTTTTCCGGCCTGCTGGAACAGCAGAAAACCGCGGCGGCGTGGCGGCTGACCAGCACGATGATTAACGCCTCGGTGGTGCTGCTGTCGCTTGGCGGCATCGTGCTGGGCCTGCTGGCCCCGTGGCTGGTGGCGCTGATCATCGCGCCGGGCTGGGCACCGGAGAAGCAGGCCGCCACGGTGGAATTGACGCGCATCATGCTGCTGTCGCCGCTGTTCCTCGGCCTGGGCGGCTGGGCGCAGGGCATCCTCAACGCGCGGCACAGCTTCACCCTGCCCGCCCTGGCGCCCATCGCCTATAACGGCGCGATCATCGCCGGGGCGCTGTTCCTGACGCCGCTGTGGGGCGTGCGCGGGCTGGCGCTCGGCGTGGTGATCGGCGCGGCGCTGCACTTCCTGGTGCAGTTGCCGGGGTTGGTGCGTGCGGGCATGCAATACCGGCCCTTCCATCTCGACATCCACGACGAGGGGGCCGGGCAGGTCGGGCGGCTGATGGGGCCGCGCATCGTCGGGCAGGCGGCGTTCCAGGCCAACATCGTCGTCGTCACGTCGCTGGCCTCGTTCCTGCCCGAAGGCCAGTTGTCGGCGTTCAATTACGCCTACCTGCTGATGATGTTGCCCTATGGCGTCTTCGCCATGAGCCTGGCGACCGTGCTCTTCCCCACCATGACCGCGCAGGTGGCGCGCGGCGACCTCGACGCGATGCGGACGACGTTGGGCGGCGGGCTGCGCACGCTGGTCTTCCTCACGCTGCCCTCGGCGGTGATCCTGGGCCTGCTGCGCTACCAGATCGTGGGGCTGCTGTTCCAGTTCGGCGCGTTCCACCAGGGATCGACCGAACTGGTAGCGGCGGCGCTAGGCTGGTTCGCCTGGGGCCTCCTCTCCTACTCGGTGGTGGAACTGCTCACCCGCGCTTTCTACGCGCTGCACGATACGCGCACCCCGGTGATTGTCTCCATCACCACGGTGGCGCTGAACATGGGCCTGAGTTGGGCGCTGGCGATCGGGCTGCACATGCAGCACACCGGGCTGGCCCTGAGCCTGGCCGCGACCACCACGGTCGAACTGGCCGGGCTGCTGTTCTTCCTGCGCCGCAAGCTGCAAGGGGTGTTCGACCGGGCCGCGCTGCGCGCCTTCGGGGTCAGCCTGCTGGGGGCGGCGCTGATGGCCGCGGTGCTCTGGCCGCTGGTGCCGTTCCTCGCCACCAATATCTGGGCCTATCCGGGCGACACCGCCGGGCAGAAGGTCGCTACGGCGCTGGTGCTGGGGATCGGCTGTCTGGTCGGGGGCGGGATCTACCTGGCCGTGGCGCGCGTCTTCCACGCCGCCGAACTCGGCCAGGCGCTGCGCATGTTGCGTCGCCGGGCTTCTTAGTCTATGAATCTTGCGGGCGCAAGTCGCCTGTCGCGTACCAGGCCAGGGCGACGAACAGCAGGCCGCCTGCCAGCCACCACGGATTCCACACCAGCAGATGCCACGGCAGTGCTTCTGCCCCGAAAGACGCCGGGATCGGGATGATCCCGGCGGCCATGAGGCCGTGCTGGACGAAGTTGGCGATTCCGTACACCACCAGCAGCAGACCCACTATCCACGCGGCAATACGCCGCACCTGGAAGGGTATGGAGCGGCCCCACGGCTGCACCAGCGCAAGAGCTACCAGGGCGGCCAGGACCTTCGCGGCGCCGGCGCCCCAGCCCCCAATTGCGACCGTCGTGGGGTCACGCGCAAGCGCCAATTGCTCGATCTCGCGCCCGAGAGTGGCAAGCCCTAGCGTTCCTCCCAGCCCCCAGTAGAAGCTCACCCCAGCGAACACCAGTGCCCAGGCGGCGGCAGCATATCCGGCCCATATAGTGCGTTGTTGCTGCTTCATCTTAATGTCTGATTCTTGTGCCAAACCAGGTCGCTTGCCTTCCCTTATAGACGCGTATTATCCACCGCCCAGGCGCGAAGAGCGCCAGGAATCAGACTAATATCAACTGCGGTGAACTGATCGCCGCAGGCCGGGTCTACTCCGGCGGGTCGGTGATATTCGTGCGCAGCACCCACTGGAAGAAGAGGGTCAGCAGGGCGATCACCCCGGCCAGCAGCCCGGCGACCAGGGCGACCGTCAGCAACGTCGTGCGCCCGTTGCTTACGTCCTCGGTGGGAGCGCCCAGCAGGGCCGACAGCAGCGCCGCCAGCAAAAAATCCGCCGCGATCATCGCCAGGTACAGCGCCGGCGCCCAGGTGCTGAACAGGAAGCGCGGGTAGCGGTCGCGCCGCAGGTAGGCGACGACGCCGAACTCGATCCCGATCAGGACCACCACCAGCCACCCGAAAATCGCGCTGCCCATCGATTCCCCTACCGTCGCAATCCGTAACGCCGCAAGCGCGGGCCGGTTTCAAACCGGCCCCTACATCGCCGGCCAGGGACGCGGGCCGGTTTCAAACAGACCCCTACAGCGCAAGCCGTTCACCGGGCCGGTTGGCAATCGGCTCCGGAATCGCTTGCCTGTCCATTCTACCCCATGCCTCCAGCCCTCGCAATCGCCTTTCCGCTTTTTTGATTATTGACAGAATAGAACAACTGTACTATAATGTGAGAGGAACATTTGTTCTAAAGACCGCAGACACCGCCGGCATGCGGCATTGCCGTGAGGAGGACAGGATGAAGAAGCGAGGATCGCTGACGCTGTTGCGGCCCGATGCTCCGATGGACCCGCCCGACGGGGCTGCCCCGGCGGAGCAGGCGCCGCCGCTGGTGCATCTGCGCATCGTGGGGCGGCATGGCGTGTTTCTGCTGGAGCGTGGGGCGAACAGCAACGAGAAGGCAGTGGCCGTCGTCGATACCCGTGCCCCCGGCGGCATCCATTGCACCTGTGGCTGCCGGGCCGCCGACCCCGCCAGTGAATGCGAGCACGTCGCCGTTCTGCGTGCTTGCGGGTTCCTGGATTCCGCCGCCTGAGGCTAGGGCGGCACCGCGCGAAAAGAACTGTCAAGACAGACTGAGATCGTATAAGCAAGGAGCAGCATATGGAAGAGCATCCACGGGGCACGAAAGTCTCGCCCGAGATTTACGTCTACGCAACGAACAAGAATTTCCTCAACGTGTATGACGCCCTGCGCATCGAGAAGGTCAAAATCGAGGTGGCCGGCTACGACCAGAGCACCGGCCGGCAAACGGGCATCGCCAGCGCCTGGCTGGATGTGGACGACGTGCGGCTCCTCACGCACCTCGTGACCAGCCGGCAGTTCAAGGACGTGCTCGACCGCGGGCGGTTCGAGAAGTTTGGCGGCAGCGACCGGGACGGCGCGGTCGAGAGCCGCACGCTGGTCATCGATTGGGATCCCGGCCAGGATGGCCGGTTCGCACGCTATCCGTACCGCATCACCATCGCCAACGGGCCGGGGCTGCGCACGCCGAACGGCGCCGTGCAGCCGAAGGGCGAGCCGGCTTCCAAGCTATCGATGCGCCTGCCCGAAGCCGACATGATGAAGATCATGCTGACGGTGGCCGATTATCTCCACGCCTACGAGACGGCGCACCATCACCGCATCATCGCCGAGAAGGTGCGCGAGGTGCAGGAGAAGCTGGCCGGGCGTGCCGAACGCCGCCTGCCGGTGGCCGCCGCGCCCGAAGACGATGAGCGCGTGGCGACGCCCGCCGCGCGGAGCGCGAATCCGCCGCTGCGGGTCGTGCCGCCCGCCGGGCCTGCCTCTAAAGAGGCCCCGGCGCCCCGCAGCACGCCGCCGCGCCCGACTGTGGTGCCGCCTGCCGCCGACCGGCCCGCGGCGGCGCCCCGCACCAATCCGCCGATCGTCGCCGCCGCGCCGACTCGCCCCGCTGCCGAGCGGCCGGGCCGGGTCGCGGCCGAGTCCCCGGCGCCTCGTTACGAGCGACCCACGCGCACCGGATGAGGCCCGTTGCCGCCTCTGGCGGTCCTGAGACATATCAAGATCTATGAAGTAGTGTTGAGCCACGTTTTGTGTGATGAGCTTAGAAAGAGAGAGGTAAAGACATGTCGAGGACGTTGAACAAAGTCAGCCTGATCGGTCGCCTGGGCAAAGATCCGGAGATGCGCTATACCGCGTCGGGCGCGGCGGTGACCACCTTCACGCTGGCGACCAACCGCATGACCAAGGCGGCGGACGGCACGGCCCAGGAAGAGACCGACTGGCACACCATCGTTACCTGGGATAAGCTGGCCGAGACCTGCAACCAGTACCTGACCAAGGGCCGCCAGGTCTACATCGAGGGCCGGCTGCAGACGCGGACCTGGGAGCAGGACGGCCAGAAGCGCTACAAGACCGAAGTCATCGCCCATGAGATGCTGATCCTGGACTCCAAGCAGGACGGCAACGGCAACGGGGCAGGCGCCGGCTACAGCCGCCGCGAGGCGCTGACCGTGGTCGCCCCGGCGGACGACGCCGACGGGTTGCCCTTCTAAGGCGCGTGGGGGGCGGCGCGGCGTGGGCGCGCCGCCCCTGTCGAGGAATTGTCACTCTGAGCGCAGCGAAGAGGCTCGTCTCCGCGTCGGGATCGTAGATAGTGACGCATGGCTACACGTGAACCCCAATCGATAGGCGCAAACGCCCTGGCCGCCACGGAAGCCCCCGTGCCCGCCGGGGCGCGCTGGCGTGCGGCCGTCGCCCGCGTCGAGACCGCGCCCCCGCCCCAGGCGCTGGACCTGGAGACCATCGAGGGCACGCTGGAGCGCATCACCTTCCAGAATGAGGCCAACGGCTGGACCGTGGCCCGCCTGCACGTCGCCGGGCAGAAAGCCCCTGTGACCATCGCCGGCACCATGCCGACCGTGCATACCGGCGAGACGCTGCGCCTGGCCGGGTCGTGGAAGCAGCACCCGCAGTATGGCCGGCAGTTCCAGGTCGCGCAGTACCAGGCGCTTATGCCGGGCACCATCCCCGGCCTCAAAAAATATCTCGGCTCGGGCCTGCTCAAGGGCGTGGGGCCGGTGTGGGCCGAACACCTGGTCGACACCTTCGGCTTCGACACACTGGAAGTCCTCGAACGCAGCCCCGAAAAACTCCTGCGCATCCCCGGCATGGGCAAGGCGCGCGCCCAGGCTATCGCCGCCGCCTGGCATGAGCAAGCCGCGCTCAAAGACCTGATGGAGTTCCTGCAAACCCAGGGCCTGCCCGTCGCGCTGGCGCTGCGCATCGTCAAGCGCTACGGCGACGACGCGGTGGCGGTCGTGCGCGTTCAGCCCTACCGGCTGATCGAAGAAGTCTTCGGCGTCTCCTTCGCCGTGGCCGACCAGTTGGCCCAGCGCGTGGGGCTGCCGGTGGACGGCGCGCCCCGCATCGAGGCCGGGATCAAGCATGTGCTGGGTGAGGCGAGCGACCAGGGCCATACCTGGGTGGTCCAGGACGCCCTGCTCACGGGCGCTGCCCACCTGCTGGGCCTGCCGGTGGAAGCTGTCACCGCGGTCCTGCCGCACATGGTGCGCGATGAGCAAGTCGCCGTCGAGCCGGGGCCGGACGGTATGCCGGTGGTCTACCCCGGCGCGCTCTACCAGGCCGAGTTGTTCGTGGCCGGGGCGATCCGTGCTCTGCAGACGGCGGGCGAGGACCGGCTGGCCGATTTCGCGCGGGTGGATTGGGGCCGGGCGCTGGGCTACCTGAAGCGCGAGGAGCCGGGCCTGTGCGCGCTGACCGAGCGCCAGCAACAGGCCGTCCGGCTGGCGCTGACCCAGCGCGTGGTGATCCTCACCGGCGGGCCGGGCACCGGCAAGACGACCACACTGCGCGCGCTGATCAAGCTGTTGCAGGCGCGGCGGCATAGCGTCGTGCTGGCTGCGCCCACCGGACGGGCGGCCAAGCGGCTGACCGAGGCGACCGGCGCGCCCGCGCGCACCATCCATCGCTTGCTCGACCTGCGTCCGCTGCCCAGCGGCGAATACCAGCGCGGCAACGTACTCGACGCCGACATGGTGATCGTGGACGAAGCCTCGATGATGGACCTGCTGCTGGCCCAGGCGCTACTGCGCGCCGTGCCGCCGGGCAGCCATCTGCTACTCGTCGGCGACCCTGACCAGTTGGCCTCGGTGGGGCCAGGCGACGTGCTGCAGGATCTGCTGGCGAGCGAGGCCGTCCCGGTCGTCAAGCTGACGACCATCTTCCGCCAGGACGAGAGCAGCGGCATCGTGGCGAACGCCCACCTGATCAACGCGGGCGAGCCGCCGCGCCTGAAAGGCTTCACCGATTTCTACCACCTGCCTGTCGCCCGGCCCGACGAATGCTGCGACCTGGTGGTGGACCTGGCCGTGCGGCGGTTGCCGCAGCGCTACGGCCTCGATCCCTTCGAGGACATCCAGGTGATCGCGCCAATGTACCAGGGGCCGGCGGGGGTGGACGCGCTCAACGTGCAGTTGCAGGAGCGGCTGAACCCGCCGTCGCCCGCGCGCAACGAACGCCACTACGGCAGCCGCGTCTTCCGCGAAGGCGACAAGGTGATGCAGGTGGTGAACGACTACGAGCGCCAGGTGTTCAACGGCGACATCGGGCGCATCGTGCAGATCGACCTGGCCGAGCAGCAGGTGCGGGTGCTGTTCGACAACGAATGGACCGCGACCTACGCCTTCGCCGAACTCGACGAGCTAACCCACGCCTACGCGATTTCGGTGCACAAGAGCCAGGGCAGCGAATATCCCGTCGTGGTCATGCCGCTGCTGCGCCAGCACGGGCGCATGTTGCAGCGCAACCTGCTCTACACCGGCATCAGCCGGGCGCGGCGGCTGGTGGTGCTGGCGGGCGAGCGCGAGGCGGTCGCGCGGGCGGTCGCCACATCGATGGCGGGCACGCGCAACACGGGCCTACGCGCCCGGCTGATCCGTTAACTCGCCTGCCGGCGCGCCGTCAAACCGCTTGACGATGCGCGCCGGGTTCCCCGCCACCACTACGTTGGGCGGCACGTCGCTGGAGACCACCGCGCGAAACGCCACCACCGAATTCTCCCCGATGCACGTGCCTTTGAGCACTGCCGTTTGCCCGGCCAGCCAGACATTCTGCTCGATGGTGATCGGCCGCGTCGAGACGGGCGCCGCGGGATCATGGCGCCGGGCCGGGTCCAGCGGATGGAAGTCGCTGTCGAAGATGACCGTCGAGCCGAGGATGCAGCGCGGCCCCACGCGCACGGTCGTATAGGCCATGATACCCGCCCCATTGAGCCGGGTGCCGCTGCCGATCTCGATACGCGAATCGGGCGTATAGGTGATGAAGACGTTCTTTTCGGCGTGGCACCAGGCTTTGATGTCGTCGCCGAAGACCACGCGCCCCGGCCCGCGGATGACCAGGCGGCCGTTCGTCTCGAAGTTGCGCCCGAACTGCACACGGCGGCCCAGGCGGAAGCGAAACCAGGCCACCCAGCAGCGGCTGATGGCGGCGGCGGCATACGGTTTGATGCGGGCGCGCAATCCCGCGGGAAGCAAAGTGGACATGGCGCCATTATACCAGAGTGCTGAATGCTGGTCGCGCAGCGGTGCGTAGCACATTGCTGAGTGCTAAGTAAAGACGGGAAGACGAAGTATGGGCAAGGGAGATAGCTCCAGCCCGCGCAGGCGCGCTTTGTAGCGCTAGCCCGCCCGTTCACGGGCCGGGCACGCCGCCACCGGTAGCTGGAAAGCCGGGCCGGC
>DASSGZ010000720.1:0-23697 GCA_035693165.1 Chloroflexia bacterium | reverse complement strand
CGCCTATCCGGGCACGCTCAAGTTCGCCTTCCTGCACTACCCGTTCTACTCCGATGATTCGACCGAGCCGAGCGACCCGTATCTGCAGGGCAGCAGCCGCTTAGAGGGGCTGCTGGCGCGCAACGGCGTGCGCCTGGCCTTCAGCGGGCATGCCCATATCTACCAGCGCAACCAGGCGGTCAACGGCCTGGTCAGCTATGTCACCGGCGGCGGCGGCGGCGATGTCGTGCCGGTGGGCGGGCTGGGGTGCAGCGCGCTGGACGCCTACGCGATCGGCTGGAGCTACAGCAACGCCCGCGGCAGTGCCTGCGGCAGCGCGATCCCGCCCACCGATGACAGCCAGGTGCATCACTACCTGCTGGTGACGGTGAACGGCTATCAGGTCCGCGTGGCCCCCACCGACTCGCTCGGTCACACCTTTGACGTGCGCTCGTATGACTTTACCCCCGCTCCCACGCCGACGCCGACGCCGGGCGGAGGCACCTGCGCGATCAGCTTCCGGGACGTGGGCGCCGGGCAGCCGTTCGCGCCCTATATTTCGTGGATGGCCTGCCGGGGCTACATCAGCGGCTACAGTTGCGGCGGGCCGGGCGACCCCTGTCCGGGGCTGTACTTCCACCCGAACGCGACGGTGACGCGGGGGCAACTGCTGAAGATGGTGGTGCTGGCGGCGGGCTGGCCGCTGGTCAACCCCATCGTGCCCACCTTTGAAGATACCCCGACCAGCAGCCCGTTCTACCAGTACATCGAAACGGCGGCGCGGCACGGGATCATCAGCGGCTACACGTGTGGGGGGCCGGGCGAAGCGTGCACGGCGCCGCTGGCCCGGCCCTACTTCCGGCCGGGGGCGAGCATCACGCGGGGGCAGTTGAGCAAGGTGCTCGCGCTGGCGCGGGGCTACAGCTTGCCGAACCCGGCCCAGCCCACCTTCAAGGATGTGCCGCGCAGTCAGCCGTTCTTTCCGTATATCGAGGCCATGGCCGCCCACGACATCGTCAGCGGCTATACCTGCGGGGGCAGCGGCGAACCCTGCCCCGGCGCCTATTTCCGGCCGGCGAGCTCGGCCACGCGCGGCCAGGTCACCAAGTTCGTCAGCCTCAGCTACGGCGGGCCGTAAGGCCGCCCCCGCCCAGGGTTGCGGGCTGTAATCACGGCCCGCAACCCGCTCCCATGCCCCCCGGCCCGCCCCGGTCTTAGGATTCCTCTCCCGCCCTCGTTGCCCGGCCTGCTCCCATGCCGATCGCAGCGCCCCCTCTTTCAGGCGATTCGCAGCAGTAATCTGCTCTGGCAAAACGATTTGCTATAGCGACATTCGTGGAATTTCGGGGTGTGATTACTACCAATTTTTGCCGCCCGCGAGTCCTATATTCATAACTACACAGCGTCAAATTCTGAAAAAATAGACATATAGGACCCCGATTAACGCTTACAGTCCGTTCACATTTGCTATTTTGCGCTACAAAACTATTGCTCGGGCCGCCAAGTCTGCCTATAATATGATTATTCCTTACTGGTTCGGCACGAATTGGTAAGTGTTAGTTCTCCACCCCTCAATGTCGAGATGGTAGGGCGCATTATTTACATGGGGTGATCGGAACCACGCCCACCCCCATATTTCGCCTGGCATTAACGACGGCCGCTTCTGTTAATGCCCCACGGGACCCTCTCGAATACACGTCCGAATTTAATTCGGTACTCACCCACTACATGTTTTGGGGTGTTGTCGGGCTTATATCTTGGGAAGCACCGATTAACTGAAACGCCACACATCACAGCATAACGTCCGAGTATTAACACAACATTAGCAAACGGTTAAAGATCGTTCGCCCGCGCCGCGATGCGTTCCGGACTTGGACTCGCCGAACGCCCCGCCGGCCCTCCGATGCGCCGTGCACCGGAGCCGCTTGTGCCCGTGAGGTGGACCGATCGAGTTCCGGATAAGAACGCGCTACCGAAATCGGCCAGGAAAGGAGTGAATTCGTATCGTCCTATTCACGCTTACGACGCTAAAGCGAGAATAACACAGCAACCGGGTATGTCGCGTTTGTTGGAGCACGTTGGCCTCTCCCTGAGCACATTCCGCGTATCGTCCTCACCTGCTCAGGCATTGGTCCACTTGTGCCCCTTTCCTACGCCGTAGAGAGAGAGGAGCATAGTATGGCCCTTCAGATAGAAGTTCTCCACCGCCCCTTTGTCGATATAGGGGCTGATACTAAGGCGCCTGCCGCGGTAGCCCATTACGCACAGCCCGGGCTTTCGGTGATCGTTCCGACCAGGAACGAGGCGGGGAATATCGAGCAGCTCGTGAGCCGGCTGGAGCGAGCCATGCCGGATGTCGCGCTCGAAATCGTCTTCGTCGACGACAGCGATGATGAGACCGTGGCGGCCATCAAGGCCACGCAAGAGCACGCGCGCAGCCGCATCCTGCTGATTCATCGCCCTCCTGGGGAACGCACCGACGGCCTGGGCGGCGCGGTGGTTATCGGCCTGGCGAACGCGGGCGCCCCGTGGGCCTGCGTGATGGATGCCGATCTGCAGCATCCGCCCGAGCTGGTGCCCCGGCTGTTTGCCCAGGCGCAAGAGAAGAACAGCGACCTGGTGATCGCCAGTCGCTTCACGCAAGAGGGGAGCATCGGCAGCTTCGGGCGCATGCGGGCCGCGCTCTCCAACGTATCGTCTACCGCCGCGCGCATCATGTTCCCCGGCCGGCTGCAAAATGTTAGCGATCCGCTGAGTGGGTTCTTCCTGGTGCGGAAAGCAACACTGCCCATCGACGCCCTTCGCCCGCACGGGTTCAAAATTCTGCTGGAAATCCTGGTGCGCACCCCGCACTTGCGGGTCAGCGAGGTGGGCTTCACCTTTGGCGAACGGTTCGCCGGCAAAAGCAAGGCGTCGCTGCGCGAGGGGGGGCGCTACCTGGCCCATCTCTGCCGGCTGCGCTTCAACGACGACGCGCTGCGCTTCCTGCGCTTCCTCATCATCGGGCTGAGCGGCCTGCTGGTGAACACGCTCTTGCTCGCACTGGCGACCGAGACGCTCGGCGTGTTCTACCTCTGGTCCGCCGTCCTCGCCACGCAGGGGTCCACGCTCTGGAACTTCGCCCTGACCGAGGGCTGGGTGTTCTCCGACCGCCGGGCCGGGCAATCCCGCTGGGCGCGCCTGGCGATGTTCCTGGTCATGAACAACGCCGCCCTGCTGTTGCGCGGGCCGCTGATGTATCTCCTGACCGACCGCCTGGGTATCTTCTATATCCTGTCCAACATCATCTCGCTCGGCGCGCTCATGGCCCTGCGCTATACGCTGGCCGACCGGCTGATCTGGGCACAGGGCGCGCGGGAAAAGCACCTGGAAGGCCCGTTCAACTACAACATCCACGGCATCGTCACCGTCTATTCTGAGGTCTGGCTGCCGGAACTGGAGCGCTTCATGACCAGCATGGCCAGCCCCAGCCCGACGATCCGCGTGCGCATCGGCAACGTGACCCGCGCCCGCAAGCAGCAGGAAGCCACGCCCACCGGCGCCGCCCGGCACCTGCGCTACACGGAGAGCCTGGGTGTGCTCGGCTTCGGCATGGACATCACCATGGGCGACACCATCGACGTGCTGGCCTCCCCGATCCTGCGCCACTCGCCGCACGTGCTCTACACCAACGTGGTCGAGCCGATCCTGCGCTGGACCTTCGTCGAGAAGGGCTATGCCCTGATCCACGGCGCCTGCATCGCGGTGGGCACGGACGCCTACCTGGTCACGGCCCGCACCGACACCGGCAAGACCACGACCATGTTGAAGATCCTGGCGCGCCAGCGCCGCACCGTCGACCGGACCGCGTTCCTGTCGGACGACCTGACGCTGCTGGCTCCCAACGGCCGGGTGCTGTCCTATCCGAAGCCGCTCACCATCAGCTTCCACACGGTGAAGGCGATCAACTCGGCGCTGCTGACCCGCGGCGAGCAACTGGTGCTGCCCTTCCAGAGCCGCATTCACTCGCGCTCGGGCCGGCGGTTCGCCTTCCTGCTCACGCAGACCAAGCTGCCCGTCGCCACCATCAACACCATCATCCAGTTCCTGGTGCCGCCGCCCAAGTACCATGTGCAGCGGCTGGTGCCGAGCGTCAAAGTGACCCCCGAAGCCAGGCTGGCCGGCATGTTCGTCATCCAGCGCGGCGGCGAGGGCAACCAGATCCTGGAGAACGCCGAGGCCCTCGACATCCTCATGACCAACTGTGAAGATGCCTACGGCTTCCCGCCCTACCCCGCGATCAAGGAGTTCCTGTACGGCTCCACCACCAGCAACCTGCAGCAGATCGAACGCAGCATCGTCCAGCAAGCGCTCGACCCGTGCCCGACGACCCTGCTGCGCAGCACGACCATGGACTGGGCGGAGCGGATCTCCGCTCTGGTGAACCTCCCCACCGAACGGCGCGAGCCGGTCATCGAGGCCAGTGGGGATACAGCGACGGTGACTGCCTGAGCGGCAACCGCGGTAAGGACCTGCCCGTCATGCTCTCATTCCATGCCCGCCGCATCTGCTGTGCCGTTGTCATCGCAATTTGTAGCTTAGTCAGCGTCGACCAAGTACAAGGCGCTAACGTAAACCCAATCGCACAGCCGCCTGTGGCGCGTTCCCTCGACCTGACCGCAATCGCGGTCAGCGTCGGGGAGATCGCCGTGTCATGGTCCGTCGCGCTGGGCACGGCGCGCGTGACCGGCTACCGCCTGTGGCGCGACGACCAGCTGCTCGCCACCGTGGACGCCGGCACGCGCACCTATGCCGACACCGCCGTGCGCCCGGCGACCCGGTATCGCTACCGCATCGCCGCGCTCGGCAGCGCCGGCTTGGCCGCACCGGAGACGGTCGACGTGCAGACTCCACCGCTGCCTGCCACTCCCGACACCCAGCCGCCCACGCCGCCCGACGGCCTGACGGCCACGGCGACCGCCGGGGGCATCTTGCTCGATTGGTACCCGGCGAACGACGATACCGACGTGACAGCCTACCGTATCTACCGCAACGGCCGGGTGCTGACCACGGTCAAAGTGGGGACGCTGAGCTATGTGGACACCCAGGTGCAACCGATCATAGCATACACCTATACGCTGGTGGCGCTGGATGTGGCCGGCCATGCCTCGGCGCCCACGCCCGCCGCCGGCGCGCGGATGCCCGATGCACCCGTCGCGACCGACGGTGCCACCCTGCCGCCCGACCCATCCCGGCCCGCCGCCTACAGTTCGCATCTGCGGCGCTATCCCTACCTGACCGATCTGGTGGGCAACTATGCCACCGTCAACTGGGCGACCGATACCGCGGAAACCACCGGCAGCGTCACCTGGGGCGAGGTGGACGATGAGTTGTGTACCGCCAACAGCATGGCAGCCATTAGTACCACGATCACCGTCAACAGCGAGACCGAGTACCAATGGCAGGCGACGCTCACGCTGACTCCCAACACCCAGTACTGCTACCGCGTGTACCTGGACAACACGAACCTGCTCGGCTCGGACCCCTCGCCGCGCTTCCGCACGCAGGTGCCCGCGGGCAGCTACACGCCCTACTCGTTCGCCGTGTTCGGCGACTGGGGCAGCGTGGACGACAACGGCAACAACTCGCACCAGGCCAACGTGATGGCGCGCATCGCCGCCAGCGGGGCGCGGTTTGCCCTCACCACCGGCGATAACGGCTATCCGGGTGGCAGCCAGACCAACTACGGCGACCTGGTCCAGCACGGCGCGGGCCTGAGCGGCGTCTTCGGGCCGAATTTCTGGACCCGCGCCGGCGCGACCATCCCACTGTTTCCCACTATCGGCAATCACGGCTTCGACCGGGCCGATCCCCTGCACCCGCATTTCGTGAACTGGCCGCAGGACCAGGCCGTGGCCGGCTCGGGCGGGCGCTATGAACGGGAGATGTATTGTTGCCTCAACGGGACCCAGCCGGGCAACTATCCCAGCGCGTGGTATGCCTTCGATGCCGGCATCGCCCGGTTCTATGTGCTGGAAGCGAGCTGGAGCGACTTTAACATCGGCTCGGCCACGCCCTATGAAAACGATTATGACTATCACTGGCGGCCCAGCACCGACGAATATCAGTGGTTGGCGCAAGACCTGGCCGCCCATCCGACCGGCTTGAAATTCGCCTTCTGGCACTACCCGCTGTATTCCGACAACAGCACCGAAACGTCGGACACGTTCCTGCAGGGCGCGAGCAGGCTAGAAGGACTCTTGAGCAGCCATGGCGTTAACATCGTGTTTAACGGCCATGCCCATGTCTATCAGCGCAATATCCCGTCGGGGGCAACCGGCTTGATTAGCTATATCACCGGTGGCGGGGGAGCCAAGGTGGAGCCCATCGGGGCCGGTATCGGCTGCAGCCCGACCGACGCGTATGGCCTCGGCTGGAGCTATTCGGCCAACGGCGGCGCGGGCCAGGGCTATGCCTGCGGCGCGGCCCCGGTGCCCACCTCGCTCACCCAGGTGTTCCACTACCTGCTGGTGTCGGTGAACGGCACCCAGGTCACGGTGGCTCCCACCGACGAGCTGGGCCGCACGTTCGATGTCCAGACGTATGACTTCCCCGGCGCCTTCCCGCCGACGCCGACGCGCACGCCCACGGCGACGCGCACGCCCACGCAGACCCCCACCAGCACGCCGACGGCGACCGATACGCCCACGCCGACGAACACGCCGACGAACACGCCGACGAGCACGCCGACGAACACGCCGACGAATACGCCGACCGGCACACCGACGAACACGCCGACCAATGCGCCGGCGCGCACGGCTACGCCGGTCCACACGGCCACGCCGCCGCGCACGCCCACCCAGATCCCGACCGGAACGCCCGCCGCGGGGCCGACCTTAACGCCCACCGCCGGACCGGCCTGTGTCTTCAACTTCAACGATGTAGGCGCCGGCGATCCCTTCTATACCTATATCACCTGGATGGCCTGTCACGGCTATGTGTCCGGCTACTCCTGCGGGGCGCCCAATGAGCCGTGTCCCGGCTTCTATTTCCGGCCTATCGCCGACGTGACGCGCGGGCAGTTGCTGAAAATGGCCGTCAACGCCGCCGGGTGGACCCTGGTCACGCCGGCCACCCCGACGTTCGAGGATGTGCCGCGCGGCGCGACCTTCTATCAATATATTGAAACCGGCGCCCGCCACGGCGTGATCAGCGGCTACACCTGCGGCGGGCCGGGCGAGCCGTGTGTGCCGCCCCTGAACCGGCCCTACTTCCGGCCGGCCCATAACATTACCCGCGGTCAACTCAGCAAGGTCCTGGCGCTGGCGCGCGGCTATGTGCTACCCGCCCCGGACCCGCCGACCTTCCGGGATGTGCCTGTCGATCAGCCTTTCTTCCGCTATATCGAAGCCATGGCCGCGCATGGCGTGGTGAGCGGTTACACCTGCGGGGGCAGTGGGGAGCCGTGCCCCGGCGCCTATTTCCGTCCCAATAACGACGCGACGCGCGGGCAAGTGACGAAGTTCGTCACCCTCGCTTTTGATGGACCGTAGCGTCGCCGTCCTGTAGAGGGGAGCGTAGCCCATGAGTAAAGTCTACTCGTTGTCCGATACCCGGTCCGGAGTCCGGCTCTGGCAAGCCTCCGTGTCCGCTGCCGCCATCACCGACGGCCTGATCCTGGTGGGGGCCATGGCGGTGGGCCTCGGCTTGCGGCTCTGGCAATTCAACCAGTTGGGTTTCAACACCGACGAAGCGGTGTATGCCGGGCAGGCGGCGGGCATCATCGACGACCCCAGCCTGAAGCCGTTCTTCCCGGTCTTCCGCGCCCACCCGATGCTGTTCCAGTTCCTGGTCTCGATCGGTTTCCGCTTCGGCGTGGAGGACTGGATCGGGCGGCTGCTGGCGGTGATCATCGGCCTGGCGACCGTGGTGCTGGTCTACCAACTGGGCACGTTGCTCTATGGCCGGCGGGCGGGCGTGTTCGCCGCGCTGTTGCTGGCCCTGATGCCCTATCACGTCATCGTCACCCGCCAGATGCTCCTCGACGGGCCGATGACCTTCTGCACCACGCTCACGCTGTATGCGCTGGCGCGGTACGCCAAGACGCAGCGGGGCGCCTGGCTCTGCGCCACCGGCGTCGGGCTGGGGCTGACCTTCCTGACCAAAGAGACGGGCATGATCCTGGCCGGCGCCGTCTTCGCGTTCCTGGCCCTGTCGCCGGAGATCCGCGTGCGCATCCGCGACCTGGCCCTGGCGCTGGCCTGCATGGTGCTGCTCATCGCCACCTTCCCGGTCTCGCTGGCCCTGGCCGGCGGCGCCAAGACGGCGCAGAGCTACCTGATCTGGCAGTTGTTCCGCCGCCCCAACCATGACTGGGATTTCTACCTGACCAACACGCCGGTGGCAATGGGGCTGCTGGTTATCCTGGTCGCGGCGCTGGGTCTCTGGATGCTGCGGCGCGAGCGCACCTGGCGCGAAAAGCTGCTGCTGGCCTGGATCGTCGTGCCCGTAGTCTTCTTCCAGTTGTGGCCGACCAAGGGCTTCCAGTACCTGCTGCCCATCGCCCCGGCCCTCGCCGTGCTGGCCGCCCGGACGCTGAGCAGCCTCACCGTCCGGCGCTTCAACCCGCTGCGCCGCTGGCGCTTCGGGCTGCGCTGGGCCCAGGCCATCGCCGTCATCGTGCTGGCCCTGACCCTCCTGCTGCCCAGTTGGAATGCCGCCCAGGCGTCCAGCGACCAGGTGTACATGGCGGGGACCGGCGGCATCCCCGGCGGGCGCGAGAGCGGCCTCTGGATCCGCGACAATGTGCCGCAGGGCGCCCAGATGATCACGATCGGCCCGTCCATGGCGAACGTGCTGCAGTTCTATGGCCACCGCAAAGCCTACGCGCTCTCGGTCAGCCCGAACCCGCTGCGGCGCAATCCCTCGTATGACCCGGTTGTCAACCCGGACCTGCAGATCCGCACCAGCCAGATCCAGTACCTGGTCTGGGACTCCTTCTCGGCCACGCGGTCGCCCTTCTTCGCCCAATCGCTGCAGAAGTATATCGACCGCTACCAGGGGCGCGTGATCCACACCGAGACGGTGCCGGCCCCGACGGCGTCGGGCGGCACCGCGCAGACGCCCGTCATCGTCATCTACGAGGTGCATCCATGAGCCGCTTGCGTATGGCCGGCTGCATCCTGGGGCTCCTGGCGTTCAGCCTGACCCTGGGCGCGCCCGCGCTCGGCTATGCCGCCGGGCCGCCTGATCCGGCACAGGCCAAAACCCCGATCCAGCACCTGGTGGTGCTCATGCAGGAGCAGCACTCCTTCGACAACTATTTCGGCACCTATCCGGGCGCCAACGGGCTGCCCGCCGGGGTCTGCATGCCGCTCAACCCCCTGGACAGCAGCAACAAGGACTGCGTGAAGCCGTTCCACCTGGCCGACACCGCGCTGCGGGCGCCCGCCAATATCCGGGACACTTTCCAGTTGCAGTACCGCGCCGGCCACATGGACGGGTTCATCAACGCCTTCCGCCAGGTGGGCAAGACCGGCACCAGTGTCATGGGCTACTACGACCAGGCCGACATCCAGTACTACTGGAACCTGGCGAACGAGTACCTGCTGTTCGACCGCTTCTTCAGCGCGGCGGCGGCGGGCAGCGTCACCAACCATATGTACTGGGTGGCCGGGGCGCCCGGCGCCGCCAACGACCAGTTGCCCGACACCGGCTGGGGCGACCTGCCCACCATCTTCGACCGCTTGCAGGCCGCGGGCGTCTCGTGGAAATTCTACGTGCAGAACTACGACGCCAGCCTGACCTACCGCCACCGCGAGCACGGCCCGCGCGACACGCAGATTGTGCGCGTGCCGCTGCTGGCCTTCGACCGCTTCATCGACGACCCCGCGCTCGCCGGGCACATCGTCGATCTCAACACCTACTATGCTGATGTCCGCAACGGCACGCTGCCCGCCGTGGCCTACATCGCCCCGCTGGGCGCCAGTGAGCAGCCGCCGGGCGATGTCGGGGCCGGCCAGCGCTTCGTGAAGGGCCTGGTCGATACGCTGGTCAAGAGCGACGCCTGGGACAGCTCGGCATTCATCCTCACCTACGATTACTGGGGCGGCTGGTACGACCATGTCGCGCCGCCGCAGGTCGACGCCTATGGCTACGGCTTCCGCGTGCCGACCCTGCTCGTCAGCCCGTACGTGCGCAAGGGCGCGATCGACAGCACGACCTATGACGTGACCTCGATCCTCAAGTTCATCGAGGACAATTACGGGCTGAAGCCGCTCGCCACCCGTGACGCCCAGGCGACGAGCATCGCCAAGGCGTTCAATTTCGCCCAGGCGCCACGGGTGCCGCAAATTATTTCGCTGGACCCGCCCGCGGGCACCCTGGCCGGGCCGCGCCGGGTCGTTCTGGAACTGTCCTACGGCGGGGCGTTAGTCATTGCCGCCCTGGTGATCGCCTGGGCGGCGTTTGGGGCGCGGTTCCGGGTGCGCTCGATCTACATTCGATCGCTATCGGCCAAGCTGCCTTCGAGGAAGGATGGTAAGCGATGAACTATCGACTGCAACTGCTGCGCACGCCTCTGTTGCTACTCGCGCTGGCGCTGCTGACGGTGCTCGGCGCGCGGGTAGCCCAGGCCGGCCAACGCCCCGAGAAGGGCAGCGAGCATACGACCACGGTGCTCACGATCCAACTGCCCGTGTCTCACGACAGCGGGCGGCACGCGCCCGTGGTGGCCCACCTGGCCAAGAGCACCGGCGAACCCATCGGCGGCATCACCATTGTCTTCTTCGTCGACTCCCAGCGCGACGGCCAGGCCAACACTGATGCCGACGGCAACGCCACCTGGCGCCTGCGCACCGAACTCAACGCCGGGACCCACTATATCCAGGCGGTGTTGTACCAGGTCGGCTCGCTGCTGCCCGCCCAGGTGTCGACCCAACTCGTGGTCGAAGGCACCAAGCTGGACCTGCAGATCCAGCCGGCCCTGGCGGCGGGCGGGACCCGCGCCGTGATGACCGCGCACCTGACCAGCGCGTCCGGCAAGCCGGTCGAGGGCGGCCTGATCACCTTCGCGGTGGACGGCACGCGCGCCGGGGAAGCCGCCACCGACGGCACCGGCACGGCGCAGTGGCGCTTTGACGGCACCCTGGCCGGCGGCAATCACACCATCCAGGCGACCTTCGCCGGGCTGCCCGCTTTCACGCCCTCGCAGGCGTCCGCGGCGCTGGCCGTCGGGGCCACCAAGCTGACCATCGCCCGCGTGCCCGCGCCGGGCCAGGATGCGGGCCGGGCCCCCGTGGTCGCCCACCTGACCACCGACGCCGGTACGCCGATCAACGGCGCGTCGATCACCTTCCTTAGCGACAACCAGCCGAACGGCCAGACGGCGACCGACGCGGCGGGCAACGCCGTGTGGCACCCGCGCACCGAACTCGGCGTCGGCAACCACACCGTGACCGCGGTCTTTGACGGCGTACAGGGCTACCTGCCCGCGCGGGCCTCGCTGCAGATCGGCGTCGCGGCCACCAATGTGACCATCCAGGCGGCTTCGACCGCGGGCCAGAGCGGGTCGCGCATCCCCGTCGTGGCCCACCTGACCAACGGCGCCGGCCAGCCCGTGGCCGGGGCCAGCGTGGACTTCCTGGTGGACGGCGCCCGCGACGGCGAAGCGCTGACCGATGCGGCGGGCAACGCCACCTGGCGCCTGCGCGCCGACCTGGCCGCCGGCACGCACAAGGTCGAGGCCGTGTTCGACGGCCAGGCCGACTTCGGCCCCTCGCGTGGCAGCATGCAAGTGACCGTGGCCGCGACCAAGCTCGTGTTGCAGACGGGCGGCGCGGGCGTGACCGCCCGGCTCACCAACGGCGCCGGCCAGCCCGTGGCCAAAGCCCTGATCAAGTTCCTGGTGGACGGCACAGCCGACAGCGCCACCGCCACCGACGCCGCCGGCAACGCCGAGTGGCGCACGCGCCAGACCCTGGCCGCGGGCAGCCACAAGGTCGAAGCGGTGTTCGAGGGCCTGCCGGGCCTGCTGGGCACCCAGGCCACCATCCAACTCGGCGTCGGCGGCACGAAGCTGACCGTGCAGATGCCGGCCAATGCGGGGCAGGGCGGCACCCGCATCCCGGTCGTCGCCCATCTCACCACGGCGGGCGGCCAGCCGGTCGCCAAGACCGTGGTCGAGTTCCTGGTGGACGGCAAGCACGACGGCGAGGCGCTGACCGACGCATCGGGCAACGCCACCTGGCGCCTGCGTGACGGTCTGGCCGCCGGCAACCATCAAGTGACCGCCGTGTTTGCCGGGTCGCCCGCGCTGGCCGGCGCCACCGCGACCACGAAGGTCGCCGTCGGCGCCGCCCGGCTGGAGTTCCGGGCCGGCGGCCTGTCGGCCATCGTCGCGCACCTGAGCGCGGGCGGCCAGCCCATCGCCAAGATGCCGATCCACTTCCTGGTCGACGGCAAGGAGGCCGGGCAGGTGGCGACCAATGCGGCGGGCGACGCGACCTGGGTGCCCAAGGGGCAACTGAGCGCCGGGAACCATAAGGTCGACGCCGTGTTCCGCGGCGCGCCCGGTCTCCTCCCGGCCCAGGTCACCACCCAGTGGGCGGTGGGCGCCAGCACGCTCACGGTGCGCCCGGTGGCCGCGCCCGCCGCGGGCGGCACGCGCCAGCAGGTGGAGGCCCACCTCGTGGATGCCGCGGGCAAGCCCGTGGTGAAAGCGACCATCGTGTTCCTGGCCGACGGCACCCGCGACGGCGAAGCCGCCACCGATGCCAACGGCAACGCCACCTGGCATATCCGCCGCGAACTCACGGCGGGCGCGCACAAGATCGACGCCACCTTCGCCGGGTTGCCCGGCCTGGTCGCGTCGCGGGCCGCGACCCAGGTCGAGATCGGCGTCACCAAGCTCACCCTGCAGCAGGACCCGGCGGCGGTGGGCGGCACCCGCGTCCCGACCGTGGCCCACCTGACCGACGCCGCCGGCAAGCCGATCAGCGGCGCGGTGATCGAGTTCCAGATCGACGGCGTGCGCGACGGCGAAGCCGCCACGGACGCCAACGGCAACGCCACCTGGCGCGTGCGCCAGGCGCCGGTCCAGGGCTCGCATAAGGTAGCGGCCATCTTCCACGGCATGCCGGGCCTGATCGGCGCCCAGGCCGGCACGCAGTTCGACGTGGGGCCGACCACGCTGGCCGTGCGGGTCGTCACCGACGCCTCGCAGAGCGGGGAGCGCGCGCCGGTCACGGCGCACCTGACCGACGGCGCGGGCAAGCCCATCGCGGGCGGCGTGGTGGCGATCCTGGTGGACGGCAAGCGCGACGGCGAAGCGGCGACCAACGCCGCGGGCGACGCCGCGTGGCGCATCCGCAGCGATCTCACCCCCGGCGCGCACAAGATCGAGGCCCAGTTCACCGGCTTGCCGGGCCTGCTGCCCTCGACCGCGGCGACGCAACTGACGGTGGCCGCCACCCAGCTAACGCTGGATCCGCTGCCGGCGGGCGCGGCGGTGGGCGATGCCTTCGTGATGCACGCCCGGCTCACCGATGCCGGCGGCGCGCCCCTCAGCGATGCGCGGGTGGAGTTCCTGGTGAACGGCAGCCGCGACGGCGAAGCCCGCACCGACGCCACCGGCGCCGTCACCTGGCGGCTGCGGCGGCTGCTGAGCGCGGGCACATACACCGTCACCGCCCAGTTCGCCGGGGTGCCCGGCCTGGAGCCGGAGTCCCGCTCGGCGCAGACCACCATCCAGCCCAAGGAGATCGAGATCCAGACCGTCCCGGCGCTACCGGGGATGCAGTTCCAACTCGACGACAAGACCTTCACCAGCGACGCGAAAGGTCTCGTCCGCATGCCGGTGTCCGAGCCGCGGACCTACAAGCTCAAGGCGCTGCCGCTGGACGCCGGCAAGGCGGGGCTGCGCGCCGAGTTCGTCCGCTGGGGCGACGACATCTTCACCGCCGAGCGCGATCTCATCGTGCCCGCGCGGGACCGCTACCAGATCGGGTTCAACGTCAGCTACCTGGTCAACCTCACCTTCGCCGACCTCGGCGGGCGCACGGTGGACCCGGCGCGCGTGACCTCGATCTCGCTCAAGAGCAGCAACGGCAAGGACACGTTCACCGGCCAATCGACTTCGCGCTGGCTGCTCGGCAGCGGCGTGACGCGCACAGGCGTCGGCCTGCAGGAACGCAAGGTGCAGTACGCCCTCGAAGAAGCCATCGTCGGCGGGTCCAATGTCGTGAACCAGTCCGAGCAGCGCTTCACGCCGGGCACGGCTACCACGTGGCCGATCACCCTGCGCTTCTATGCCGTCCACTTCATCGCCCGCGATGCGCTGTTCGACTTCCCGATGGGCAAGACGATCCGGCTCCAATACCCCGACAACCACGTGCAGACCGTCGCGTTGGGGACGAACGCCGAGGCCACCGTCGACGCGCTGCCGCGCGGTGCCTATCAGGTCAGCGTGACCAACGTGCCGGGTATCTCGCCCGCCACGCCCATCGCCCTCTCGCAGGACCAGCAAGCGCGCTTACTGGTGCTCAGCTACCTCGACATCGGCGTGATGCTGGGCGTGCTGGGGCTGATCGCGCTGGGGCTGCTGCTCGTCGGGCGCTTCCAGGTGGTCGCCAAAGTGCGGCGCCGCTTCGGCTGGGAAAAGCTGGGCGTCCTCCCGGCTCACCGGACGGTGCGGCTGCCCGAACAAGAGCGGGCCATCCTGGCCGCCACGGCGCCGGTCGCCGCCGACGACCATACGCCGGTGAATACCACGTCGCGCTACGCGGTGCCCGAACTCATGACCTATGAGGTGGTCAATGGCTCGCGCAACGTGGAGCGCATCCAGCTCGGCGACCACGTGTGGGAACGCACGCCCAAAGGCGAGTGGCGCATCAGCGCGCGCGCCCAGGACGCCGAACAGGCCGCCGACGGTGTGCTCGACAGCGTGCCCGACAGCGCGCCCGACGGCGTGCTCGACGGCGCGGCCGTGGAACCGGCGCCGGAAATCGAGCAGGACGGCAACAGCACCATCCTGCGCTGGTATGACCTGGACCGCGATGCCGACATCACCTTGCAAGTCGACTCGGCCACCGGCGTGCCGCAGTTGATGCGCCAGGCGCCGCGCAGCGCCGGTCCCGGCTTTACCGTGACCTACAACAACTAACCCAGCGCACGCCCGTGTGCCCAGGGGCCGGGCCGCGCCGGGGTCCACCACCGCTGTTCATGGCGGCAGGTGGACCCCGGCGCCCCCGCCGGCCCGCAACGGAAAGCCCGCCATCCGTGATGATCCTTCATACGTTACTACGGCGCGGCCGGAATACCCCGTGGTGGCTCCGACTGGAGAAACCCCATGTCGCATCTGGGACGCCAACGACCCTTCGCTATCGTGGCGCCGTCCCCGCACCACGCCGCCCGCCGGCTGCGCGCGGGGATGGCCGCCCTCTTGCTCCTCGCCGGGCTGGTCGCCGCCGGCCCGCCGCGCCCGGCCCCCGCCGCCCCGCTTAACCACTGGGGCGTGCCCGTGCTGGCCCACTACTACATCTGGTTCGACCCGAGTTCCTGGGACCGCGCCAAGATCGACCTGCCCGCGCTCGGTCCCTACTCCAGCGACGACCCCGCCGTGATGCAGCAGCATGTCGCCTGGGCCAAGGCCGCCGGCATCGACGGCTTTATCGTCAGTTGGAAGAGCACGCCCACGCTCAACCGCCGCCTGCAACAACTGATCGCCATCGCCGACGCCGCGGATTTCAAGTTGTCGATCATTTACGAGGGGCTGGACTTCAACCGCGATCCGCTGCCCGTCGCCCAGGTGGCCGCCGATTTCGACTACTTCCTGGACCACTTCGCCGCCGACAAGGCGTTCAGCATGTTCCCCAAGCCGCTGATGATCTGGTCGGGCACCTGGGAGTTCTCGCCCGCCGAGGTCGCCCAGGTGACGAACACCCGGCGCGACCGGCTGACGATCCTGGCCTCCGAGAAGGGCGTCGCGGACTATCAGCGCCTGGCCGATCTGGTGGACGGCGACATGTACTACTGGTCCTCTGTGGAGGCCGGCACGAACACCGGCTATCAGGCCAAACTCGACGCCATGTCCGCGGCCATCCACGCCAACAACGGCCTCTGGGTGGCGCCCGCCGCGCCCGGCTTCGACGCCCGCCTGGTCGGCGGCACCCAGACGGTGGACCGCCAGGATGGGCAGACGCTGCGCACCGAGATCACCGCGGCGATGCAGTCCTCGCCCGACATCCTCGGCCTGATTAGCTGGAACGAATTCAGCGAAAATTCGTATATTGAACCAAGCCGGAACTATGGCCGGCGCTATCTCGACGTGTTGACCGATATCCTGAGTCACCCGCCGCCCGCCCCTATCCCCAATCCGGCGGCCCGCGTCGCCGACCCGCAGGACCCCGCGGTGCGCTACTTCCCGGCGGTGGGCCACACGCTGCGCGGCGTGTTCCGCGCCTACTGGGAACAGCATGGCGGACTGGCCCAGTTCGGCTACCCGCTGACCGAGGAGTTCCAGGAAAGGAGTCCCACCGACGGCAAGCGGTATAGTGTACAATACTTCGAGCGCAACCGCTTCGAGGCGCACCCGGAGAACGCCGGCACCCCCTACGAAGTCTTGCTGGGGTTGCTGGGTCGCACCGTCACCGCGGATCGCCTGGCGGGCCCGGCGTTTGCGCTGCAGGCCAACGCCCTGCCCGGCACGCGCTTTTTCCCGCAGACGGGGCACAACCTGGCGCCGCAATTCGCCGCGTTCTGGACCGAGCACGGCGGCCTGCCGGTCTACGGCTACCCGATCAGCGAAGCCTTCCAGGAGACAAGCCCGACCGACGGGAAGCCCTACCTGGTGCAGTACTTTGAGCGCAACCGGTTGGAATACCATCCCGAACTCCCCGCGCCGTTCCGCGTCAGCCTTGGCCTGTTGGGAGTGCAGGTCTTACAAGCCCGCGGCTGGATCCCCTAGCCGTGGCGGATGATCCACCGTTCGTATGCCCGCGCTGCGGCCGGGCGGACGCGCCGGTCCGCCCCTACGTCCACTGGGGCCGGGCCGGCACACCGGTCCGCCCCTACGAGGAAACGATCATGCTCTGGAAACGCTCGTTCGCACTACGCTGGTGGGGGCTGTCGATCTGGCTGCTGGGCGCCGCCCTGCTGCCGCTGCCGTCCGCGGCCCAGCCCCAACCGCCGGCCTCGCCCACCGTGAGCCGCGCCCCCATCCCCCTGCTGGCCTACTACTATATCTGGTTCGACCCCAGTTCGTGGGACCGCGCCAAGATCGACCTGCCGGAGCTGGGGCCGTACTCCAGCGACGACCCCAAGGTGATGCGCCAGCATATTGATTGGGCCAGGGAGGCGGGTATCGACGGCTTTATCGTCAGTTGGAAGAGCACGCCGGCGCTCAATCGCCGGATGCAGCAACTCATGGAGATCGCCGACGAGTCCGACTTCAAGCTGGTGATGATCTACGAGGGGCTGGACTTCAACCGCAACCCGCTGCCCGTCGCCCAGGTCGACGCCGATTTCGACTACTTCCTGGCCCACTTTGCCGGCGACAAGGCGTTCCAGATCTTCAGCAAGCCGCTGGCGATCTGGTCGGGCACCTGGAAGTTCACGCCGGACGAGATCGCCCAGGTGACGAGCACCCGCCGCGACCGGCTGACCATCCTCGCCACGGAGAAAAACGTGGCCGATTACCAGCGCATCGCCGCCCTCGTGGACGGCGACGCCTACTACTGGTCGTCGGTCAACCCCGACACCTACCCCAACTATGGCGACAAACTGAAGGCCATGGCCGCCGCCATCCATGCGCGCAGCGGCCTCTGGATCGCGCCCGCGGCGCCGGGCTTCGACGCCCGCCTGGTCGGCGGCACCCAGACCGTCGACCGCAAGGACGGCGCGACCCTGCGGCTGCAACTGGCGACGGCGTTCGCCGCCTCGCCCGATGCCGTCGGGCTGATCAGTTGGAACGAATTCAGCGAGAATTCCTATGTCGAACCGAGCCAGAAATTTGGCCGGCGCTACCTGGATGTCTTGCGCGATATACGCACGACGGCGGCGCCCAACGTCGAGAACCTCGACTCCAGCGCGCCGGGCGACATCCAGCCGCGCATCGACACCCTGTTGCCGCTGGTCGGGCTGGCCGCGTTGTTGATCGGCAGCATCGCGGTCATTGTATGGCGCCGCTGGCGCCGGAAGGATAGCGGATCTATGTCCATGCGCTTCTAAGCAGCCCGTCACCACGGGCTTGTCACCGCGGGCTTGTCACTCTGAGCGCCGCCCGTCCCTGCGGATTTGTCACTCTGAGCAGCCCGTCATCGGCAGCTTGTCACTCTGGGCAGCCCGTCATCGGCAGCTTGTCACTCTGAGCGCAGGCCGTCATCGGCAGCTTGTCACTCTGGGCAGGCCGTCATCGGCAGCTTGTCACTCTGAGCGCAGCGAAGAGTCTCGTCTTTCGGGGGGCCGCGATTCTTCCCTGCGCTCAGCATGACATGGTGGGGGGATGCGCTGCTGAGGTTCCCAGGTGCCCGGATCGCCCGCCGTGCGAGACTCCGGATTCGCTCATCGTTACCAGGAGGAAATCACCATGCGCCCTGCATCGATTATGTTGCGGCTCATTCCGGGTCTGGTTCTGTTACTGGGACTGACGGCTCTCCTGGGCGCCCCGGCCACGGCCCATCCGCCGGGGATCGGCAACGGGTCGCCCCTGGCCGGAAACCTGGTGGTGAACGGGGATTTTGAGACCGGGCACCTGAGTCCCTGGACCGTGCCCTATCCGGCCGGCGCTCCGGGGGCGGGGGTCATCGTCACCAGCCCGGTGCATACCGGCACCCACGCCCTGCAGGTGATCACCAACGCGCAGGCCGGGGTGGGCAGCGGCGTGGCCGGCGGGGGCAATTGCGACCCGGTGGGCCTGCGCATCCCCGTGCAGCCGAATGCCACCTATTCCTGGTGGGCGTGGATCTTTGTCCCGCAGGGCACCCAGCTCGACAGCGCCTATATGCGCGTGGCCTGGTACCCCGCGGCCAACTGCGACGGCGGCGCGCAAATCGACTCCCAGCGCAGCCACCCCGTGACTACCGCGTCGGGCACCTGGATACAAAGCTCGGGCACCTCCGTCGCGCCGCCCGATGCCGGGTACGCCGAGATCCGCCTGGGCGCCGTCCCGGCCTCCAACGCATCGATCACAATCTACTTTGACGACGTGACGCTGGTGCAGATACCGAACACGCCCACCCCCACCAATACGCCGCTGCCCACGCCGACCCCGCACGCCGGGCATTTCGAGGATGTGCCCCCGGCCAACCCCTTCTATTCGTATATCGAGTGCATCGGCAGCCGGAATCTCATCAGCGGGTACACCTGCGGCACCACGCCCGACGAACCGTGTGTCGGGCCCGAGAACAAGCCCTACTTCCGCCCGGCGAACAACCTGACGCGGGGTCAAGCGGCCAAAATCGTGGCCCTGGCCGCCGGCTACAGCGGGCAACCCATCACGCAGACGTTCGAGGATGTGCCGCCGGAGCAGCCCTTCTACCCCTGGATCGAGGCGGCGGCCCAGCACGGCATCATCAGCGGCTACACCTGCGGCGGGCCGGGCGAGCCCTGCGTCCCGCCGGGCAACCGGCCCTACTTCCGGCCCAGCGCCAACGTGACGCGCGGCCAGTTGAGCAAAATCGTCGCCAACGCGGCCAATTTCACCGACGCCATCCCGCCCACGCAGCAGACCTTCAGCGACATCCCCAGCAGCCAGCCGTTCTGGCTGTACATCGAGCGCGTGGCCCGCCACGGCGTCATCAGCGGCTACACCTGCGGCCAGCCGCCCGCGGGGCCGTGTGACGGGCAGCACCGGCCCTACTTCCTGCCGGGCAACAACGTGACGCGCGGCCAGACGGCCAAGGTGGTCGCCAACGCCTTTTTCCCCAACTGCACGCCGCTGCCGCCCAGCCCGACGCCCACCCGCGTCCGGGCCACCCCCACCACGACGCCGGTGTCCGGCAAGTAAGACACCGCCGGAACCCCCTTCCCGTGGCGGGAAGGGGGCCGGGGGTCAGGTTGCTCGCCCCAGTGGCGACTCGTCATAATGGGCCAGCAGGTCGGCGGGGTCGTCGTAGATGGCGAGGGCGCCCGCCAGATCCGCGTCCGCGTAGCCGCCACAGCGCACGGCGATGACCGGGATGCCGAGTTGGGCCGCCGCCTCGATGTCGTAGGGCGTGTCGCCGATCATCACCACCTCGTCGCGGGCATAGCCGAGCCGCTCTAGGGCGGCCTGCACGATCTCCGGGTCGGGCTTCGAGCTATGCACCGCGCGGGGTGGCGGGTCGTCCTCGATCAGGCACTCGGCGCCCGCCACTTCCAACAAGGTGTCCATGATGTGCCCCTTGGCGGCGCTCGCCAGCACCAGGCGCAGCCCCCGCGCGCGCATGCGCTGCAACAACTCGTGGGTGCAGGGAAACGCCTCCACCTGCGGCAGATACTCGGACTCGAAGATCTTGCTGTGCAGCTTGCTGAGGCGTTGCCCCTCCGGGGTGGCCTTCTCGATGCCCACGGCGGCGGGCAGCAGCGTATCGCTGCCCATGCCGATCAAGGGCCGGATCGTGTCCGGCGCCACGGCATAACCGCTCTGCCGGAACGCCTCGACCCAGGCGGCGATGTGCGCCTCGTTGCTGTCCACCAGCGTGCCGTCCACATCCAGAATGACCCCGCGCAACGGTTTCATACTGCGACTCCTGCCCGAAAAGCGGCATGGTAAGGGGCGGCATCGGCTTCCGGCGGCCAGCGGGTGCGCAATTCCCTCGCCATAGCGGCAAAGGTCGCCCCGATGGCCTCCAGGTGCCCGAACTGCGCCGTCACCTGGGCGGCCAGGTCGAAGCGGATAAGCACGATCTGCTGCAGCGCCGGGACGCCCCATTCATCGGCGCTGTCCGGCAGCACCGCCGGCGGCATACTCCATTGACAACGCAGCAGCGCCCAGTAAATGCACGCCTCGACCACGGCGCGATAGAAATAGCCGTCGTCGGCGGCTTCGGGGCAGCCCCCGGCCAGGGCGACCCGATACGCGGCCTCCATGCGCGGCGGGATGTCGGGCGGCACCCGCGTCACCGAGCGGCAGGTGGGAAAGTGGATGCGGCCGCAGATGCCGTCGAGCAGGGCCGGGCGGAAGGCGCCCAGCTCGAAGTCGCACAAGCGCACGGTCGCGCCGGGACATAAGCAGTTGCCGGGGCAGGAATCGCCGTGCGTATAGGCCAGGAACGGCCCCGGATCGCGGATCGCGGCGATGAGCGCGCGCAGTTCGGGCTCCACGCCGGGCGGCAGGCGGAGGTCGAGCGCGGCGGCGGTGCGCTGCAACACCGCGGCCAGCCACTCGTAGCCGGCGAACGGGCTGCCGTTCGCGCCGGGGCCGAGCGCGGCGCGGATGCGGTCGAACACGGCCTGCCGGCCGATGGTCGCGGCGTGCATCCGGCCCAGCGTCGCGGCCAGGGCGATCAGCGCCTCTTCGGCGCGCGCCGGGTCAGCGCCGCACAGCAGGTCGTCCAGGTTCGCGCCGGGGCCCACGTCCTCCAGCACGATGAGCCCGGCCTCGCGGTCCCCGGCGTAGAAGCGCGGCGCGGGCGGCAAGGGGCCGCCCACCTCGGTCAGAAACTGCAGCCCGGCCCAGTCGTTGAACAGCAGCCAGGCCGTGCCCGCGTACTCCGCCGCGTCGGGCTCATAGCGCCGGCCGGGCCGGATGCGCGCCCGCTTCACGATGACGCTGGGCGGCGCGCCCGGCGGGCCGTCGCGCAGCAGAAAGCGGCAGACGTTGCCGCGCGCGGTGAGCGGTTGCCCCGGCGCGAGGCGCACGGCGCGGCCCCAGGCGCGGGCCAGCGCGCGCTCGGCGCGGCTGCAGGTGTCCCGGAGATACGCGGTACTATCCATGGCGATCCCCCTGCGCGGGTGGAAGATCCGATGCTGGAGTATATGGGTTGGCCGGTCCCCTTCAATATTACCGGATCGCGGGGAAAACCGAAAGTTCAGTCCCAGGCTACCGGATCGTGGTTTCTAATTCACCGCAAAGAAGCGAAGGACGCGAAGATTTGTTGCCAGTCTTATTTCTCGCCCCCGCGGCGTGCGCCCATATATCGGGCAGGTAATTTGGCGCGGGCGGGTAACCCCCGCGATGGAATCGCAATTATATTAGCGATTGAATTTCGAATGTGTTAATGACTGCGTGTAGTTTACCACTCGAATCACGCATGCAAAAGCGGAATTTCGCTGCCCACTGTATTCCGCTCCCCGATTGACATCTGCCGCCGCAGGTTGGTAACGATGGCCCGTGGGCCATGGTCCCAGCAGTGAATCACCCAACTGGTGAGGAGGGATCCCCGATGTATGGCGATACCGAGCGCGCGCTGAACCCGCGCATTATCATGTACTCGCAGGACGGTTTTGGTCTCGGCCACATGCGCCGCACCAACTCGATTGCCGGCTGGTTCCTGCGAACCTGTCCCGAAGCGTGCATCCTCACGCTGTCCGATTCCCGGCTCGGCGAATTCTTCGCCAGCTCGCGCAACCACGATTACCTGAAGCTACCCTCGATTGTGAAGACCGGGCCGGGCAACTGGCGCGCCGTCAACCTGGCGCTGCCGTTCGACGAGATCTATCGCCTGCGCCAGGAAGTGATCCGCAGCGCGGTGCTCAATTTCCGCCCCCACATCTTGCTCGTGGACCACATGCCGCACGGCGCGATGGGCGAACTGCTGCCGACCCTGGAGGCGCTCAAGAGCAGCGGCGCGGACACCAAAATCGTGCTGGGGCTGCGCGATATCCTCGACGCGCCCGCCGTGGTGCAGGACCGGTGGCGGGTGGAGCGCGCCTTTGAAGCCATTGAGCGTTACTACGACATGGTGCTGGTCTACGGCCAGCGGGACGTGTTCGACCTGGCGAAAACCTACCGGTTCCCGCGCGCGGTGCGCAACCGGCTGCGCTATTGCGGCTACGTCTGCACGCCGCATATGTCGCAGGCCGCCGCCGGCATCCGGGCCACCCACCTGGCCGGCGCGCCGGAGGGCACCCGGCTGATCGTGTCGATGGCCGGGGGCGGCGACGATGCGTATCCCATGATGCGCAGCCTGATCGACGCGCTGCCGGCCATCCTGGCCCGGCAGGCCAGCCGCGTGGTGCTGATCGTCGGGCCGTTTATGCCGCCCGAGTCCCAGCGCGAGCTCCAGGAGCGCGCCCGCGACCTGCCGGTGTCGATCATCCGCTCGGTCGACGACACCCCCGGCTATATCGAAGCCGCCGACCTGGTGGTGGCGATGGCGGGGTATAATACGACGGTCGAGATCTTGCGGGGGGGCCACCGGGCGATCCTGATCCCGCGGCCCGGTCCCAGCGCCGAGCAGCGCATGCGGTCGCGGCTCTTCGCCGAGCGCGGCTGGGTCGCCACGATCGATCCCGACGATGTGTCTGTGGACACGGTCGCGGCGGCGGTGGTCCACAGTTTGCAGCAGGAACCGCGCAGCGCGGCGACCGCCCCGCCCGATCTCGACGGCTTGCGCACGGCCGTGGACCTGTTGCGCGGGCTATTGCCGGCCCCGCCGCGCGAGAGCCTGCTACCTCTGCCGTTGATCGCGGCGGAGCACAAGGATCAAGCCCTTGGATCACCCGTTGCGCTTTGATCCGCAACTACCCGATCTCCCGGTCGCCTTCGACCGCGACGCCGTGACGCGGCTCTTTGCCGCGCACGGGCCGGGCGGGGGTCCG
>DASSGZ010000719.1:0-2796 GCA_035693165.1 Chloroflexia bacterium | reverse complement strand
AGAACGGCAAGATCAAGTCGTTCACCTCGACCATGGCCCTGTCCGAGCGGCCGCGCGTCCAGGCGGCCGCCCAGGCCTGGGCGGCCGCGCATCCCGGTGCGGGGCCGCCCGGCATGCCGACGACCGGCGCACCGCCGGCGCTGCTCCCGCTCCTCCTCGCCATGGGGATGCTCCTACTTACGCTGGGCACGGCGATCCGCTGGCGCAAAGCGTAAGGTCGCCAACAGCATAGGCTAGAAGAACGAACACCGGAGGGGCATTTACGCAGGTTCCATGGACCTGTTGTGGTTTCCCAAGCAGGTGGCTGCGAAGGGCCTTCCACAACAGGTCCCTGCATTCTTCATGGGGAGATAAATGAAGAGGTACGGGCTACCGCACGGCGAGTTCGCGGCGGTGCTCCACGGCCCAGGCGGCGAGTTGGGCGCGCGAGGAAAAGCCGAGCTTGCCCAGCGCGTTGCTGACGTGCATCTCCACCGTGCGGTCCGAGAGTACAAGTTGTTCGGCGATGGCCTTGTTGCTGAGGCCCTGAGCTACCAACGCGGCGATCTCGCGCTCGCGGGCCGTGAGCGGGCTGGGCGGAGTGCCTGCCGGCGCCGCGGGTCGTTTGCCGCCCGGCGCGGCGGCGGGGCCGAGCGCCTGCTGCACCAGCGGATCGCGTAAGAAGCAGGCGCGCAGCTTCGGCTCGTCGATGCCCGCCAGCAGGGCGGCGGCGGCGGCCTGGGCGGCGGTTTGCGCGGCCTGGGCGACGGCGGTATCGCCGCGCGCGCGGGCCGCCCGGCTGCGCTCCAGGCTGACTCGCCAGCGCAGCCCGCGCGGGCCACAGCGGTTCGCCACGGCCTCGGCCTCCGCCAGCAGCGCTTCGATCTCCACCGGGCGGTCCAGTGCGCCCAGCAACTGCGCTTTCAGCAACAGCAGATGCGCGGGCGCCTGCCCGGCCAGCAGCCCGTCCACCAGGACCAGCGCCCGCGCGGGGTGCCGCCGCGCCTGCTCGATGAGCGCCATGGCGTAGGTCGCCTGCCGCTCCCAGGTGTTCGTGGCCCGGCTAATGGCCGGCTGCAAGGGGCCGAGCAGCGCCGCCGCGCCGGGCAGATCGCCCTGTTGCGCGCGCACGGTCGCCAGCAGGGCGGCGAGGCGCAACTCGCACTGGCGGGCCCCAGCGGGCCGGGCCATGTCCAGCGCCTGCTCCAGCCGGGCGCCCGCCTCGGCCAGGTCGCCCAGGTCGAACGCCGCCAGGGCCAGCGCCGTCAGGCTCAACACCTGCCACTCGGCGTGGTCGATAGACCGGGCCAGGGCCAGCGCCTCGGTCGCGGCCCGCCACGCCGCGCCGTACTGCCCCGCGCCGATCTGGGCGTAGGCGCTGAGAGCCAGCGCGTAGGCTTCGCCCGCCCGCCACTCGATGCGCCGGCTCAGCGCCAGGCCGCGCTCGGTGCAGGCCAGGCAGTCCTCCGGCGATGCGGCCTGCACGGACATCCCGTCGAACTGCGTCACCGTCATGCCGAGACTGGTCTGGCACGACGCGATGCGCTCGCGGTCGTCCAACTCGGTAAACAGGGCCAGGCTGCGCGCCCAGTACTCGTGCGCGGCCTCCGCGTCGCCCGCCAGGTAGTTGTTCATGCCGATCAGGTCGAGGCTGTCGGCGATGCCCCAGGTATCGCCCAGGTTGGTGAACAAGGCCAGCGCCCGCTGGTGGTTCGCCATGCCCTCGGCTAGCCGGGCCAGGTTATCGAGCACGTTGCCCACCCGGCTCAGGGCGCGGGCCTGGGCGCGCGGGTCGGCAACGGCGCTGCCGGCCAGGGCCAGCATTTCCTCGCCCAGCGCCAGCGCCTGGCCGTAGTTGCCGTGCCCGGCCTCCAATCCCGACAGGTCATAGAGGATCTCTTGTTCGAGCGCGGAGTCATCCGCCTGCCGGGCCAGGCGCCGGGCCTCGGTGTAGCCGGCCCCGGCGGCGGCCAACTGCCCCAGCAGCGTATAGACCCGCGCTTGCGCATGGTGCAGTGGGGCCAGATCGGCGGCAGGCACGTCGCCGAGCCGGGCCGCGGCGTCGAGCGCGCGGGTGTAGTGCCCGGCAGCTTCGGCGTTGGCGTCGAGCGCCCGCGCCTGGTCGCCCGCGCGGACGCCGTAGCGGTACGCCTGCGCCCAGCCGCCCGCGGCATAGTAGTGGTGGGCCAGTTCGCCCAGGTGCCCGGCGGTGCTGCCCTGCTGCTGGTAGATCTGCTCCAGCGTCTCAGCCACCCGGCGGTGCAGCGCCCGGCGTTCCTGCGGCAGCAGCCGTCCATAGATGGCGTCGCGGGTCAGCGCGTGACGGAACAGATAGCCCTGGTGGTCCCAGCCGAAGCGGCGCTCCAGCGAGATCAACTGCTGGCTGAGCAACTGCTTGACCGCGACCAGCAAGGCGTCCTCGGATAAGCCCGTGACCTCCTGCAAGACGGCGAAATCGAAATAGCGCCCGACTGTGGCCGCCGTATCGACCACCTGCAAGGTGAGCGCATCGAGTCCATCCAGGCGGCGCAAGATCGCCTCGCGCACGCTGCGCGGCAGGTCGAGCCGGTCCACCGCCGCGCGGTCCCATGCTGCCCCGGCGGAGCCGAGGTCGCCGGACTCCACCAGTGCCTTCAGCAATTCCTCGACGAAAAAGGGGTTGCCCTCCGTGCGGGCGTAGACGGCCTCGACAAGCTCGGCGCTAACAGGCGTGTCGAGGCCAAAGACCTCGGCGACCATGGCGCGGATGTCGCCGGGATCGAGCGGCTGCAACTGCACTTCGGTGATGAGGCGCTCGCGTTCGAGATCGGCGATGCT
>DASSGZ010000718.1:0-18671 GCA_035693165.1 Chloroflexia bacterium | reverse complement strand
CCGCCGTTAGATCCTTGAGCCGCCAGGCGGGCACGTCAAAGCCGGCTTGCCCGGCCACCAGCGTGATCGTGTTGCTGAACTGGCGCAACTGCAAGGCCGTCGATACGGCTTCCTCGTCGTGCCCGAGCACGACGACGCGCTTGTCGATGGCCTCGTAGCCGTCGCAGATAATGCACCAGAAGAGTGTGCGGCCCACACACTCATCGCGGCCCAGGAAGTCGGGGAACTCGTCCACCACGCCGGTGGCGAAGATGACGGTCAGGGCGTAGAGGTCGCGGTGGTGCTCGACCTGGCGCTCGCCCAGGGCCTCGCCCTGTTCGGCGTCCTCGGCGATGTTCTCCGGGTCGCCGGCGCGGGGCGGCGGGCTGCGCCGGATGCTGACGCGGAACAGGCTATCTTCTTGCGCCAGCCCATCCACGCGCCCGTTGTAGAACACGGTGCCGTAGCGGGCGGCTTGCTCGCGGCCCAGGTGGCGCAACTCGGCGGCCTCCACGCCATCGGGGAAGCCGAGGTAGTTGCGGTTGACCTGCGACCAGAGCGAGCGCCCGCCCCGGTCGTCGATGACCAGCGTGGAGCGCCGCAACCGGCCCAGGTACACGGCGGCGGACAGCCCCGCCGGACCGCCGCCGATGATGGCGCAATCGACCGGCTGCTCGCGCGTGCCCAGGTGGGGCGGCAGCGGATCGGCGGTGCCGGGGGGCACATTCTCCGCGGATGCGGGCGGCGCGTGGCCGACATCCTCCGGTGGGTTGGTAGACGTGGACATGATGCTGAGGTCTCCCGATTCTGTAGCGATTGGCGTGCGACAGGCCCGCGCGGCCCGCTGGGCCTGTCGCCATCCGCTGAGCAAGAATCTTGCCGGGCGCATCGTCCTTGACAGGGCCGGGGCGTTCTGGTACAATACTGTCGGCCACGCAGTGTGGCCTGCACTTAGAGAATCCTATAGCCCCAGACAGCCGGCGCGCGCAAGCGCTTAAACCACCAGCCCGCCGAGGCACTTTTTCCACGTGACCCATCAGGCCACGATGGTGTTCGCCCTATCGACTGCCAGCAGATAGGGACCCGACGCCATCCCCCCTGGACCGGCGCGCGTGTTGGAACCCTGTGCCCCGTTCGGCCAGGGTTTTTTGTTGCCCGTGTTGTGACCCGTGGGGCTGGGCCGGGCGCGCCGGGTGCGCCCCACGCATATGATGAGGGGAGGTGAATACGAACCATGCCAACAGCCGCAAAAGCCGAGACAATCAGCGAGTTGACCACGCTCTTGCGTGACAGCCAGCTTGCCGTGGTCACCGATTATCGGGGTCTGAGCGTGGCTGCGCTGAGCCAGTTGCGCCGCAATCTGCGGGGCAAGGCCGAACTGCACGTGACCAAGAACACGCTGCTCACCCGCGCCGCTAACGACGCCAATGTGCCGCAGTTCACCGAGTTGCTGGCCGGGCCGAGCGCCGTCGCCTTTGTGAAGGACGACATCGCCGGCACGATCAAGGCGCTCAACGACTTCGCGCGCACCTCGCGTATCCTGACCATTCGCGGCGCGCTCTTTGGCCCAAGCCTGGTGCCCGCCGACAAGGTGGCCGACCTGGCGAACGTGCCGACGCGCCCGCAGCTTTACGGGCAGATCGCCGGCAGCGTGCAGGGGCCGCTCAACAACCTGGTCGGCAGCCTGAACCAGTTGCTCAGCCAGGTCGTCTACGCGCTGCAAGCCTATGCCGACAAGCAGGGTGGGGAGGGGGCGTCCGCCGAGGCGCCCGCCGAAGCCGCGACCGCCTAGCGCGCCACCGCGCCGCTTTTTCTTTTTATTGTACCGAGCCGGCTGCCTGAGCAGTCGCATGTTGTACCGCCGAATAGGTGGGTCGTTTCTAGAACAAGCATAAGGAGCAAACATACAATGGCTAATCGTCAGGAGATTCTGGAGAGCATCGAGCAGCTTCCCGTGCTCGAACTGGTGGCGCTGGTCAAGGAGATGCAGGAGCGCTGGGGCGTGTCCGCCGCGCCGGTGTTCGCTGCCGGCGCGATGCCGGTCGCCGGGGCTCCGGCGGTTGGTGGTGACGGTGCCGCGGCGGCTCCCGAGGTTGAGGAGCAGACCGAGTTCAACGTCGTGCTGACCGACTTCGGCGCGAACAAGATCGGCGTCATCAAGGCCGTGCGCGAACTGACCAACCTGGGCCTCAAGGAAGCCAAGGATCTGGTCGAGGCCGCCCCGAAGAACGTCCTCGAAGGCGTAAACAAGGAGCAGGCCCAGGCCGCCAAGGCGAAGCTGGAAGATGCCGGCGCCAAGGCCGACGTCAAGTAAGTGGCCCGGCCGGGTTGCATAAACCGGGCCGATCTGCTATAATAAACCGCGCCGCCGGTGTGATTCCGGCGGCGCAGTCCACGGGGTGTAGCGCAGTCCGGTAGCGCACTTGAATGGGGTTCAAGAGGTCCCGCGTTCGAATCGCGGCACCCCGACCAGATAAGCCGAACCAAAGGCGTGATAAGAGCCTGGATGCGCGCGCATCCGGGCTCTTTTAGTTAAGTGGCGCCCGACTTTCAACAGTAGTCAAGCGGCACAGGTGGGAAATCTCGCCTGCTTAAAGGTACAAGCCGCAGAACGCCTCGCCGGCCCGCGCCTCCACGGCGGCCGGGATCGCCGCCCCCGCCGCGCGTTGCGACCCGCGCAACGCCCACCCCCGATAACAGGTCCGCGACCCTGGGGCGCACCAGCGCGGAGGCCCACGCCTGACCAACAATGGGCTTGACACCTGAGCCAATTAGTGATACTCTGAGCACGACTCGTCGGCAACGGAGGCCGGCGGCTTTCCGATCGCCGGATGGACATAGGAGGCCACCTTGTCCCGATCCTGATCGGAAGGGCGACAGCCTCGCATCATACCCCTCGTACGGTACGACTTGCATATACAAGCGACCAGGATTCGGATGAGCTTTGCTACACGACACGGCAGGTCGGTGCGAGCTATGCGACTGCCCCATATGCTCCCACAGCCTCCTGTCCAGCTATCCGGAAACACTCGACTAACGCATACTCATCCTCTCCTGTAGTGGACGCGGACGCGAATACAGCGGCACCTATCGCCGGTAGCCGGTAGCGCGGTTGCATGGGATATTACCACTACACAGAATGTCGCGACACGATACCCGTTATAGCAGGCCCTGAGCAAACGCAATCGAGGGCGGGTGCGCCCTTCGCGGCGTAACCGCCATTCACGCCATACCGTGGCGCTCCCTGCGGCCGATCAGCACGAAGAACGAAAGGATCGTCGAGCATGGTGAACACGATTAGCCGCGAACCGGGTGCCGGCCCGGTCGCCCCGCTTGTCGCCTCCGGACAACCGGCGATTGAGGTTGCCGGGCTGCAGGTCTCCTATGGGCCGGTGCAAGCCGTGCGTGAGGTCTCGCTGCAGGTGCGCCAGGGCGAGATCTTCGGCTTGCTCGGCCCCAACGGCGCGGGTAAGACTTCCACGCTGTCGGCCATCGAGGGCCTCGTGCGCCCCCAGGCGGGCACGGTGCGCGTGCTGGGCGAGGACGTGTGGCCCAATCCCGATCGCATCCAGAGCTACCTGGGCATCAGCCTGCAGTCCAACGCCTTTTTCGACAATCTTAAGCTCTGGGAACTGGTGCGGCTCTACGCCGGGCTGTACGAAGTCTTCATGACCAAGTCCCAGGTCCTGGACCTGTTGCGGCGCTTCGGGCTGGAGGAGAAAGCCGAGGCCGAGGCCCAGCAGTTGAGCGGCGGGCAGCAGCAGCGCATCGCGCTGGCGCTGGCGATCTGCAACGATCCACAGATCGTCATCCTGGATGAGCCGACGACCGGGCTGGACCCGCAGACGCGCCGCAATGTCTGGGATGTGATCCGGCAAATTCGCGCCGAAGGCCGCACCATTCTGCTGACCACCCACTATATGGAAGAGGCGCAGGAACTCTGCCATCGCATCGGCATCATCGACCACGGCCAGTTAATCGCCCTCGATACCCCCGGCGCGCTGATCAACAGCCTCCACGCCGACAGCCAGATTACCGCGACCATCCGGCTGCCGGAGGACGCCGTGCGGGCCCTGCCGGGGGTCACCGCCGTCCGTGCGGACGGCGAGCGGATGACGGTCCAGACCAACAACTCGCACGAAACCGTGCTCGGCCTGCAAAAGCTGGCCGTGGAGCACCAGCAGGTGTTGACCGACCTCAGCATCAAGCAACCCGACCTCGAAGATGTCTTTCTTAGCCTGACCGGGCGTGAGATGCGCTAGCCGCGCCGCCGCAAGGAAGGAGATCCATCCATGGCTGTGAATGCCCCCACCACTACCACCGCAGTCCGCCCGGCCAATGCGGGCTTGCGCCGCTTCATGCTCCTGCTGCAGTCCAACTTCGTGATGTTTGCGCGAAACAAAGCCTCGCTGTTCTGGGTTATCGCCTTCCCCATCGCCCTGACCATTCTATTCGGCTTGATCTGGGGCAATCTCAAGATCAATACGGGCGATCCCAATCCGCCGACGTTCATCAGCTACCTGGTGCCCAGCATGATCGTGCTGAGCCTGATGTCGAACGGGCTGATCGGTAATGCGGCGGCGCTCGCAGTCTATCGCGAGCGCGGCATCTTGCGCCGCATCCAGACCACCCCGCTGCCGGTCTGGCAGATGTTGCTGGCGCGTATCCTGATGCAAGCCGTGATCATGGTCGGCCAGTCGTTCCTGCTGATTGCCACCAGCATCGTGATCTTCAATGCCCGGTTTGACGCCGTGGGGTTGGTCGAAGCCATCATCCCGATCATCCTCGGCGCGGTGCTGTTCATGGCGATGGGCATGGCAATCGCCGCGCTGGTGCGCAAGGCCGAGACGGTGAACGTCGTCGCGCAGATGATTAACTTTCCCCTCATGTTCCTCGGCGGGCTGGCCATCCCGCTGAGCCAGTTGCCCAAGCCGTTGCAGGTCTTCGGCTCGTATCTGCCGAGTTCGATGATGGCCGACCTGGTGCGGGCGCCGATGCTCGCCGGTATGAACGTGGACCCGGCGCTGCCGCTGGCGGTGAGCCTGGTGGGCGTGCTGATTTATTTCCTGATCTCGGTGGTAATCGCCGCGCGCTTCTTCAAGTGGAGCTAGCGCCGGCCTGAAGAGCATATAAGACCACAGACAGGCGGGTAGAATCAGAGGAATCTACCCGCCTGTCTGTGGCAGCCGGGCTGGTTCGCTGCGCGTTTCGGCGCCCGCGGTGGCGGCCGGCATTGACAACCGGACAGATTGGCGCTACCATGAATCGTGAATCGAGCGTTCGTTTCCAGCCGGTGTGAGCCTTCGCAGCTTACCTATTCCTCCTGACTCACTCGCACGGTTACATCGTGGCCGTTGCTCACCGGTTCTTATCGAGCGGATGCGGGAGCTGAGCCATGGCATTAAGCAGGTCCGGCGACGACGCCCAGGCCGCCCTGTTCCTCCGTCCGGACTATTACGAATTCTTCCCCTTATTCTCCACGCGGGAAATCGCTGAGCGGGTGCAGGCGCTGCCGTTCCACCTGGCAACGCTCCTGGATCCCGAAAACATTGTCCCCGCGCTGGCAACCGAGGCCGGGCGGCGCGGGGCCAGGGCGTTCTTCACGGCGGACCGGGCGGCGCAACGGACCTGGCTGCGCGAGGTGCTGCTGGCCGCCGGCATCAGCCCGCGGGTGGCCGGCGCGATCGGGCGGGTGCCGCGCGAGTTGTTTGTGCCCGCGGCATACCTGCCCTACTGTTACCTGAATCAGGCACTCAGTTTCGACTCGTTAAGTTGCTTGACGCCGCCAGGCCTGGTTGCGCTGATGCTCGACCGGCTCGATCTGCACCCCGGCCAGACGGCGCTGGAGGTGGGCATCGGCTCCGGCTACCACGCCGCGTGCGCCGCCGAAAGCGCCGGCAACGACTGCGCGATCTATGGCGTCGAGTTAAGCCGGGCATATGCGGCATTCGGCCAGGCTGCCGTGGCGCGGGCGGCCTACTCCAACATCCGGATCGCCTGCGCCGACGGCTACCTGGGCTGGCCCGCCTCCCTGCAATTCGACCGGATCTACCTGACGGCGTCGTTTGCCGATACCCCGCCGCCGGCCCTGACGGCGCAGTTGCGCGAGGGCGGGATCTTCCAGGGAGTCCGCGCCATCACCGCCACGGAATACGACGGGATCGCGGAGACCTCGTGGCTGCGGCGCTGGTATCCCAGCTACGAGGCCTACCGCGCGGGCCGGTGGCGGGGTTATTCTTGCTTGTTTACCGCGCGCAAGGAAGCCGGGCAACTGGTGGAAATCGATCACATTTACGATGTGCGGCTGACCCCCTTGCACCAGAACCCGGATGCTTATCGCGGTGCGCCGGGGAGACGCTTCGCGGAGATCGAACAACTGCTGCAAAGTCTCGACGCGGATCGGGGTGGCGCGCCACCCCATCCGGCCGATCCCGGCGCGGATCCGGCGACCAGTTGACAGCATTTCCTGATTTGCGTTACAATCGCCCCACCTGGAATAGTAGGTTCTATAGCGCCAATTAATGATCCGAGTATGGCGCCTCGCGCCCCGCCGCGCTACCGTTGCCTGGTGACATCGGCAGGCGCGGCCCCGACGCAGGCTAGCGCGTTTGGAGTGCTGACACCATGGCCTACCGACCTGCCTACAGTGCACATTTCGCCCCGGAGACCCTGCAGACGGTCCCACTGGTCGACGGGTTTGGGAGCCTCACCCGCGAATGGGCCTGGGAAGGAGGGACCGGCAAGGGCGTCAAGGTCGCCGTCATCGACAGCGGCATCGACGCGAACCACCCGGCTATCGAAGGCGGGGTGCAGGGCTATGTGGCAATCAGCGAAAAGCCCGGCAATCCCGACGAACTGGTTTACGATACCGCACCCCATGACGATGTTTACGGGCACGGCACCGCCTGCGCCGGCATTATCCGCTCGATGGCGCCCGAGTGCGAACTCTACAGCGTGCGGGTGCTGGGCGCGACTCTCGGCGGGCGGGGCCAGGTGTTCGCCGCCGGGCTACGCTGGGCGATCGAGCACGGTATGCACGTGTGTAACTTGAGCCTGAGCACCGGCAGCAAGAACTTCTTCGGCGTGCTCCACGATCTGGCCGACCAGGCCTATTACCGGCGTATCATGATCATCGCCGCGGCCAACAATGTGCCCATGATGTGCTACCCGGCGCTCTACTCCTCGGTGATCTCCGTCGGATCGCATGACGTCAACGATCCCTATCTCTACTACTACAATCCGGCGCCCCCGGTCGAGTTCGGCGCACTCGGGATCAATGTCCGGGTGCCCTGGCAAAAAGGCGAGTGGATTACCGCCACGGGCAACAGCTTCGCGACGCCGCATATTGCCGGTATTGTCACCAAGATCCTCAGCAAGCATCCGGGGCTGACCCCTTTCCAGATGAAGGGTATCCTCTACGCATTAGCCAGTAACGTGGTCCGCCCTGTCCCGCAAGCTAGTGCCGGATAGCGGGCGCCGTGGGGACTCCCCATGGGCTATTGAGCCAACCATTACCGGAGAGGGATGGGCAACATGCCCGCACTGAATTTCACCACGCTGGGTGAGATCCCCCTGTTTCGCAATCTCACGCCCGCGCAACTGGCGCACCTCAAACAACTGCTGCATTACAAGATCTTCCCGACGGGGATGAACCTGATCACCATCGAGCAGCCGGGCGAGGTCGCCTTTATCCTCCTCAGTGGCACGGTGAAAATCGAGTTCGTCGAGGACGAGGACCACGAAATCATCCTGGCGATCCTCGGCGCGGGGGAGATCGTGGGCGAGATGAGCCTGGTCGATAGCCTGGGGCGCTCGGCCAATGTAGTGACCATGGAGGAGACAGCCGTCTTCTGGCTGGATCGGGCGGCCTTCTGGGACTGCCTGCAAGCCATGCCCACCATGACCTACAATCTCGTGAGTATCATCTCGCGGCGCCTGCGGCTCGCCAACACCCAGATCCGGTCGTTTGCCACGCTGGATGTCTACGGGCGGGTGGCCCGCCAACTGCTGGCCTTCGCGCACGAATACGGCGAAGCCCAGAGCAACGGCGATGTGTTTATTCCGTTGCGGCTCACCCAGCGGGAGTTTGCCGGCCTGATCGGTGCCACGCGCGTGCATGTAAACCGCGTCCTGGCCGCCTACAAACAAAGCAAGTATATTTCGGTGGACGCCAACTACCGGATCACGATCCACAACGCCGGCGCGCTGGCCCAGCGGGCGCGTTAGCCCCGGCGGGGTCAGGCCAGGGCGACCGGGAGCGCCTCTAACCCGCGCGGGATGGTGGAGTTGCGCCACTGTGGGGTCTCCGCCGTCAGCCGCAGATGGGGGAAGCGCTGGACGAGCGTGCCCAGCGCCACCTCGGCGCCGAGCCGGACCAGCGGCGCGCCGAGGCAAAAGTGCGGCCCGGCGCCGAAGCCCAGGTGCGGGTTTGGGGCGCGCCCCAGGTCCAGCCGGTCGGGGTCGGCAAACACGGCGGGGTCGCGATTGGCCGCGCCAAACAGCGCCACGACCGTCTGCCCGCCCCGGATGCGCCGGCCGTCCAGGTCCACATCTTCGCGCGCCACGCGGGCCGTGAATTGGATCGGGGATTCGTAGCGCAGCAGTTCCTCGACGGCGCTTTTGATCAGCGCGGGATCTTCGCGCAGCCGCGCCCGCTCGGCGGGATGGTTGTGCAGGACAAGCAGGCCGTTGCCGATGAGATGGACCAGCGGTTCGTAGCCGCCGATCACGATCAGGGTGCAGGCGTTCAGCACCTCGTCCCGCGTGATCGTCTCCGGCTGATCGGCGACGGCCAGCAGGCGCGCGAGAAAGCCGGCGGGATCGGGCTGCGGGGCCGCCGCGCGCTCGGCGAAGTAGCGCTGGAGCGCGATCGCCGCCGGGATGCCCGCTTGCTGGGCCTGGGGCGGGGCCAGCGGATCCAAAATGACGGCGCTTTGCCGGGCCCACGCATGGAACTGGTCGAGATCGGCGGCGGGCACGTCGAGCTTCGCGGCGAGCACCCGCGCGGCTAGCGGCCCGGCAAACTCGCCGATAACCTCCATGGCGCCCTGGTCCACGGGCTGCGTGAGCAGATCGTCGACGATGGCCTGGATGCGCGGGCGCAACTGCTGCAGCACGCGGTTGGCGAACAGCGGCATGAACGGGTCGCGCAGGCGGGCATGATCGGGCGGGTCGGTATTGAGCATCGAGGGCGGGAGCCGCTCGCCGCGCCGCCGCACATCCTGACCCAGCGCCGCCGAGAAGCGCGCGTCGCGCAGGATGGCCGCGCAGTCGCGATGGCGGGTCAGGAACCACATCCCGGCGTATTTGTTGAAGTGGAGCGGGTCGTGTTCGCGCAGCCGCCGGTACACGGGGTACGGATTGACCTTCACTTCGGGGGAAAAAGGGTTGTACACGATCTCCCCAGCGGGGGATGCACCGGCGTCGGTCATCATCTGCCTCCTCGCATCATGTTGGGTTCCATTCTAGCATCCGCCTGATCGTTACGCAACCCAGCGGCCGCATAGTTGCGCCGCCCGGAGGGCTCGCGTATAATGTGCCCTCACCGCGACATCAGCACCGGGCGGTCGCGCGTAGCAGGAGGATAGCCCATGCAAACCGCAGATGTGGTAGTGATCGGCGCGGGCGTGGCCGGGCTGAGTTGTGCTCGCGAACTGGCGCGCCAGGGCCGGGCGGTGGTGGTGCTCGAAGCCCGAGATCGCGTCGGCGGGCGGATCTGGACGTTGCGCCTGCCGGGCCTGGCGCCGGTCGAACTCGGCGCGCAGGTCATCCACGGGGCGCAGGCTGCGACCTGGGATGTCATCCGCGACGCCGGGTTGCAGGCCGCACCGTTCGCGCAGGGGGGCGACATGGCCCTGGCCGCGGACGGTCAGGTCTATCCCGTGCGGGATGTCGTGCGCGCCGGGGTACCGCCCTGGGCCGTCGAGCCGCTGCTGTGCCGGATGGACCCGCCGGACCGCCCCGCCGCCGAAGTGCTCAGCGGCCTGGGCATCGCCGGGGTGAGCCACACGCTCGCCGTCGAGTGGCTCGCGCAGACCTGGTGCGCCGACCCGGCGGACCTGAGCGCAGCGGGGATCTGCCGGGTGCGGGCGGCGGCGCAAGCGGGGCCGGGCGAATTCACCGTCGTTGGCGGCTATGATCAGGTGCCGCAACGGCTGGCGGACGGCCTCGCCGTCTACTTGAATACCCCGGTCCAGGAAGTGTATTGGGAGCCGGGCCGGGTGGAGGTCGCGACCCCGGCCGAGCGCTGGCAGGCGCAAGCCGCCGTCGTCACCGTGCCGCCGCCGGTGGTGGCCGCCGGGCGGCTGCCGTTCAACCCGCCATTACCGGAGGAGAAACGCGCGGCGGCCGGCCGCCTCTTGCTCGGCGACGCGCTGGTGGTCGTGGCCCAACTCACCGAACCCGCGCCGCGCAGCAGTTGGGCCTTTATCGCGGGCCAGGCCGGGGGGTTCTGGCAGACGGCGGCGGGCGTGCCCCTGCTCACCGGCTGGATGAAAGGCCCGGCGACCGGGGCCGCACGGAAACTGGCGGCACAGGGCGAACTCGTGCCGCGCGGCGCCGGGTCCGTGTTCGCCTGGTTGCGCCCGGAGCTGATTGCCGGGGTGCAAGTGGTCGATTGGGGCAGCGATCCCTATGCCGGGGGCGGCTACAGCTACCCCCGCGTGGGCGCGCTCGATCAACCGGGGATCTGGGCCGCCTCGGTGGCCGGGACGCTCTTCTTCGCCGGGGAAGCGACCTGCGGGGATCGCCATCTGGGGTTGGTGAACGGGGCGCTGGAGAGCGGGCGCCGGGCGGCGCGGGAAGTCGCGGCGCTGGGCGGCGGTTGACGCCTCCGTGGTGCGCACCGCGATCTTACAGGGGCGGGATCGCGCACCACCGCGCCGCGCAGGTTTCTCTGTGGGTCGTGTGTTAAAGATTATATATCAGGGCTGTTACATATTTAACACCCGCACCGAATTGCGCCTTTTGTGGCCGGTTTCTTTCCTGAGAAAACGATAAAAAGTGCCTGATCTGCTCTTGACAGTAACGTAGCCTTGTGCTATGATTTTTGGCGACACCGTCCTCATCGAATGCGCTATATCGTGCGATCCTTCCGCCTCTACCGACACATGTTAAGGAGGTGATGCCCTGCCTTTGACTCATGTGCAAAAGTTCACGGATTGGCGTGGCTCATTGCCAGTGACCGGGTGGTAGGCTGATACCACTCACTCTCAGTGTAGATGAGTAAGGAGGTATACCGTGTCTCAGAATATGCAACAGCCATCGCAGCAGCCGCAGTCTGGAAAATACCCCCCCGATACCCCCATCACCCAGATGGTCGGCCCGGAATTGGCCTCGGCGCTCCAGCCCTACCAGAAGATCACCAAGGGTGACTTGCTGGCGATGGGCGGCATTGGCCGGGCGGATAAAGTGCCCCCCGAGGCGTTCGGCATCACCCATCAGGATCTCCGCACGATCCAGGATGTGTTCCAGACCCAGGAAGAGGTCATGGAAGTCACCGGCCACCTCGTGTCCGCGGAGGATGGCGGGGGCGTGAACTGCTGCTGCTGCCCGTGCACCTGCTGCTGTGCCGCGGCCCAGCAAGAGCCCATTCGTCCCTTGAACTAACCCGAGATCGCGCGATCTCGGATTTGTTTTTAGTAACCCACCCGCGCGATCCGCTCCGCTACCTAGCGCAAGCGGGTGGGTTTAAACTATTTTCCTCAGCGTAACTGCTTTCCTCTGCAGAACTGCCGGCCGTCTTAGTTATTTGCGCGTAGGGACCAGCGCATTCCCGGCACGGGGGCCTGCGCCTGGGCAGCGCACCAACTCACCAACCAACCACCAGGAAAGGCGAACTGTATGAAACTTGAGCTCGCACCCCAGGCACCAAAGTTAAAGCGGCTCCCCGTCCAGGTTATCGAAACCAAGGGCGGCGTGATCCTGAAACGGGGTAGTGTGGAGATGAAGATCGACGGCGAGCGCGCGGCCGAGGTGGTGCAAACCGTGCTCGTCATGACGGGGGAAGACGGCGCCACGCCCGAGGAAATCGGCGCGCTCTTCGCGGCGCCGGCGCGCCCCGCCGTCCTGCAGTTGGTCAAGCGCCTGGAGGCCCGGCGGTTCCTGGTCCCGGCCAACGGCACGAGCGAGCCGGACGAGGCCCTGGAAAGCAACCTGGACGTGCTCTACTGGCATTTCGGCGAAGAGACCGAACAGGTGACCCACCGGCTGAGCACCCGGCGGATCACGATTATGGGTGTGAATTGCATCTCGCGCCAGTTAGCCGCGGCGCTCCAGGCCGGCGGCCTGGAAACCGTCGAGGTGGTCGACGATCCGGGGCTGTGCAACCTGCGCCTGTTCGACCGCAATCACCAGGTCAATGCGGCCCAGTGGCCGGACGCTGTGCCGGCACCCCAGGCCTACGACGCCTGGATGGACGATCTCGACCCACAAAGCCTCGGCTGCATTGTCGCCACCTCCGATTTTGGCGGGCTGCACCTGATGCGCCGGTGGAATGAGTTTTGTGTCGAGCACAACTGCCATTTCTTGCCCGTGGTGCTGCAGAATATGGTCGGGTACGTCGGGCCGCTGGTGGTGCCGGGCGAGACTCCGTGTTTCGAGTGCCTGCGCGCCCGGCAAAATGCCCATATGGACGACCCCGAGAGCCAGCGCGCCGCCGAACATGCGGCGTTCGAGGGCCAGGCCGTGGCCGCGTTCCATCCGTCGATGGCCTCGGTGCTGGGCGACATCGCCGCGATCGAGTTGAGCAAGTTCTATGGCGGGTGGATGCCCCAACGCCTGACCGGCAATTTGATCGAAGTGAATCTGTTGAGCACGCAGATGAAGACCCGCAAGGTGCTGAAGGTGCCGCGCTGCCGGGTCTGCAGTTCGTTGAACCGCCACGCGCCGGTCAACATCGACAAGGCGGTATTCCTGCCGATCAACGAGGCGTAACCATGACCAAAACATACTCCACGTTACGCCGGCTCATCGACATCTACGACTATCTGGTCGACGACCAGGTCGGCATTGTCCGCCATGTCGAGGAAATCCCGCGCCTGGCCGGGGCGCCCGACTTCCACCAGTTCGGCGCGCAGGCCAGCAACACCCGCGTGTTCAACGGCATCAAGAATTTCGCCCGGACCGGCGGGGTTTCGACCGACCGGGACACGGCCATGGCGAAGGCGATCGGCGAGGCGGTGGAGCGCTACTGCAGCGCCCAATTTTATGTGGACGAATTGCCGCTGTACGCGAAAGCCGACGCGCCCTTCCCGTGCGTCTCGCCGGGCGCGTTCGCCTTCAACAGCGCCGAGCAATATGAGGAACCGGGGTTTCCCTGGGTGCCGTTCACCGACGATACCCCCGTGCGCTGGACGCCGGCCCAGGACCTGACCACCGGCGAAACGTGCTACGTGCCCGCCGCCACGGTCTTTGTCCCCTATTTCTACTACCAGGGCACGGACGATTCGCCCATCGTCCAGCCGATCTCCACCGGCCTGGCCTGCCATTGCAGCCTGGAGGAATCGGCCATTTCCGGGATCTGTGAGGTCATCGAGCGCGATGCCTTCATGATCACCTGGCAGGCGGCCCTATCCCGGTCGCATGTGCGGCCCGAGACGTTGAGCGATGCCAATTATGATATTGTGCGGCGCTTTGAGCAGAGCGACAACACCGTCACCATCCTCAATATCACGATGGATGTGGGCGTGACGGCCATCCTGTCGGTGCTGCGCGGGCATTGGCCCGGCGCGGCGCCCATCGTGTTCGCCGCCGCCGCGCACCTGAATCCCGAGATGGCCGTGCGCAAAAGCCTGGAAGAGCTGTCCCACACCGCCCGCTACGCCCAGTCGATCCGCATGATGCTGCCGCCGCTCCCGCCCGACCCCACCTTCGCCAACATCGTCGACCAGAAAGCCCACCTGAACTTCTGGTCCGAGCCGGCCAACCTGCCCCTGGCCGATTTCATCTTCGCGTCGCCTGACCGGATCGACTTCCAGGATCTGGAGAACCTGGAAACCGGCGATCCCGAGCGGGATCTGCGCACGCTGGTCGACAAAGTGCAAGCCGTGGGGCATCGCGTGCTGGTGGCCGACGTAACCACCGACGATGTGCGCTCCCTGGGGCTGGCGGTCACGCACTCGATCATTCCGGGATTCCACCCCTTGTTCATGGGCTATCGCGGGCGGCCGTTAGGGGGCTACCGCCTCTGGGAAATCCCGCGGAAACTCGGCTACAAGGGCATCACCCGCGAGACGGGCGACAATCCGGCTCCCCATCCCTACCCGTAAAAGGAAGGAACGCTCATGTCTGCCACACGGTGGAATACGACTCGTTTATACCCCGGCCATGACGACAATCTCTGGGAGCTGTTTCACGAGAATTCCAAAACGAGCCGGTATGCCAACTTCCCGTCCAACGAGACCATCCACAGCCGCATGGTGCGCATGCTCGAATCGCTGGCCTACGAGGGCTATCCGGTGGTCGAGTTGCCTACCACCCTGGCGCCGTTGGACATGGCTCTCGGCGAAGCCATCCTGACCCGCGTAACCGCGCGCAGCCTGGAGCGCGTCCCGCTGAGCCTGCAGCAAGTCGCCACGATCCTCCACCACGCCTACGGCATCACGCGGGATAACAACGGGACGGGCTTTCCCCGCCCCTTCCGCACGATTCCGTCCGGTGGCGCTCTCTATCCCCTGGAGATTTACTTCCACGCCACGGCGGTGCCGGAGCTGGCTCCCGGTCTCTATCACTACAATCCGACTCACAACAACCTGCGGCGGCTCCGCGAAGGCGACGAGACGCGCCGGATCAGCCAGGCGTTGATCCAGAAGAATGTGGCGACCGATAGCTCCATGGTGATCTTCATCACCGCCGTGTTCGAGCGCTCGTGCTTTAAGTACGGGAATCGCGGCTATCGCTTCATCTTGCTGGAGGCCGGGCACCTGGGCCAGAACATCAACCTCGTCGCCAACGGCCTCGGCCTGGGCTGCGCCAACGTCGGCGGCTATCATGACCAGCAGATCGACGAGTTCCTGGGACTCGACGGCGTCAATCAATCGACGATCTATATGATCGGCGTCGGCAAGGACGTAGAAGGTGTGAATCAAGCCGAAGCGCTTTTGTGATCGATGAATAGCATGCGTACCGCCTCCATCACGCGCGATCCCGGCCCGGTAGTGCTGGACGGGATTCGCGCGCCCACGCTGGCCGCCCTCCGTAGTGCGCTGGCCGCCCTGGGGGCCGAGGTTATGCCTATCGTCGCCGACCTCAGTCTCGGCGCGTGGCGCAGCCACCAGGCGGCGTGCGAATTCTGCATCCAGCTTGGGCTGGGATCGCCCCTGCGCGCCCAGCCGGTCCCGAAAGCGACCACCACGGGCGCGGCGCCGCCGTCGCACGGCGACCTCGTGGGCATCCGCATCGACGCCGAGTCCAGGGGCGACCGCATGCTTCTTGACGCTCTCGACCTGGCGACTCGCGTCGTCGCGGCGGCGGGCGATGGGCCGGCCCGCACCTTCCTGGTATTCACGCCGCGCTACGGCCTGGCCTGGGAGGCGGAAAACAGCGCCTTCCTGCGCTTTCTGGCCCAGGGCTTGCGCGGCAGCGCCCACCGGTTGCTGCTGGTCGCCGCCGGCCCCGAAGATCCCATCCTGCCCGCCGGTTTGAGCGCCGACTGGGGCACGGCTGGTGATACTGCCCCTGCGGCAGCGAGCAAGAGCCTGCTGGGCCTGGTGCCCGGCATCGTCGAGCCCGATGTGGCCGCAGCCCTGGATGCCGCACCCCTGCGCGACGCCGGCTTGCTGCTGCCTCTGGCGGGCGGCTGTTTGCTGGTCGCGCCCGAATGCCGCCGCCCGCCGTCCCAGGTGTCCCGGCTGGAATACGACAAACTGGCGCGCGCCGCCCGGCCTTTCGACTGGCTGGAAGGCTATGCCCAGGTCTGCGGCAACAACTTCTATGTCGATCCGGCTTTCCTGAGCGCGGCGGCCAAGCAGCGGGTCGCCGAGGGTGGCACGGGCATCGCCTTGCGGCTGCTGGAACGCGCGGTCGCCTGTGCGAGCAGCCCTATGGACCAGGGCGTGTTTCTCGCCCAGTTGCAGGGCCAGCGCATCACCCTGCTGCGGTACCAGGAACTGGCCGCCGCCCCCGACCCGTCCCCGGCGATCTGGCCGGGCTTGCGGGCCATCCTGCTGGAGTCCAAGGCGTGGGGGCTGACCATGCTGAACGAGGCTGAGCGCGCGCGGGCTTACTTCCTGGAAGCGCGGCGCCTGCTGGAAGCCAACCGCTATAACCGCGAATACCTCTACCTGCTCAACATCTCGGCCTTAAACGAGCTGAAACTGGGCGATGCCGCGGGCGCTCTGGCGCTGGAGCAGGAGATCGAGGCCACGCTGGCGCAACAGGGCCGCCACGACTGGCACCTGGAGTTCATCAACTCGGTCAACCTGGCCCGCCTGTATCGCCGCAGCCGGCATTTCGACGAGGCCGAGGTGTATTACCGGCGGGCCTTCGCCACCACCCTGGGCATCCGCACCGAGAACGATACCCTCTACCTCAACGTCTACCTGGCCCGGCTGCACATGGAGCGGGGGTGGGCCGCGGAAGCGTTCATCGACTGGCTGCGCACGGCACTCCATTGGGTGTCGAACAGCGTGCCCGAAGCGCTGGGCGGGCGGCTGGCGGGCGCCATCCTGAACCGCAAACTGGCCCCTGGCGAAGCGCTGCCGGAAGCCATCTCCGCCGCGCTGCTGGCCCTCCTGCAGGAATCCGCCCAGGCGGCGGGGCGGCCCGCCGTGCAGGCGGCCCTGGCTGGGGACTTCGATACGTTGCCCGCTCCCGTATTTGCGCGCAGCGACAGGTCAGCGGAAGACCGGCCGCCCCAGGCGGCCGCTTGCGCTATCGGCGCGCCGGGCTGGAGTATCCTGACCGCGGACACGCCGGCCCCGGAACAATTCCGCGGGCCCAACTACCGCCGGTTGCGGGCCTGCCTCTACGCGCTGCTGCAGGCGCTGGCGCCCGTGCCCGAACTGGCGAACCGGGACGCGATTCTCGTCGACGACCGCCTGGGCCACGAAATGGCGCAGACGCGCGCCGAGTTGCTGGACACCTGTGTGCGGCTGGCCGTGCCCCGGATGATCTTTGACGGCGAGGTTACGGAACTGGACGCGGCGGCGCGCGCCCGGCTGGAAGATGAGGCGCAGGTGCGCCTGGGGAGCGGCGTAGCCCGCGTGGACTTCGACGGACCGGCGGCCGTCGTCACCTTCAAGCGCTACCGGCCTCCGCTGACCTTGCCCGCGGAAGAATCGGCGATCCTGCGCCTCCTCCAGGACAGGGACTCGCCGGTGGCCCTGGCGCACCTGTCCCAGGAGACCCCGCCCGACCAGGTGCGCCGGTTAGTGCGCGCGCTGGAGCGGGCGCGCGTGCTCAATCTATCAATCCCGGAGAATGCCCATGTACCGCAACGGCTGGTATCAAATCGGCTTTGAACGCGATCTGACCCAGGATCTGACCCCCGCGGCGATCGGCACCCGGCGCGTCGTGCTGGTGCGCGGCGAAGGGGGCATCCGCGCGTTCGACTCGGTCTGTCCGCACCGCGGGGCCAACCTGGCGATTGGCGGGCGGCTTGACCGCGAGGCCATCGTCTGTCCCTTCCATGGCTATCGTATCGGGCTGGGTCGCGAGTGCGAGCACGGCTTCCGCGTGCGCGAATACCCGGCCCTGCTCGTCGGCGGCCTGGTGTTTGTCCGGCTATCCGACTCGCACGACAACGGGTTCCGCGAGTTTCTCGAACAGCTTGACCAGGATCACTATTTTGTGCCGGGCTTTACCATGCGCGTCATGGCGCCCCCGGCCATGGTGGTCGAGAACGCCTTCGACAACTCGCACTTCCGCCCCGTGCACGGCATCCATAACGAGCCGCGTTTCCGCATCTTGCCCAGCCAGTGCGGCGAGTTCGCCATCGAGGGCGTGTTCGAGTATGGGGCGATCTGGCGGGCGGATCGCAAGCCGACGGACAAGGTACGCGTGCCCTTCGTCGCCCGCGCGTTCAGCCCCGGCATCGTGCTGGGGCAGGTAGGCGGCGACCGCCCCTACTTCACCGTCACCTGCGCCACGCCGATCACCGAGAACGACTGCCTGGTCCGCTTCTCGCTGGCCGTGCCCGCCGGAGAGGGCAGCACGCCGCCCAGCGAGGAGTTTTGCCAGCGCGTGCTGCGCGAAAGCAAGTCGGGACTCGAACAGGACCAGGTCATCTGGGAGAACATGTCCATCAACGCGCCCTGCCACTATACGGCGATGGACGCGGCCGTGCTCGCCTTCAAGGAGTTTTGCCGGCCGTTTGAGGACGCGGGCCAGGCATGAGCGCCGATTCTGCGGTTCCCTGGGGAGACGGCATCGCGGCGCGGGTGCGCCCCGGCGCGGGCGAGAAAGTGCTCTGGATCCACGGCTACACCTTCGATTCGAGTATCTGGCATACCCTGTGGGCGCGCCTGCCGGACCGGCACCACATCGGCATCGATCTCCCCGGCCACGGCGCGTCCGAGCCCCTGCGCGTGGGCGAGACGCTCCCAGCCCTGGCCCGCCGCATCGCCGCCCTGGCCCAGGCCGAGGGCGTGCGCCACCTGGTGGGGCTGTCCTTCGGCGGCATGGTCGCCTTGCAGGTCGCGGCAGAGGCACCCGACGCCTTCGCCACGCTGATCTTGGGCTCGCCCGGCCTGGGC
>DASSGZ010000717.1:0-6674 GCA_035693165.1 Chloroflexia bacterium | reverse complement strand
TGCCCGCGATAGACCAGCATCTCGGTGCCCTGGCTCAAGGCGGAGGCAATCGCCCGCACGCGCACCTCGCCCGGCCCAGGGGGCGGCACGGGCTCCTCGCGGAACTCCGCACGGCGCGGCCCGGTGAGCCACAGCGCCTGCGCGGTGCGATCGCCGCCGGCATTATTCATCAGCGTCCCCTCGCTTGGGTTAAGTTCTGCCGGTCGCAACCCGGCGCCGGGTCCCGGCCACGTGCTACCATAACAGAACGGATACCAGGCGAATATAGTGCGCCGGCAGGCATACCGGGACACTCATTCAGGGCGATAGACGGGCTAGGCGGCTAATGGTTGCCGCTCGGGTAAACTAACGCCCGCAGTCGGAGAAGACATGCGGGCGGATCCATACTGCGGGCTCACGACTGGGCTGCTGCCCAGCCGGATCTGTCGATCAGGGCGAGCGCCCTGTTATGCGCCTGGCTGCTGGATCGAGGACTCCGCCACGGCGGGGCTGGGTTGCGGCGCCTCCGCGCGGTACCACTGCGGGAGGGCAGCGACCAGCAACGGCAGCCCGGCGACCAGGCCGAAAATGAGCGTGGAGTACGTGTCCAGGAAGCTGATGCGCATCACCCCGCGGGCCGAAAGCTCCAGCAGCACACCGGCGACGATATGCAGCGCGGCGAAGATCAGGAAGTGCCGCTCCACATGATAGGCGGTGGGGATGTAGCCGATGCCCAGGAGGATCAACCAGACGCCGGCTAGATCGCCGTACAGGTCGATATGCGCGCCGTTGTCGAATTTGACGACATAGAACGTGAACGCCCAGCCGATCACGATCACGACCACCCAGGCGACGAAGTTCTGGCCCAGGCCGTGGATCAGGGACGTTATGTGCGCGAGAATCCCCAGCACCGTCACCCCGGTCCAGAGCAGCAGCACGTAATTGGGGTTGGGCAGGTCAAAAAACTGGTTGACGATCGCCGCCAGCAGGATCAGCAGGCCCCACCCGCCCATCAACACTCGTGCTTTCTCAACGTGCAGCGTGCCGTCATTGAAGTTCAGCATCGTGGTTATCCTCCGTTTCTAAGCTGCGTAGGCTATCACCCATGAATTGTCACTCTGAGCACAGCGAAGAGTCACGTCTTTCAGGCTACGAGACGGAGATTCTTCGCTCCGCTCAGAATGACACCTTCCCTATGACACACACTACTCAGAATGACCAATCTCCGTGACGGCTACTGAGGCGTGCTCACGGCTCGACCGTAAGGCTGGATGCCATGCCCTGCCCGCCGGGGCCGCCGTGCAGCGTGCAGTAATACGGGAATTGCCCGGCTTGCTTGAAGGTGAAGCTGAAGCTCTGCCCTTTTTGCAGCACTCCGCTATCCCAGAGCTTATTGTCTGCCGTGGCCGTGTGGGCGGCGCTGTCCTCGTTGATCCAGGTCACCGTCGTCCCGACTTTCACCGTGAGCGGGCCGGTCCCGAACAGGAAGTTGTGGATCGGGATCTGGACCGCGTTGGCGGCCGCCGCGCCGGCGGGCGCCTGGGCCTGCGTGGTGGCGGTGGGGGCGGCGGGCGCCGGGCCGGCGGGGAAGCTGACATTGCCGGCCTGCAGCGGAATGGCCGCCATCAGTTGGGCATGTTGATAGCTGGTCAAGGCCCCGCCACTGCCCGGAATGGGCAAGATCTGGCCGTCGCCTTGCAGGTCCACGCCGTTAAAGCTCTGCTGGGCCAGCGTCAGGATATCGCGGGCGAGGGGCGCGGTGGTATTGAGATCGGGCGCGCCGATGATCGCCAGCGCGTGATCGCGGATCGGCGTCACCCAGCCGGTCACATTGTCCACGGTGATCGCCACGTGCCCGGCGTGCAGCTTGATGTCGGCGGTGGCGTCGGGCGCGACGGATGCTAGTTCGGCGTGGTCTTTAGACCCTTGCAGATAGCCCAGGTGGCTGCCGTTGGGCAGCAGGCCGAAGCCGTCGCCCGGATTGGTGATCTGCCCGTCCTTGTTCAGGTCGCCGTAGTGCGCGCCCTGCGATCCCTCGATCAGGTTGACCAGGTGCTCGGCGTGCAGCTTCACCTCCGCCAGTTTCCCGGCGGCCTGGGCATCGCGCATGAATAGGGCATGCTGGAGTAGCACTTCCATCTGCTCGCGCAGGCCCACTTCAAGGCCGACTTTGTTCGGCGTATCGGGGAAACTCACCAGCAGATGGCGGATGTGGACGAGCGCCTGCGGCGGCAACTGGCCACTCAGCACAATATCGGTGGATGGGGCGCTGGGCACGCCCTCCAGCGCTTCCGTGGTGATCTCAAATCGGTCGTAGGTGGCAATCAGGTTCGTGTTTTGTGGATCACTGTAGCGCAACGTCACCGGCCCGCCGGTGTCCGCCTCCACGCGGCCCAGGTTGGCCTGCGTGTTTGTTCCGCTAGCCAGCAGCCAGGCATAAAGCGCCTTGCCCGCCGGCTTCGCCGGGGCCGCGTTGATGGTCACCACCACCTGGTCTGTCAGTTGCTTGTCGTCGCGGAAGTTGACGCTGCCCACCCGCTCCGCTCCCACGGGCGTGGGGAAGCTGCTGGCCGCGGGTGGATTCGTGGCGGCTGGTGTGGGGAAGCCGCTGGCCGCGGGCGGCAAAGTGGCTGCCGGGGTGGGGAAGCTGCTGGCCGGCGGGGCGGGCGTGGGGAAGCTGCTGGCGGCGGGCGGGGTGGCGGCGCCGCCGCCGGCTCCCGCCGCCGCGGCAACCACTGTAATCTTGCCGATCATCCCCTGCCCGGCGCTGCCGTGGAACTTGCAGAAATAGCCGATGGTGCCGGGCGTATCAAACTTGCGCGAGAACGTGGCACCTTGCTCCATCGTGCCCGAGTCGAACGCCCCGTCGTCGGCTGTGACCGAGTGCTTGGCGGAATCTTTGTTGGTCCAGATGACGGTGGACCCCGCAGGGATGGTTACCTCCGCCGGGACGAACTTAAACCCGGTGGCGTCGATGGTGATCGTGGTCGGGCCGCCCACCGGGCCGCTGCCGGCGACCGGGGTGGAAGTCGCCGCGGGCTGGTCGCCGCAGGCAACCAGGAAGAGCGCCAGGCAGAGGACGGCACGCGTGGCATAGCGGACCCCGCAAAACCGCCGAACGTAATTTTTCATCATCCAGTCTCCGCCATACCCGCGTGAGGAGGAAGCTGGGGCGTAGCGAGCGGTGTATGCATAGCGGGCGCGGTCAGGGTAGGTCGCCCGCGGCTCGTCTAGAAGGTGCTATTGCCGCCGGCCGGTGCGGCGCACGGCCGGGGCACCGGTCAGACATGCGTCGCGCCGCCGGTGCGCATAGCAGGGAACGGTCCGGTTGTCGCAACTCCGGACCCCGGTTAGAAGTGGGATAAAATACCAGCCAACGTCGCTCAGATACCGAACACGCGTAACAGGCAATTTGGCCTGATGCCAGGGCGAAAGTTCAGCACAGGTATAACCTGGGGGCAAGAACGTGGGGATAGACGAGAACGAATCGAGTCTACTCGATTTTCCGCCTTGTGTCAATAACTTCGTCTGATATCCGTGTATCTACCTTTACCGCGAAAACGCGAAGAACGCAAAAAACAAAACTGCTACAAACAATCTTCGCGTTCTTCGCGTCTTCGCGGTGAAGCGATAAACGGATATGAAGCTATCGCTAGGGCCGCCCGTACAGGGGCAGGCGCGCACCGTTGACCGCGCCCGCGGCATCCGAACAGAGGTACAGGATCGCCTCGGCGATCTCTTCGGGGGTGGTCCAGGCGCTGTTCTTCGCCGTGCGCGCGTGGTCGCGCTCGTGTTGCGTGTCGATGGTCCGCACCAGCAGCAGGTTGGCCGTGACGCCGGTATCGGCCACCTCGGCCGCCAGGGTCTGGAACAACGCCTCTTGTGCGGCCTTGCCGACGGCATAGGGCGCGCCCCTGGCTTGTGGGTGGGCGGCGTAGGGCGACGACACGGCGATCAGGCGGCCCCAGCCGTGGGTCAGGAACAGCGGCACGAACGCCTGCATCAGGTAGAGGCTCGTCCAGAGGTGCTGCTGCAGCATCTCCTCGACCGGACCCGCGTCCACCGCCGTCACCGGCGTGCCCCCGGCCCACCCGCCGACCAGGTGCAGGAGGATCTCGGCCCGGCCAAACTGCGCGGTCACCGCCTGGGCGGCTTCCTGCGCCCCGGCGGCATCCCGCAGATCCACCGCCCGCACCAGCACGCGCTCGGCGGACAGTTGCAGTTCGGCGGCCAGTGCGTCCAGATGCGCCTGGTTACTGCTGAAGAGGGCCAGCCGCGCCCCTTCCGCGGCGAACCGGCGGGCGACCACGCGCCCCAACCCGCCCGTCGCGCCGGTGATGACCACGACCCGGTTCGCCATGCTCATGGTGCGCCTCCCTTCCGCTGCTTATGCGATGCCGGCGGTCGCATCGGCAGCCGCTTGCTGCGCCTCCGCCACCTCGGCGATCTGCGCGTTCGTCATGCCCGCCACGATCGGGGTCTCGTCCTGCTCCGGCAGCCGCTCCTTGCCCTGCGGGTCCAGCAGGTGGCCCGACCGATGGGCCTTGGTTTCCAGGTAGAAGCGGTTGTATGGGTTCGGCGGGATGATCAGCGGGATGCGCCCCGTCACCGGTACGCCGAGCGCAGTCAGCGCATCGATTTTGCGCGGGTTGTTGGTGAGCAATTGCACCGAGCGCACTTTCAGCGACATGAGCATGTGCGCCGCCACGCTGTACTCGCGTTCGTCGTCGCGGAAGCCGAGCGCCAGGTTCGCGTCCACAGTATCGTAGCCGTAGTCCTGCAGGGCATAGGCGCGGATCTTGTTGAGGAACCCGATGCCGCGTCCCTCCTGGCGCATGTAGAGCAGAATCCCTCGCTCCATCTGGCCGAGCATCCGCAACGCGGTCTCCAACTGGTCACGGCAGTCGCAGCGCAGCGATCCCAGGGCGTCGCCGGTCAGGCATTCGGAGTGCAGGCGCACGGGGACATCGGCGGCGTTGGTCACGTCGCCGCGCACCAGCGCCGCGTGCTCTTTGCCGTCGCGGTTGTTGGCGAAGGCAACGATATGGAAGTCGCCGAACCGGGTGGGCAGATCGGCAATCGAGACAATGCGCACGCAAACGTGGTCGTCGCCCAGGCCGGGACAATCGTGCCACTGGTTTTCGGCGAGCAGTTCGCTGATGGGTAGATGGGTTCCGCTCATAGGTTCACCTCAATATGTGCCCGGTGGATCGCGTCCCACAACGGCGATCCCCGGCTGCTATTTATCGTACTGCATAATGCAAGACAACCCCGCCGTCATCCCAGACCTCGACATTGGTGGGGTGCAGGGCGATGGCCTCGGTGCGGGGCAGGCCCGCGCCCCCGGCCAGGGTCGGAGCGCGCGCCCCGCCGAAGATCAGCGGCGCCAGATAGATCTGCACCTCGTCCACCAGCCGCAGGCGCAACAACTCGAAGTTCAGCGTGGCTCCGCCTTCGACCAGCAGGTGGTTGACGCCTAGTTCCTGCAGCTTTTCGAGCGCCGCAGGCAGGTCCACGCGCGTCTCGCCCAGGACATAAACCTCGGCGCCCCGCTCGCGCAACCCGGCAAGCTGGGTGGCAGTGGCCTGGGCCGTGGTGAACAGGATACAGCGCGCCGGGCCCGCGGTCAGGAACTGCGCGTCCGCCCGCAGATCCGGGCGGGAGACAATCCCAACCTTGGCCGGGTGCCGGCTCCACCCGCGGGCGACGCGTTCCGCCTGCAGGGCCGCGGACTTCACGGTCAGTTTCGGATCTTCCCCCAGCAGGGTGTGCCCGCCGACCATGACCGCATCGCTGGCCGCGCGCAAGCGATCGACGCGCTCCTTATCGCGGGGGGAAGAAATAGCGGCTCCCCGCCCCTCGACCGTATCGAGCTTGCCGTCCGCCGTGGCCGCGACGTTGATCAGCACATGGGGCCGGTTCATCGGCGCTCTCGCCCGCACGCCGGAAAAATGGAAGTGGGCATGGTGGTAGCTCCCAGGCCGGTTCCGTGGCGCCCGCGTGCGGCAGCACAGGCGGAGTATAGGCGGCACGTGTCCCCCTGATCGTCCTTCCCCCCGTCCTAATTGCGATCGCTATCGCCTGCGCCAGGGGCAGGAGGCCAGATATTGTAACGGATGGACACAGCGCAATGCGCGCCGGACGATACCGTCCGGCGCGGTGTCTTGTACTGCAGAGAAGGGTAAGCTGCGTGCAGTGGCGCGAATTAGCCGCGCCGGCGGCGCCACCAGGCCTGCTGAGCAGCGGTGCCGAGGTGGAGCAAGGTGTTATATCGCCGCATAAGCAGGCCCGCGGCGAACAACGCGCCGGCCAGTCCGATCAAGTAGAACAGCGCGCCCTCGGACGCGGCGCCGGTCGTCGGCATGCCGGGGGTGCCGCCCATGTTGGGCGCGGCGTCGGTGCGGATCACCGGACAATTGACCACGATGCCGGGGTGGATCATTTCGTAGCCCGAAGCCATGGCCTGGGCAATCGAGGTGATGCTGTTGGCTTGGTAATCCGCCGGCACCTTCACCAGGTGCACATCCCAGAACGGGCTGTAGCCGCCCTGGCCCGGAATCACGTCGATGATGTTGTGCTGGCCCGGCACGAACTGCGGGTTGCCGGCGCTGTCCATGCCGGTGATGAAGGCGTAGATCGGCAGGGTGAAGTCGGGGCTGGGGCCGAAATCGAAGTAGTGGACCTCCTTGCCCTTA
>DASSGZ010000716.1:0-11575 GCA_035693165.1 Chloroflexia bacterium | reverse complement strand
CCAGGGCGTGCTGCGCGATCCGCCCACCATCCTCGACGTGGGCGGCTATCCGGGCCTGCTGCCGCGCTTTGTCGCGATCCCCGGCGCGCGCACCGTGGTCATGGACGTGGTGCCCGATACCAGCAGCGCGCGCCGCTACGGCTACACCTACGTCATCGGCAGCGGCATGGAACTGCCCTTCCCCGACGGCGCGTTCGATTGCGCGGTCAGCCTCGACACGCTGGAGCATGTGCCCGCCGCGGCCCGCCCGGTGCTGCTGGCCGAAATGCGCCGCGTCAGCCGGGCGGCGGCCCTGTTCATCGGCCCGATCCACCGCGAGGAAACGGCGCTGGCCGAGGAGCTGCTGTTCGACTATATCCAGTGGCTGCTCAAGGCCAAACAAGAGCAACTGGCCGAGCATCGCGGTTACGGCCTGCCCGATTTTGCGGCGGCGCAGCAGGGCTTCTACGACGCCGGCTGGTCTACCTTCACCATGGAGGCGGGCAACCTCTGGAACTGGCTGTTCATGATGGTCGCCAAGCATTACCTGATCTCGTTCCGCGACGAACAGGCCGCCGAATTCGAGCGCCGGCTCGACCATTTCTACAACCTGACCTTCTCGCCCACCGACCGCCAGGAACCGGCCTACCGGGGCGTGCTGCTGGCGACCCGCGAACCCCAGCCCCTGGCCTGCGCCGAGATCGCCGCGCGCTATCCGCCGGTGGCCCCGGACGAGCACGCCAACCTCGCCCGCATGGAACTGACCGGCTTCCTGCTGCGCATGCTCGACCTGAAGGTCGCTAACCACGACGACCGCGCCCTGCGCGAGCAGTTGCAACACCGCGAGCGGCACATCACCGGCATGGAAGGCCGGATCGCCCTGCTGGAGCGCGAGTTGCAGGGCGTCCAGACCCATGCCGGGAACCAGCAGGCGATCATTGAGCGGCAGCGCGCCGAACTGGGCGACGCGGCTTCTGTCGCCGCCGAACTGGCCCGCGTCCAGGCCGCCAACGCCGACCTGACCACGCAGCGCGACCAGGTGATCGCCGAGCGCGACCGCGTCTACGAGGACCACCTGCGCCTGGCCGCGGACCTGGAGCGCAAGAACCAGCATATTCTCTACCTGGAGCGGCTGTTGCAGGGCATCGAGGCCGGGCGCGTCTTCAAGCTGACGCGCAACGCCGCCCGGCTGCTGGGCCGCAAGTAACCGTTATGACTCAGCCCGCATCTCTCATGCATCCTCCCGCCCCCGCCGGCTGGCCGTCCGTCTCGGTCATCGTGCTGAACTACAACGGCCTGCGTCACCTCGAAGACTGTTTCCGCTCGTTGCAGGCGCTCGATTATCCGGCCGATCGGCTGGAGTTGCTGCTGGTGGACAACGGCTCGACCGATAACTCGCTCGACTTCATGCGCGAGTACTTCCCGCACGTGCGCATCCACCGGCTGGAGGAGAACGTCGGCTTCGCCGCGGGCAACAACGCCGGGGCCGCCGTGGCGACCGGCGAATACCTGGCCTTCCTGAACAACGACACGCGCGTCGAACCCAACTGGCTGCGCGAACTGGTCGCCGGCCTGCTGGCCGATGCCGATCGCGGCGTGGTCTGCACCGGCTCGAAGATGCTCGACTGGGAAGGGCGCGAGATCGACTTTGTCGGCGGCGTGATGAACTTCCACGCCTTCGGCTACCAGTTGAGCTACGGCCTGCCGGTGGCCGCCGAGCCGGTCGAGTACAAGCAGAAGCGCGACCTGCTCTTTGCCTGCGGCGGCGCCATGCTCATCTGCGCCGATGTGTTCCGCGAGTCCGGCGGCTTCGATCCCGACTTCTTCGCCTTCTTCGAGGACGTGGACCTGGGCTGGCGGCTGTGGGTCATGGGCTACCGCGTCACACTCACGCCGTCCGCCGTCACGTATCACAAGGGCCACGGCACGGCCAGCGGCATCCCCGACCACCGCCGCCTGGTGCTGTACGAGCGCAATTCGCTGTACGCCCTCTACAAGAACTACAGCGACGACTACCTGGCGCGCATCTTCCCCGCGGCGCTCATGCTCATGAACGAGCGCGTGCTGCGGCTGATGGAGTTGAGCGGGGTTGACTTCGCCGAGTATGAGCTGACGAACCGCGGCCCGGCCCGGCAGACGTTCGAGCAAGTCCACCCGCAGGCGGTGAGCACGCTGCTGGCCGCCGACGAGTTCACGGCCAACCTGCCGCTGTTCACCGCGAAGCGGGCCGCCGTGCAGGCCCTGCGCCGCCGCTCCGACGCCGAGGTAGCGGCCCAGTTCGGCCAGCCCACGCGGGTGGCCTTGATCAACCACCCCACCGACGCCCACTACGCCCAGGCCCACTACCGCATCATGAACAGCCTGGGCATCGCCGACCTGTTCGCCGCGCTGCCCAAGCACGTGCTGCTGATCAGCCCCGACGTGCTGCCCGTGGGCGGCATTCCGTCGAGCGGCGTGGGGCTGCGGGCCTGGGCGCTGGGCCAGGGCCTGGCCGGGCGCGGCCACCAGGTCCACTTCGCCATGCCCGCCGCCGCCCTGGCCGGGCGCGAGGACCAGGTTCCGCCCGCGATCCGCGAACTGGCCTGGACTCCGGAGAATTTGCAGGGGCTGGTCGGCTCGCTGGCCCCCGACGTGATCATCACGGTCGGCTGGCCCAATTTGACGCCGCTGGAGCGGGTGCCGATGCCCGTGGCTTGCGATTTCACCGGGCCGCATCTGCTGGAGCGCGATTACCAGGGCTACCGCGACAACCCGACCAACGCCGAGGAAAAGCTAGCCGCCATCGACAAGGCCGACTTCTTCACCTGCATCGGCGAGCGGCAGCGGCTCTATTTCATGCCCTGGCTGGCCCAGGCGGGCGTGCGCGCCCAGGACTTCGACGATACGCTCAAGGTCATCCCCTACTCGCTGAGCCCCGACCTGCCGCGGCACGAGTGGCCGGGCGACTGGGCCGAGACGCCGGTGCGCTTCGTCTACGGCGGGGTGTTCCTGCCCTGGCAAGACCCCTCGGTCGCCCTGGATACGGTCGCCGAGATGCTACAGGAGACCGGGCGCGGGCACTTGCAGATCTTCGGCGGCAAGCACGTCTTCCATGCCGTGGAGACGGGCGTGTTCGAGCCGCTGATCGAGCGGCTGGGCGCCAACCCGCGCGTGGACATTTCGGGCCTGGTGCCGGTGGACGAACTGGAGGCCACCTATACTCGCGCCCACGTGGCCGTGGACCTGATGCGCCGCAACCCCGAGCGCGAACTGGCCTTCGCCAGCCGCACCGTCCACTATCTCTGGTGCGGCCTGCCGGTGATCCATGGGCGCTTCTCGGAGATCGCCGCGCTGATCGAGGAATACGAGGCGGGCTGGGTGGTCGATCCCGACGACGTGGCGGGCATCCGCGCCGTCGTGCAGAGCATCCTCGACAACCCGGCGGAAGCCGCGCGGCGCGGCGCCAACGCCCAGCGCCTGGTGCGCGACCGGCTCACCTGGGATCGCACCATCGCGGCGCTCGACGCCTTCGTGCGCCGGCCCTACCTGCGCGAGAGCCGGGGCGCCGTGGCCCGCGCCCGCGCCCGCCTGGTGGCGGAAGTGGTCAGCCAGCCCGGCCCGCCCGCCTACGCCGCGGAGATGATCCACCCGGCAGGCGAGGCCGCGCCCGCCCGCGAACCCAGCCCGCTGGCGCCGGTGCTGGCGCGCACCCGCCGCCGCCGCCGCGCGCCGCTGGCCCAGGCCGTGGCCCGCACGCAGAGCCTGCTGCGGCCCTATCTGCCCGGCGGGCGGGTGCGCCCGGTCACGGTGGCCGGCGAGCGGCGCTTCGCCCTGCCCGAGTTGATCGCCGGGCACAGCCACGGACAACGCTTCGTGGCCGACCGGGCGGGACTGTGCGGTATCGAGCTAGAGGTCGGCACCTTCGCCCGCCTCAACACCGGCTACCTGGTGATCCACCTGCGGCCCAGCCCCGGCACGCAAGACGATATTGCCCAGGTCCGGGTGCCGGTGGTCAGCCTGCGCGACGGCGGCTTCTTCCGCTTCGGCTTCCCGCCCATCGCCAACTCCGCCGGGCGCTCGTTCTACGTGGTGGCCGAGGCGCCCCGCGCGGTGCCCGGCGACGCGGTGACGCTGTGGGCGCGGCTGCCGCAACCCGACGAGCCGAGCGGGCGCTATGAAGACGGCATCCCGGCTACCGGCCACCTGGTCTACCGGCTCATCTACGCCGAATGAGTACCCTGCCGCTGATTTCGATTGTCGTGCCCAACATGAGCGGCATGGAGCACCTGCCGGAGTGCTTCGCCTCGCTCGCCGCCGCCGACTACCCGCTCGACCGGCAGGAGTGGATCCTCTCCGACAACGGTTCGCGCGACGAGTCGCTGGCCTTCATCCGCCGCGAGTACCCGCGCACGCGCATCGTGGACAACGGCGGCAACATCGGCTTCGCGCGGGGCTGTAACGCCGGGGCGCAGGCGGCCACCGGCGAGTACGTGGTGTTCCTCAACAACGACACGCGGGTCCACCCCGGCTGGCTGCACGGCTACCTGAGCGCGCTGGCCCGCGACCCCGACGCGGTCTGCGCGGCGTCCTACATGCGGAGCTGGGACGACACGGAGTCCGACTTCAACGGCTGCACGGCCAACCTGTTCGGCGTGGGCCGGCAGCAGGCGGTGGTCGGCTGGCCCGACTGCCCGGCCGGCCCCGGCGAAGGCGACCCGCTGCTGTTCGCCTGCGGCGGCGCCATGCTGATCCGCCGCGACGTGTTCCTGGCCGTGGGCGGCTTCGACCCCAGCTTCTTCATCTACTTCGAGGATGTCGATCTCGGCTGGCGGCTGTGGGTGCTGGGCCACCGCGTGGTGTTCGCGCCCGGTTCCATCGTCTATCACAAGGAGGGCGGCACCACCGGCGCCAAGCGCGCCCCCTCGCACCGGCGCTACCTGCTGTTCGAGGCCAACACGCTCTGCGCCGTCTTCAAGAACTACGCGGGCGAGGCCGAGGATCGCGTGCTGCCCGCGGCCCTGCTGCTGGAACTGCAGCGCGCCCTGCTGGCCGCGGGCGACGCCGTCGACCCCGAACACTACCGCCTGGGCGGCAGCGCGGGCGCCGGCGCGCCGGACAACGGCCACCCCGCCGCCCTGCCGCCGATGACCGTGGCCCACCTGCTGGCGCTGCGGCGCCTGGACGAGCGCCTGCCGCACCTGGTGGCCGAGCGCGCGCGCATCCAGGCCGCCCGCCGCCGCCCCGACAGCGCCATCCTGCCCTTGTTCCGGCGGCCCTTCCAGCCGCAGTTCGCCGGGGCGCGCTACGCCGGCATCATGCGCCGCATCGCCGCCGCCCTCGACCTCTATCCCCTGGTGGCCGGGGCCGCGCCGAGCCGCGTGCTGCTGCTGAGTCCCGAGACCGGTCCCGACCGGGCGCGCGCCGCCGCCCTGGCAGCCATTCTGGGCGACGAGTTCCTGGTGCAGACGGCCACGAACAGCGGACCCGCCGCCGGGTGGACCTTGCCCGCGCCCCCCGGCCCGCGCCCCGACGGCTTCCCGCCGCCCACCGCGCCGGAACTGGCCGCTACCGCCGATCTGCTACTGGCCGTCGGCGCCGCGGTGCCTGCCGCCGCCACCCTGGCTCCCGCGGTGCCGCTGGCCGCCGATGTGGCGACCAGGAGCCCCGGCAGCATCTCCTCCGCCTGGCGCGCGACGCTGGCCGAACGCGCCGGGCTGCTCATCTGCGCCGATCCGGCCACGGCGGCGGCCTGGCACGCCGCCCTGCCCGATCTGCCGGTCGCCGTCCAGCCGGACGGTGCCCCGCTCGACGCGACTCTCCGCCATTATTGCCGGTATCCGCTGCATGGGAGGCCGGCATGAAAGGCAGCGCCCGATGCAACAACCCGCGAGTCGCCCCCCCGATCAGGTCGTCTATCACGCGGCGCTGGAAAGCCTGACCCGCGCCGTCCAGGCCGACCAGCAACCCGCCCTCATCGAAGAAATGCGCACGCGCTGCGGCTATGACCTGCGCCGGCCCCAGCGCGAATATCCGCCCGACGTGGCGCGCAAAGTCCTGGATCTGCTCACCGAGCGCTGCTTCCCCGATCTGCCCCGCGTCGACGCCTACGAGGAGTTTGGCCGCCGCGCCTTCGCCGCCTACCGGGCCACCGTCGTGGGCCGCGTGATCATGGCCGCGCTGCACATGGCAACTGCCTTCCGTGCCCTGCAACTGGCCGCCCAGGCGTTCAAATCGGTCTCCAACTACACCCGCTTCGAGGCCATCCCGGACGGGCCGCGTGCCGCCGTCTTCCGCGCCCACCACAGCATCCTGCACCCGCGCTATATGCTGGGCCTGCTCCACGGCCTGCTGGCGGCCTGCGGCCACCGCGACGCCACCATCACCGTGGACGCGGCCCACGCGCCGGACCTGGTGGATTATCATGTAAGCTGGTAGGCCCGGCGCCCGTTGGCAATACTGTGCCATGATTGGGGCGCCGGGCAGGCGCAAAGGAGGTGTGCGCATGGCCTATATCATCACCCCGATGGACGAAGAGGCCGCGCGGGATATTGCCGGGTGGCGGTATGAGCCGCCGTTTTCCTTCTACAACACGGCGCCCGGCGCGCTGCCCGCGTTGCTCGACCCGGCCAACGCCTACTACGCCGTGCGGACCGAGGACGGCAAGCCGGCAGGCTTCTTCTGCTTCGGCGCGGAGGCCCAGGTGCCGGGCGGCCACCGCCAGGGCCTCTACCCCGGCCAGGACACGCTCGACATCGGCCTGGGCATGCGGCCCGACCTCACCGGCCACGGGCAGGGCCTGGCCTTTGTGCAGGCCGGGCTCGACTTCGCCCGGCGCACCTTCGCCCCGGCGCGCTTCCGCCTGAGCGTCGCCACCTTCAACGACCGCGCCATCCGCGTCTACCGGCGCGCCGGGTTCCAGCCGGGCCGCGTCTTCCACAGCCCCACCAGTGAAGGCGATACCGAGTTCCTGCTGATGTCCCGCGAGGCCGGTTCCGACGCATCGCAGGACCACGAGCGCCACGACCATAGCTGAGATCGAGTTTAAGAGCGGTGTAGGGGCCGGTTTCAAACCGGCTCGTGCCGACATCCGCCGCTGCTGCGATGTAGGGGCCGGTTTCAAACCGGCCCGGCATCACGGCCAGCGCCCCCCGGCGGCCAGGTCGCCCAGGGTGTAGTAGAGCATCAGGGCCGTTTCGGCGCGGGTGGCGGCGGCGTCGGGCCGGTAGCTGCCGGTGCGGCTGTCCTGGACGATGCCGTGGCGGTAGGCTGTCTCGATGTACGGGTAGGCCCAGTAGGTCAGCGGCACGTCGGCGAAGGGGCTTTCCGCGCTCTGTTGCAGCGGCCACCCGGCGGCCAGCGCCAGCACCTTGGCGACCTGCGCGCGGGTCACGTTGTCGGCGGGCCGGAACACGCCGCCCGCATAGCCCGTGATCACCTTGTGATCGACCGCCGCCGCGATATAGCCCGCGGCCCAGTGGCCGGCGGGCACATCGGCGAAGCGGGCGGGCGCCGGTTGGGGCACCGGCCAGCGCAGCGCCGTGACCAGCATCTTCATGAACTGGGCGCGCGAGATCGGCGCTTCGGGCCGGAAGGTGCCGTCGTCATAGCCGCTGATCACCTGGAGGCCGGTCAGGTATTCGATGGCGTCGAAGGCGGGCGAGCCGGGCGGCACGTCGCGGAAGCGCCCGCCCACGTGGACGACCACGCCCGCGCGCGCCGCCTTGCCCGACACACTCAGCGCGTCGGCGATGATCGGCACGTCGCCGTTCGCCAGGGTCAGCGGGGCGGTGAAGGCGCCATCCGGGGCCACCGTGGCACGCACGCCGTTGACCGTCACCAGGGCGCCGGGGTCGGTAGTGCCGGTGACATCCAGCGGGCCGGGCGGCAGGCGCGCGCCGTCCGCCGGGTTAAGGATCGCCAACGGGGGCGGGTGGGCGCTGATCGTGGTGCGGGTATCGCCGGTGGCCGGGTAGGCGCCCACGTTGCCCGCCTTGTCGCGGGCGCGGGCGCGGAAGGCGTAGGCCACGTTGTCGGTGCCGGTGAACTGGGCCGAGGTCGCCGTGGTGCCGGTCTGCCAATCGACCCAGGCGCCCGTGACGCCGGCCTGGTACTGCACATCATAGCTGGCCAGGCCCGAGCCGCCGGCCTCGTCGCTGCCGCTCCAGCGCACCGTGAAGCTGAGATCGCCCTGGTAGGGCGGTAGCCCGCCCACGCGGGCTGTGGGCGGCGTGGTGTCCTGGGCGGCCACGGTGACGCGCACGGTCAGCGGGGTGGACCCGGCGGCGGCGAACCAGGTCTTGAGTTCGTGGACCATGTCCCAGCGCAGGTCGTAGACGCCGGGCGTGGCGGGCGCGCCAAGTTGCGCCGCCAGCGTGACGGTGCTGCCGTATGGCACGTCCTGCGGCAGATCGGTGCGGATGTCGGTGTAGCCGCCGGTAAGCTGGGTGCCGTCCAGCGTGTACCAGTGGTAGCCCAGGTGCACCGGGTTCGGCCCGCCGCGCGGCCAGGTGAAGCTGCCGCTGTTGCGCACCACCACCGTGGCGTTGACCACGGCGCCAGGGGCGATGGTCTGCGGCGTGGTGCTGCTCTGGAACGCCGCGCGATAGGGCGGCAGCCCCGTGCCCAGCGCCGCGCGGATGGCCGGCAAGAGGGCATAGACGTAGCTGCCGGGGCAGGTCTTGGCGTTGAACTCCTGCCCGCAACCGGTGCCGCGGAAGTCGCGGTGCCCGGCGATGTTGGGCCGCACCAGCGTGACCGTGCCGCCGCAGTTGAGCGCGCCGGTGAACGCCCCGGTGCCCCGCGGATCGATGCCGCGCCGGTCGGTAGCCCAGGCCAGCAGCTTGATCAGCGTGTCGCGCATGGCCGAGCTAGGCGCGATGGCGTCGTAATTGCCGAGCAGGCCCACGCCCATGCTGCCGTAGTTGAACGGGTAGGCATGGCCCGCCGCCACGTCGTCGCCGCCGGCCCGCCCCTCGTACACATTGCCGCGCGGGTCGATCAGGTAGTTGTAGCCGATGTCGCCCCAGCCGCGGGTGACGGCGTGGTAGTACCAGATGGCGCGCACGCGGGCCGCGAAGTCGCTGTCGTTGTTCTGCGTCTCGGTGTGGTGGACGATGATATGCGTGACGCGGCGGTACTCGGGCGGCCAGCGCGGGCTGCCGCTGCCGTCGGGGCTGCCCCAGGCCGTGCGCGAGATGACCGGCGGCTTGGTCGGGGCCGGCCCGCCCTCGATAATCGCCACCGGCACGTCGCGCGTGACGCCCGCGTCGATGAAACTGAGCGTGAGGTTGGCGATCTGCGGCGGCGGCGTCCCCGGCACGCCGGTCAGCGTGATGCGCGCCTGCGCCCAGCGGTGCGTCCGCACGTCCTGCGGCACGCCGACGAGGCTGGCATAGGTGCGCGTGATGGGGTTGCGCGGGTCGACGATGTCTTCCAGGTCGCTGGGCTGCCAATCGGTCCAGGTGGCGCCGTCGGGGCCGGTGCGGATCTCCACGCGCACGGCGTCGGGGTCCAGCGGCGCGCTGTTCGCCGAGGCATTGGGCGTGTCCCAGTAGGGCGCCACGTCGGTGAAGTCGAGCGGCGCCTGGACCGGCTCAGAGAGGTAGACGACGCTGGCCTGGTTGGTGGGCAGGCTCAGCACCCGGCCCTGGATATGCGCGCCGGTGCCGCCTTCCATGGTATAGCTGGCGGGCACGGGCGTATCGGCGCCGCGCAAGACCAGGGGCGTCTGCGGCGCGGGCACGGCGGCGGGATCTGCCGCGCTCGTGCCCCCCGGCAACAGCCCGAAAGCCGGCAAAATCAGCAGCAACAGCAGCGCGCCTCTGGACCAACCGACAGGGCGCATCGACAGACGCCGCATGGCACTCCCCTACCCGGTCGCCGCCCGGCGACCCATCTAGCTATTATGTCGAGTTAAGGCCACTGGCCCGATTATATACGCGCCCGCGCGGGCTTGTCAACCGCGGGCCACCTGCGGGGCCGCGGGAGCAAGATGCGCGCCGGGCGCGCGGCGCATTTGACAGCCCCCGGCGGATCGCATACCATAATCAGTATGGACTATGCGATATATCGTGCCCGGCGGGCCGGGCCGATCCGAACGCGCGGCCCGCTGATCCTGGGCGTGCTGCTGCTGGGGCTGCTGCTGAGCGGGTGCCTGGAGCAAGAGATGAGCACGCGCATCCCGGAGGGCGCCGCGCACAACTTCCTCTACTTCCTGGCGCGCAACGAGCAGGCCGACGCGAGCGCCTACTGGGCGCCGGGCCACCTGCCGCCCGACGCCGATGCGCAAATCGCCAGGGCCGCCGCCGCGCTCCAGGGCTACACGGTGGACATGCGCAAGAGCGACGTGACCCACGAGTCCGACGGCTCGCTCACCGTGACCCTGTCCGGCCATGCCTACCCCCAGGGCAGCCCGCCGCCCACCACCACGCCGGACGAACCGCTCATCCGTACCCGGCTCATCGAGATCGGCCCTGGCTGGCGCGTGACCCAATTCGAGCTATTGTGCTGCAACGCCTCCTAAGCGCCGCATCCCGGCGCGGGAAAGACGCAAGCCCCTTGCCGCCGGTGCGACAAGGGGCTTCGCTTACGACGCGGGCAGCGGCTAGCGGATCACGAAGGCGAGGATAATCAAGATCACAAAGCTGCCGGCGGCCAGGATCAGCAGGCGGCGGATGTCGGCGTTGATGAACTCGATCTCGTGCTGCAGATCCATCTCCTGCATCTGCGCGGTGATGCGGCCACGGGCACCGCGCACCGTGGAGGGCAGCGTCGGGGCCGCGGCAGACCGCCGGGGCGGCGCGGTGCGGGGCGCGGCGGCGGCCGCCGGGCGCACCGCCGCGGGGGCGCTGGGGCGAGTCGCCACGCTGGTGCCGGCGCTGTTGGCCGGGGCAAAGCGCATCGTGTTCATCTCCGGCGTGGTAGCCTCGTCGCGGGTGCTCGGAGTCCCATCTGTCCCCTCCAGCTCGGCAGGATCCAGAGAACCGGCGGTGCGGGCCTGAGCCGCCATCCGCTTGCGATATTGCTGCTCTTTGTATTTCGCGCTCTGCCGAGCAGGTTTGTTAGGCATCCAAATCTCCTTCTAAGTGCTGTCCATGCAATGGCAATGGCGAGGACCGGGATGGGTGGATTAGTGCTTATCCGTGTGATAGGTGCCGTCGATCACCCTGGTTTTATCGGATCCGTTCGTGCCGGAGTCCCGATCCGGCATCGGCTCCAGGCCCATAGCCAGGCGATGCTCGTTGACCACATCGCGCGGCGCCAGGCTGATGAGCAGCGCCATGCCCAGCAAGATCACGCCGATGTCGTCAAGCTGGCCCAGGACGGGGATAAAATCGGGAATCAGATCCAGCGGCGAAATGAAATAGACCGCGACCGCCAGGGGGATCGCTACCTTGAGCACGGTCGAGACGCGATCGTCCTGAAGTAGCCGCCAGACCAGTTGCACGTTCTCCAGGATCGACCGGAAGGACGGCGGTCCGGGGGCCGCCGCAGGGTCAGGCGAGGTGCTCATGCGCTGTCGTTCCTCCCTTGCTATCCCGGCAGCCCGCGATGCCACGTTCCTCCGGGACTATCATCTCCATACACAGTTCCGCACACAATGCGGCACGATATATGA
>DASSGZ010000715.1:0-5516 GCA_035693165.1 Chloroflexia bacterium | reverse complement strand
AGACGAGACTCTTCGCTGCGCTCAGAGTGACAGCGTGGGGGTGCGAAGCCGTCGCTGTAGGGACCGGTTTGAAACCGGCCCGTGTATCCGAAGGCGCTGTAGGGGCCGGTTTGAAACCGGCCCGTGGCATCCGGCGCGGGATTTGATATATAAAGTAGCAACGGCTCGTTAGAAAGGCAGGGGACGCCATCCATACAGCCCCCACCGGCGGGCGCGAAAGGTAAGAATAATGGAAGAAATTCAGGCGCGGTTGGAGCGCTTCCGGCGGGAGCGCGAGCGGCAAAACGCGCGCATCTTGAGCAGCGATCACCTGGGCATCAAGCGCTTCTTTAACCTCGACAGCGCCGCTTATACCGACGGCGCGCTCGACGCGCGCACGAAGGAATTGCTCGGGCTGGTAGCCTCGATGGTGCTGCGCTGCAACGATTGCATCGACTATCACATCATCCAGTGCGTGCGCGCGGGCGTGACCGAACCCGAACTGGTGGAGGCGTTCAACGTGGCCCTGGTGGTCGGCGGGTCGATTGTCATCCCCCATTTGCGGCACGCTTTCGACAGCATGGACGCCCTCTTGCAACCGCCCGCGGATGAAGCGGTGCCTTGACAAAGGGGGGGCCTTCGTTTAGAATCCGAATTTGGGAGCTATGGCTACCCGCTGCACTCATGTTTGCGAGATGCGCCACGACCGGTGGCTAATTTTTTTGGCCGTGGCTAGCTCCGCCCCTTGCCTGCCCGGGAGCGGTGGCGATTGTCGCCTCTCGGAACCCAGGTGTCGGAATTCTTTGTGCTGAAAGGACGGAACCCCGAGCATGATCGAGGTCGATCATCTGATCAAGTACTACGGGCCCAGTCCAGCGATCCAGGATATCAGCTTCACGGTGCAAAAAGGAGAAATCCTCGGCTTCCTCGGTCCCAACGGGGCCGGGAAATCCACCACCATGCGGATTATCACTGGCTACCTGCCCGCGACGAGTGGCACCGTGTACGTCAACGGTTACGACGTGGGTAAGCAATCGCTGGATGTGCGCCGCAATGTCGGGTATCTGCCGGAAACGGTGCCGCTCTATACCGACATGACCCCCTACGATTATCTCGATTTCATGGGCAAGCTCAAGGGCCTGCGCAACGGGACCGAGCGGCGCGAGCGCATCCAGACGGTCATGGAACAGGTGCGCATCGACGATGTGGCCCAGAAGCCGATTGGCCGGCTGTCCAAAGGCTACCGCCAGCGCGTGGGTCTAGCCCAGGCGCTGATCGCCAACCCGGCGGTGCTGATTCTCGACGAGCCGACGGTGGGCCTGGACCCGCGCCAGATCATCGAGATCCGCGAACTGATCAAGTCGCTGGCGCAAGACCACACGGTGATCCTCTCGACCCATATCCTGCCCGAAGTCTCGATGACCTGCACGCGTGTGGTCATCATCAATCGCGGGCGGCTGGTGGCGGTCGATACGCCGCTGCACCTGGCCCAGGACGTGGGCGGGGGCAACGAGCGGGTGCAGGTCATGGTGCGCGGGCCGCGCGACACCATCGTGGCCGCGCTGGCCGCCCTGCCCAACGTGGAGAGCGCCCTGCCCCAGCCCACGCTCGGCGATCAGCCCGGAGTCACCACCGTTGAAGTGGTCAGCACGCCGCAGTCGGACCTGCGCCCGCGGCTGGCCCAGGCCATCGTCGCCAACAACTGGGAACTGCTCGAACTCCGCTCGGTCAGCATGAGCCTGGAAGATGTCTTCCTGCGCGTGACCGCCGCCGAAGAGCCGATGCAGGAACCCGAGGACGCTGAGCTCTACGTCGAGGGCGAGGACGAAGCCTACGAGGAGCAGGAGATCGCCTACGAAGAGGTGGCCGATGAAGCGGCGGCAGAGGCGGAAGCCGAGGCCGCGGCAGCGGACGCCGAGGCGGCGGCCCCGAGCGCCCCGGCGCAGGCGCGCGGGCGGAAAGGCGGCCGCAAATGAGAAACGTCTGGACGATTGCGGTCAAGGAACTCCGCTCGTATTTCGTCTCGCCCATCGGCTACGTGACGCTCGCCTTCTGGCTGTTCGGCGTGGGCCTGTTCTTCGCGCTCGGCGTGTTGCAGAGCCAGCAGGCGACGATGCAGGACTGGTTCAGCACCGTCGAAGTGCTGCTGCTGTTTATCGGCCCCGCGCTGACCATGCGCCTGCTGGCCGAGGAACAGGGCACCGGCACCTGGGAATTGCTGATGACCTCGCCGGTGCGCGAGTGGGAAGTCGTGCTGGGCAAGTTCCTGGGCGCGACCCTCTTCTGGCTCGGCATGATCGTCGTCACCTTCTTCTACCCGCTGATCCTGCGCCTGCTGGGCAACCCGGACATGGGGCCGATCTTCACCGGCTACCTGGGCCTGTTCCTGATGGGCACCGCCTTCCTGGCGATCGGGGTGTTCACCTCGTCGCTCAGCGGCAACCAGATCATCGCCTACATCGTGGCCTTCATCGCCCTGCTGGCGCTCTGGATCATCGGTTTCATCACGCCGGTGATCTCCGGCGACCTGGGCACCCGCCTGGCCGCGCTCTCGGTCACCACCCACTTCGACGACTTCGGCAAGGGCGTGATCGACTTCAGTAACATCTTGTTCTATCTCAGCCTGATGGCGGCGGCGCTGTTCGCCACCGTCCAGGTCATGGAAGCACGGAGAGCCCGCCAATGAGCAGCAACCCGCAATCCGTGCCGGCCTCCGACCTCAGTTCCAACCGCGCCCTGATCGCCAATGCCGCGGGCTGGTTCGGCCTGATCATGTTGATCGGCTACCTGCTGTACTGGGGCGTGACCGGCAATAACTTCGACCTGCCGGCCAAGGTTTTGCTGATCCTCGGCTTGCTGGCGATCGGCACCTTCGGCCTGATGAACCCGCAGGGTATCATCGACATCGTGTCCGGCCAGGGCACGCGCACCATTCTGAGCACGGTGCTGCTGCTGGCTCTGGGCTTCGGCATCATCGTGGCGATCAACATCATCTACGGCGAGGTCGTCAAGCGCCAGCCCAGCCCCATCCTGCGCACCGACCTGACCGAGGGCCAGCAAAACTCGCTCTCGCCGCAGTCGATCCGCGCGGTCCAGGAACTGACCGGCACCGTCACCGCCTACGGCTTCTTCGGCACCACCGGCGACGAGATCAGCCAGCAGCGCGACGCCGAGAACCTGCTGAAGGAATATCAGAAGTACTCCAACAAGCTCAAGGTGGAGTTCGTCAACCCCGACGTGGCGCTGGCCCAGGCCAACCGCTACGGGCTGACGCGCTATGACGTGGTGGTCTTCGACAACGGCGTGCGCCACGAGACCGCCGACAGCACCAGCGAGGAGAACTTCACCGGCGCCCTGCTGCGCCTGCGCAGCAGCACCCAGAAGACGGTGGCGATCCTGAACGTGCCATCGGTGCTCGACTTCAGCGGCAGCAGCCAGCAGGCCCTCGCCGCTACCCTGGCCCGGCGCGGCCTCGACACCGAGAACTATACGGTGCTGCCGACCTATAACCTCGTCGTCAGCCCGACCATCTCGGTGACGGATGTGGACGTGATGATCGTGCCGCCGTCGCCCGAGAACCAGCCGCTGCCCGATAATGCCGTGCGCGCGCTGATGGACTACCTCGACCACGGCGGCCATGTGCTGCTGATCGGCGACCCGCTGGCCGCGCCGCTGCCGGCGGCCCTGTTGCAGAAGTACGGCCTGTCCGAGGCGCGGGGCATCATCGTCGACCAGGACCGCAACAGCCTGTGGGGCAACTCGCCGACGCAACTACTCGCGCTGACCTACCCCAGCAGCACCATTACCCGCGATATGAACAATGTGCCGACGATCTACGGCGCCGCGGAGCCCATTGTCGTGGCGACCACGACGATTACCGGGTTCACCACCACGCCGTATATCCAGAGCAGCAGCACCGCGCAGTATGCCGTGATCAAGGCCGACGCCTCCGGCAACCAGTCGCAACTGGCGCTCGACCCCAACGGCCCGCAGGCACCGATGAACATCGCCGTGGCCGTGGAGCAGACGGTGGAAGACACCGGCAACTTCACCAGCACCGAGACGACCAAGCCCCAGGTCACGCGCCTGGCGGTGATCGGCGACTACGATATGCTGTCCGACCAGTTGATTTCGCAGGCGCCGGGCAACCTCGACATGTTCAACAACACCGTCAACTGGCTCTCGCAGTCGGAGGAGCGCATCTCCGTCCGGCCCAAGGATACCACTCCGCGGCAACTCACCATGACCGAGCAGCAGCAAAGCCTGATCGCCTGGAGCACCATTGTGTTTCTGCCGGTGCTGGTCTTGCTGGGCGGCGGCCTCGTGTGGTGGCGGAGGAGGTAATCGATGACCGGACGTAATCGCAGTATCATTGTGCTGGGCGTGGTGTTCGTGATCCTGGCCGGCATCAGCTACTGGCTGACCTCGACCCCGGCCACGCCGCCGACGCCCACCCCCGAACCGACCTACCCGCTCTGGGACTACGGCGCCGCGACGGTCCAGGGCGTGACCGTGCAAAGCCCGACCAGCACCGTGACCTTGCAGGTCACGGGCGGCAAGTGGGAGATCACCGCGCCGGTGCAACAGCCCGCCGACGATCTCCAGGTCAGCCAGGCCACCGACCCGCTGAAGAAGGCCGAGGGCCGCGCCAAGATCGGCGACAACGTGACCGACCTGGCCCAGTACGGCCTGGACAGCCCCGCGCTGACGGTCACGCTGGTGCTCAGCGGCGCGACCGTGCCCAAGGCCGATCTGCTCGTCGGCAAGCCCAACGTGGACGGCTCGGCCTACTATGCGCGCCCGCAGGGCAGCAACGCGGTCTATCTGCTCAACAACACGCTGATCGAGCCGTTCAAGAGCTGGCTGACCACGCCGCCCATCGCGCAGCCGACGGCCACGGCGATCCCGGCGACGATCATCCCGGCGCCCTCGCCGCCGACCAGCACCGGCACCCTCAGCGGCACCGAGTCGCTGCCGCTGACGCCCGGCTTGACGCCTGAGGGGCCGGTGGCCCCGGCCACCGGGACACCGGAGGCCACGCCCGCCACGGCGAATACCCCGTCCGCCGCCGGCACAGAGCCGCCGGTCGGCGCCAGCCCGGTGTCCTCGCCCCCGGCGAGCGGCACCGACGCCAGCCCCGTCCCATCCGGCTCAGGCGGCGGCGCGGGCGGCACCCCCGGCACGGTCAGCACGCCGACGCCGTAGCCGTCAGTGGCCGGTGGTCAGTGATAGGTTGGTGTGGATAAGTGTATCAAGACCGGTCCAGGCAATGCCTGGGCCGGTTCGCTTTTGCGGGGCGGGAGCGCGCGGCCAGGCTCGCTGATCCGTTCTAAATGGCTGGTGCGGATTACGCGCTGAACTGGACAGGGCTTGCAGTGGCGGCAGGGCGCGATAAATCGCGCCACTACGAAATAACGCCACAGGCAGGCGGCCCCATGCGTAGCGGCGCGATTTATCGCGCCTGCCGCCATACCGGGATGCATGGCCCGCGTGAGGGCGGACCCGCGGGTCCGCCCTGTCGCTCGACCGGGATGCCG
>DASSGZ010000714.1:0-2468 GCA_035693165.1 Chloroflexia bacterium | reverse complement strand
GCTGCTGCGCTTGATGGTGACGGTCTTGGGCGTACCCTGGGGCGGGCGGTGCAGCACCACCTCAACGTTGCCCACCTTCGAGAGTTGCAGTTGCCCGCCGTGCAGCTTGGCGCCGTTGCCATACTGTGGATAGGTCAGGCTGGCGTAGCGACCCACGCCGCGAAACCGCGGATAGCCAGGGTCCTGCCCGGCCTTGACTCGGCGAAAGAAGGCCCTGACTGCAAGGTCAAGGCGCTCAGAAACGTTCTGCAAAACCTGGCTGTGTACTGCGGCAAGCGCGGGACGTTCCTCTTTGAGGAAGGGGATGTACGCCTTCTGGTCGTACCACGACAGCGCCATACCGGCTTCTTCCCAGTAGACCTGACGCTGCTCAAGCAGGTGGTTGTAGAGCCAGCGGCACTCATCAAGCATCGCGCTCAGGCGCGTAGCCTGCGCCTTGGTGGGGTAGATGCGGTAGAGAAAGGTCTTGCGCATAGGCCCATTATACAACAGGCTTTAGGCAAGAGTAAGGTTTTGCCTAAGATGTACCGGGCAACAGGCTCCGAACGGGCCTACTGCGTAGTGGCGGGCCTATCCCCCTACCTTTAGGTAGGGGGCTTGCCCGCTTTCGGATTCGCTAAGAGGGCGGCAATGGTCGCACATTTAGCAGAAGGAGTTCATCTGTGAGTGTAATCACCAAGACCCTGAAGTTCACGGGCGGCACCCTGCTGGGGTTGGGCATCGGCGCGGTGACGGCCCTGCTGCTGACCCCCCAATCCGGCGAGATCAACCGCGCCCAACTACAAGCCCGCCTCAACGAGATCCTGGATGCGGGCCGCCGCGCCCAGCAAGCGACCGAAGATGAACTCCAGGCTCGCTGGGAATCGCAGGTCCAGGAGCCGAAGAAGAACGGCGAAGCGCAGACGGTGGTCAACAAGCCGGTTATCAAAGCCGAGGAAGAAGCCGAGCGGCGGCGCGAGCAGCAGGATAAAGCCCGCAAAGAGGCCGAGCGCCACCTGGACAAAGCGGGCAAGGAACTCGACAAAGCGCGCACCAAACTCTAGCCCGTCCGCCCACGCGGCCCAGCGCACTCCCACCCACCGCGGTGGGAGTTCGTGCTTCCCGTCACGCTGCGGACCCCGCCGCTCCGCTGCCCGCCCGCCCCGCGTGTTGCGCCCGGCGGCGGGTTTTTGTTAGACTAGCCCTGCACCGGCGGGGTCCCGCCGGGTTGCTTTGTGTACCCGCCCTCTGCACCTGCTGGGAAAGATATCCCCCTGGTGGCGCGCGATGCGGGTGACCCGAATTCCCAGCCGGAAATCGAATGGAGATGTCTCTTTCATGTCCCTGACCTCCCGCCCGGCGCGCCCCTTGCTCTGGCGCGCGGTGCTGCTGGTGGGTGGCCTGGCCGTCATATTAGGGTTGAATCTCGCCACGTTACTGGAAACGCCGCCCCCCTTTGTCGACGAAGGGATCTATGGCGGCTATGCCTGGGACTGGATCCACACTGGTCATCCTTTCGGCATGCCGGCGACCGACGCTTTCCAGCGCCATGACTATTATCCCTGGACCGCGATGGTCTTCTACACGCTCGGTATGATCGTCGCCGGCCCGCACCTCGTCGCGCTGCGCATCGTGAGCCTGCTGTTCGGCCTGTTGCTGCTGGGGATCATCTATAACATCGGCGCGCGCCTCATCGGACCGCGAGGGGGCCTGGTCGCGGCGGGCATCCTGGCCTTTACGCCCTCGTTTGTCTACTCCAGCCACCTGGCGCGGGTCGATATTATGGCGACCACCTGCGGGTTCGGCGCGATCGCGCTCTATCTTTCCGATCCGGCGGCCCGCCGTGTGCCGCGAGCCGCGCTGGCCGGACTCCTGATCGGCGGCGCGCTGGCGATGCACCCCAATGCCGTCATCTATGCGCCCGTCATTTTCGCGCTTTACCTGCTCGACTACGGGCGCCGGGTGCTGCGCCGGCCCGGCCTGTGGGGCTTTGCCGGCGGGTTGGGCGCGGGCGTGATCCTCTTCCTGGCCTCCCAGATCCTGCCGTGGGCCGACCCGGCGGCCGTGCTGGCGCGGCTGGGCACCGGGGCCGGCCGCACCCCGCCCATGTTACGCCTGGACCCCGCCGTCTGGCTCGAATCGCTCACCGGCACGGGCGTGTTGCTGGTGGTCGGCCTCACCTTCTGGCTCCTCCTCCTGGTGGCCGCCGTTGTCGTGCTGGGGTGGGCGCGCACCGCCGCGGCGCGGCGCCTGCTGGTGATCCTGGGTGGTCTGCTGCTGCAATCCGTGCTCGTGTTCAGCATCCATCCCATCCACTACGCCATCCTGGTGGTGCCGGCGGCGGCGCTGGTGATCGCCGCCTTCCTCGACGGGTGGGTGGCGCGCCCCTGGCGGCCCGGTCTGGCGACGTATGTCCGGCTGGCGCTGACCGGCGGATTGATCGCCGCCGCCGGGATCAGCGCCTGGACCGTGATCCCGCGCCAGGACCC
>DASSGZ010000713.1:0-6402 GCA_035693165.1 Chloroflexia bacterium | reverse complement strand
AGTTGCTGAGGCCCTCCCACCTCTCGCCCAGCAGGGGGCGCGGTCGTTGGCCCGCGTGCTGCTCCGGCCGTGCCCCTAGCGCACGTTGGTCTATAGCAGCCGACTCGTGCCAGGGCTAAGCAGGCTCCTGGTCGCCCGTCTCCACTGGTCGTTCTACTGGCCGATCTGCGCAGGGCCGGGCCCGCCATCGCTGCCGTCGCAATCCGGCGCATACCACCCCTGGCCGACTTGCTGTGCGTTCCCGGCGGCCGGGCTGTGCCCCAAAATGACGTCGATTACGCTCGGTAAGCCGAACCCGGCCCTGCTTGGCCGCGCCGCCAATGCTCTGCGCCCCACGAGGCGCGGCGTGTTGAGCCTATCCACTAACTTTTTGGTTTTCGTTTGGCTGTCAAACCTATAGCAATGGCCGGACTGTAACTAGTCCAGCCATCAATTTACGCCTGCTCTTAGCGGAATTATGGTGACCCGCCAGGGACTCGAACCCTGAACCCACTGATTAAGAGTCAGTTGCTCTGCCAGTTGAGCTAGCGAGTCAGGCGCTTCCGGGCCGCGCGTACGCGGGTGAAGCGTTGATGAAGCGTTGATATTATAGCAATTCTGGCCCGGCCTGTCAAGCGTCGCCGCGGCGCACCGGCGGGCGGCTAGGACCATCGGTCCTGCGGTAATAGCCCGAAAGTCCCGGCGAGTGCTGACCACGGCGGGACGCCCGTCGCATTGACATACGCGCGCAACACTGCGTATAATGACACGGTAAGGAGGGGCCGCCGAGAAAATGACGGATATGAACGAGGTCGAAATTAGTATTCCTTCCGACCATGTGTTTGAGCGCATCGTGCGTGATAGCGCCGTCGTGGTCGCCCGGTACCTGGGCTTTGCTGAAGAACGGACCGCCGATCTGCAACTCGCCGTCAGCGAAGCCGTCACCAACGCCATCGAACACGGCAACCAGGGCCGCGTGGACGTGAAAGTGGGCGTCCACTTCCTGCTCCAGCACGATCGCCTGGCCGTGCGCGTGATCGACCAGGGCGGCAACATGCCGGATATCGAGAACCGGCCGGCGCCGCACATGGAAGAGAAGTTGGAAGAAGACAGCCCGCGTGGCCTCGGCATCTTCTTGATCCAACAACTGGTCGACGATGTGGAACTGCGCCGCGGCGACGGGCGCACCGAGTTCACCATGTGGTTCGACATTAAGAAGACCCCGGCGGACGACCCCATCCCGGCGGATGCGGCGCTGGCCGGCAACCACAGCGCGAGTCTTGGTGAGGAGAGATAATTCATGAGCATCCAGATCGAGCAGAACAATGGCCTCACCATTGTTCGCATCCTCACCGATAGTGTCGACGCGCTCTCCGCGAAAGAGATCGAGGCGGCCGCCCCCCAGTTGCGGGAGCGAACCGCGTTGGATTTCGGCAAAGTCTTGTTCATTAATTCGGCGGGGATCTCGGCGCTGCTGAAGCTCGTCATCGAAGCGCGCAAGCAGGGCAAGAAGTTGTACGCGCTCAACGTGACCGCCCACCATCGGAAGGTGTTTGAGATGGTGGATATGCTGCGCTATATGCCGTTGACCACGCTCGAAGAATTACAAGCCACCACTACTTAAGGGGTCCGAAGGACCTATGGATCCGGTAACCGCGCCCCCTTCCCGACAGCGCAATCTGCTTGCTCCGCTGCAGCGCGGCCGGAGACTGGCGCTTGCGCCTGTGGAATCCCATGTGAGCCAGCCGGCCGGCGATCATCAGAAGCTGGCGTTGATTCGCGTCAGCGCAATTGGCGCCATGGCCCTGCTCTTACCGCCGGTGCTGCTCTGGATGGGCTACGCCAGTCTGGCGCTGCCGGTGTTCCTGGGCGCGCTGGCGCTGCTCATTGTGACCGCCGTCGGCTACTACCGCGGCCGGCAAACCAAAGATACCCGCCAGGCGTGGCTGCTCTACGCCCTCGCCGACACCATCGTGATCCTGGCGCTCGGAATCGTCCTGGGTAACTTCATGGACGTGTTCCTGCTTGTGGTCGTGGTGGAACTGGCCCGCATTTACCGGCACGGCAAGCTGGTCATCGCCGGGAGCATCATCGCCGCCGCCCTGATGATCAGCAAGTTTCTGGTACTGCAGGGCGTGGCGCCGGTCGCCGGCGCCGGCCTGCGGCCCGCCGACCAGGCACTGCTGCTGCTGATCAGCACGGTCATGGTCGTGTTGATTTGTGCGGTGTCGCTCTCGACGTTCATCCAGCACTACGCCCGCGAGATCTTCTCGTATGAGCGCATCCAGGCCGTAAACGCCGCCGAGCTGCACGTCGCACACGAGATCCAGTCGAGCCTGATGGCGCCGCGCGAACTCGAAAGCGGCCAGTGGTCCATCGCCGCGATCTCGGTGCCCGCCAAAGAGGTCGGCGGCGACTTCTACGAATACATTCCGGCGCTGGGCAACAGCATCGGCGGGATCGCCATCGGCGATGTGTCGGGCAAGGGTATCCCGGCGGCTTTGCAGATGGCCGTGGTGCGGACCATCTTCCGCATCGAGGCCCGGCGGCGCATCTTCCCGGCGGAAACGCTGACGCGGGTCAACCAGTCGCTGCAAACCGAGATGCAAACCCAGGGCATGGTCACACTGCTCTATGCCTTCGTCGACCCCATCGAAGGGGTGATGCATTACTCGAACGCAGGCCATAACTATCCGATCCTGATCAACCACAAAGTTGAGGAGCTAAAGCTGGCCGGGCTGCCGTTGGGCGTGGACGGCGATACCGAGTACGACGAAAAGTCTGTCCCCATCGAGCCGGGCACCAGTGTGGTCTTTTACACTGACGGCGTGGTGGAGGCCTTCAACAAGCAGGGCGAGCTCTTCGGCTTCGAGCGGCTGATGGCGCTGCTGGAAGCGGGCCGGGACATGGAACCGAAGGACCTGGTCCATCATGTCGTGCAAACGGTCGAAGCCTTCGCCGGCGGCGAACCGCAAAGCGACGATATTACGATTGTGGTGCTGCACCATGGCGCGTTAGTCCCGCGCAGCCATGGCAATAAGGAACCCGCGGGTCGAGCCGCGGAGCAGGAGCAACCCGACACCGAATCCGCCACCCCCGCCGATATGTTGGTCGAGGCCGAGGTGGGTCGCCCGGTGTCCTCGTCCGCCATGCCGGCGGGCGTGGCCCACGGGCAAGAAAGCAGCGAATAAGTGTAATGTTGGAGCCGGTATCAACCCAACGGGCCTTCCCTGGTAGCCAGCCGTCCGCCCGCCCGGCGGCAGCGGCGCCGGTGCCGGCTGCCCCGAAAGAGGCCCCGCCGGCGCCCGCACCCGCTGCCGGCACCGGCGGGCAAGACCTGGACGACCGGCTGCTCATCCTGGACCTGGATACCTTCACCGGGTCCGAGCGCTTCATGCAGGGCACGAACCTGGGTGCGGCATTCGCCACCGGGATGCGCGCCTATCTGAATGCGGACTACGGCGCCGCCCTGGCCGAGTTTAAGCGCGCGCTCATCGCGGCCTATGTGGAAGGGGATGACCAGGCGCAGATCTGGGAGCGCGAACGCGCGATCATCCATCTCTACCTGGGCAACTGCTACGCCAACATGGACGAGTGGGCCGCCGCGCAGACGGAGTATACCAACGCCGTCCAGATCGACGATCGGCTGGCCGAGGGCCACTATAACCTCGGCGTGGCCTTCCGCGCCCACAAGCAACTGAACGCCGCTATCGCCGCCTTCAAGACGGCGTTGCAGCACAATGCCGACCTGTATGAAGCGCGGTTCGCGCTGGGCCGCTGCTATCACGAGCTGGGCGACTACGCCCACGCTTACATTGCCTATACAGTGGCCCGGCAGTACCGGCCCAACGCCGCCGAGCCGATTTACTACCAGGGCTTGCTGCACCAGGCCCACGGCGAAGAGAAACAGGCGGCGAAGTGCTTTGCCGAAGCCTTGCTGGTCGAGCCCGGCTACAAATTCAACGCCCAGACAGCGGCCACCAACGCGGCAGAAGCCGCGCTCGACGAGGGCGAGGTCCAGGACGCAGCCTGGTACTACCGCCTGGCCGACGAACTGAAGCTGCGCGGCAACCTGGTCGGCGCGATTCGCTCCTACCAGGCGCTGCTGGAGATCAATCCGGGCGAAGTGCGCGCGCGCTATCTGCTCGCCAATATCCTGGCCCGCCAGCGCGACTGGCCGCGCGCGATCCAGGAGTATGGCCGGGTGCTGGAAGCGCGTCCCGACTACGTGCAAGCGCGCCATAAACTGGGTCTGGCCTTGCGCGCCCTGCAGCGGCTGCGCGAAGCCTACCAGACGTTGGTCGATTGTGCCCGCTTGCAACCGTATGACGGGTCGATCTTCCTGAGCCTGGGCATCGTGCTCACCGATCTCGGCCAGGCGCGCTACGCGGTGCAAGCCTTTGTGCGCGCCACGCAGTTGCTGCCGGACGACCCGCAGGCGCAGTACCGCCTGGGCCGGGCGCTGATCACGCTGGGCTACGAGAAACGCGCGCTGCAAGCCTGGCAGCGGGCAGTGGAACTCGATGGCCGCTGGCAAGCCGCGCGCTATGATCTGGGCGTGCTTTATCTCAAGCAAGAGCATTACGCGCGGGCCATTGAGCATTTCGAGGCGGTGCTCGAACAGGAACCGGACGATATCGACGCGTCCTACTTCCTGGCCATCTCCTACAAGGAAACCGGGCGGCTGGAAGAGACGGTCCAGTTGCTGGAGCGCGTGGTGGAGCGTCGCCCGGCCCTGTTTATGGCCCATTTCCACCTGGGCGCGACGTTGCTGCGGTTGGGCAACTCGACGCGCGGATTGCACCACATCCGCCAGTATGAACAATTGAAGCGACGCGAGTCCGCGCCTTACCCCCTGGAATCGAAGCCATGATGAACGACCCGAATGTGACTGCCCTCCTCGACGAGATGAACCGCCTGCAAACGGGCGAAGCCGGCGCGGCCACCGCCACCACCGGTCCCGTCGTGCCCTTGCGCCGCGTGCTGGGGATGCGTTGCGGTGCCGAACTCTACGGCATCGATATCGAAAGCATCACCGAAATCAGCAAACTTACGCCGGTCACGTATGTGCCGGGCGCGCCCTCGTACATCCTGGGCGTCACCAGTTTACGCGGGCAGATTGTCCCCGTCGTCAATCTCCGCGGCATCCTGGGCGTGGACTCGGAAAGCGCCCCCTGGAAAAAAGACGGCACGGGCTCCGGCGCATCCGCCCAGGCCAAGCCGCGCATCGTCGTCGTCCATCACGGCGATGTCGTGGCCGGGTTCCTGGTCGACGCCGTGACCGAGGTCTATGATCTGCGCACCGCGCTGGAACCGGCTCTTGGCGCCGCCACAGCAGGCCTCCCGATCAAGGAAGGCCAGGTTATGTTGGGCGATCGGGTCTTGATCCTGTTGCATGTACCCTCCCTGTTTGCCCGACTTGTGGAGTCTTGAGCCATGGCGACGGAGATCCCGGTGACCCCGGCGCCGTCGGCGCGTCCGCGCTGGCGGCTCCTGCGGAGTGCCCTGTTCTGGCGCATGATGAGTGGCGCCGCGATTGCCTTTGGGGCGCTGCTGCTGATCGCACTGCTGTCCGCGAGCGTGCTCTCCCGGCTCGTCGCGCAAAGCACGGAGATGCAGCGCACCTTCACGGGCGCGGAACGGGCGGCGCGTTTTGCCAACCAGGTGCATTCGACCTATCTGACGCTCAATTTGCTGTTGAGTCCCAATTACGAACCACGGTTCTACTCGATCCTGCAACAGGATCTGCATAGCGCCGCGGTCTCGCTGGACACGGTCACAGTCCCCGAGGAGTTCCGCGCCCGGCTAGCTGCCATCCAGAGCGATTTCCAGACCATCGAACCGCAACTCAATCAACTCAACGAGGTGGCCCGGACCGATCCGACCAAGGCGCTGCTGCAATGGCAATCGACGTACGAGACGCCGATGCGCTCGTTACGCGACCGGAGTTCGAATCTGGCCGAAGACCTCACGGCGTCCTCGCAAAACCTGATGGCAGAGGTTGCAGCCACGCAAAACAGCGCGGCGATGACAATCCTGGTCATCGGGGCTATCGGGTTGCTGCTCGGCGTCGTCGCGACCTTCTTTGTGCTCAGTCGCATCGTGCGCCGGATTACCGGGATCACGGGCGACTTGCAGCGCATGGCCGAGGGTGACCTCACGCTGCCGGGGCGCCTGGCGCACATGGACCCCGATGCCCCGGCCTCCGCCAACGATGAGGTCGGCGCCCTCGAACGCGCTTATATTCAAACGCTGGATCGCCTGCGCGTGCCCTTGCAGCGGATCCAGGAGGACGCCGCCCGCATCAGCGCCTCCTCCACCGAGATCTCCTCCGCCGCCACCCATCAGGCCGCCGGCTCCAGCCAGCAGGCTACCGCCATCACCGAAGTCACCGTCACCGTCGAGCAACTCAACCAGACCGCC
>DASSGZ010000712.1:0-6186 GCA_035693165.1 Chloroflexia bacterium | reverse complement strand
GGTTCAATCATCGGCATAAGGTTCGATATGGGCGCGCGTCCGTAGCTCGCCGGGGTCGAGCACCAGCAGGGTGCCCCGGCTCTCGACGGCCACCACGCCGGCATCGACGAAGCGGTTCAACGTCGCGGTGAGCGTTTCGCGGGTGGTGCCGAGCAGGTTCGCCATTTCCTGGTGGGTCAGGGCCAGCGGCAGGCGCACATGCCCGCTGCCGTTCTGCGGCTCGCCGCGCTCGGCCACCTGATCGACCAGGAAGCGAGCCAGGCGGGTGCTGACATCGGCAAAGGCCAGGCTCTCCACCTGGCGTTGGGTCTGGATGAGGCGCTGGCCGATGGCCTGGGTGACTTTGAAGGCCATGTCGGGCTGATCGCGCATGAGGGCCGCGAAGTCGGCCAGACCCATCACGGCCACGGTGGCATCGTCCAGGGCCTCGGCAAAGACCTGGCGGGCCGCGGGGTTCACCAGCGCCGTTTCCCCGAACATGTCGCCCGGTTCCATGATCGCCAGGGTGATCTCGCGGCCCTCGTCGGACAGCATATAGAGCTTGACGCGCCCGCTGCGCAGCAGGTAGATGCGGTCGCTGGGGTCCCAGGCCGTGAAGATCGTTTCGCGGCGGCGAAACTGGTTGTGGACCACTTTCGCCGCCACAGTCTGGAGGGTGGCATCGTCAAGGTCGCGGAAGATCTTGATGCGCTTGAGATACCAGATTTTGTCACTTGGCGCGGGCAGAGCCACGGTCTAACGCCATTCAGCTACGACCGCCCGCTGCACGACCAGCGGCGTCTCCGGGTCTCCACCGGTCAGATCCACCGCCACGGCTTCGCGCCCGAACCAGGCGATCGTGCCGTGCAGTTCCTCCCCGCTTTCCAGCACCAGGACGACCGGCTCCTGGGTGCGCTGGCGGTCGGCGACGAAGCCGGTCAGGCGCTTGCGAAAGTTATCGCGGCGCTTGACCAGATCGTCCACCGGCACTTCAAAGTACTGCGCCAGTTTGGCGAGCATGGCGTCATCCTCGCCCATACGCCGGTGCTTGACCTCCAGCAGGTGCACGTCTTTCGACGAGAGGCCGGTGGCATCGGCGATCTCCCAGGGCGTGACCCCGCCCTTGGTGGCGCGCATGAACTTCAGATAGTCGCTGAGGCTCATGACTCACTCTCCGCGGCATCCGCCGGTGCGGCGGCCTCGCCTTCCGCCTCTGCGGCCGGGGCGTCCGCCGCAGCCTCAGCCGGCGCGGGCGCTTCATCGGTCGCGGTGAGGCCGCCCGCCGGACCGGATGCCGCGGCTTCCACGGGTGCCGCCGCGCCGCTGCCCTCGGGCGCGACAAACTGCGGCGTGGCCGCGCCCGCGAAGGGCGCCACCTCTTGGGCTTCCCCGGTTGCGGTGGGCTGTTCGCCGGTGCCGGGCGCCGTACGCTGATAGTAGGCCACGGCGAGCTTGCGCAGGATCACCTGCTCGGCGTCATCGGCGCCTTCTTGCTGCAGCGTGATGGTGTAGGGCGTGAAATCGACGATCCGCCCGTTGAACACCTCGCCGTTGAACAAGACCACCCGGAACTGCGACCCCTGTGCGCGCTGCTCGGTCAGATAGACCGCCTCCCGGTCGTCCTTGAGTCCGGGCCACTGCCCGAAATGCACCTTGGCGGGGGGCGCCTGGGCGATGGCATCTTCGCGCAGCTTCTTGATCCACTCGCGGGCGTCGAAGCGCGTGATGTTGTCGATGCTGCGGCCAAACTGGCCCTCGATCTCCTCGGTGCTCAGGTTCAGGCGGGCGGCCAGGCGCATGATCTCGGTGATCTGCCCATCGGTGGCGGGCATGACCACCGGCTCGCGGCGGGCACGACCTCCCCCGCGGCCCCCGGCGGGCGGGCCGGGCGGACGCGGCGGGCGCCCGGCGTCGGGCCGCGGCGCGCCATAGGCGGGCGGCGCGGGGGTATAGGGCCGGGTGCCGCCATAGGCGGGCGCGGCGGTCCCCACTGCTGCTGTCGCACTCGCCGGATCGCTGGGCACGCTGCCGGCGGCTGGGGCAGCGGGGGCGGCACTTGGCGCGGCGGGCATGGCCGCGCGCGGCGCGGGGCCGCCCGCGTTGGACGGGGCAGGCGGCGGCGCGCCCGCGGGCAGGAGAATCTCATCCGGCTTCACCCAGAGGGCTTTGCTCAAGGCCTTTATGTGCGCAGGCGCAATCTCCTGCACATTGGCTTCATAGTCCTCCAGGACTCGCAGGGGGATACTCGTGCGTGCGCTCACCTGCGCGAGAGTCAGGCTTTTGCGCTCACGAATTTGCTTGAGACGGTTCACGCGTCGACTCCTTACACTAACTGCCGTTTCTGTGTGGCAACACAGGCGTATTATACTGTATAGATCCGGGCCATGCAATACTTTTCCCGGCCCGGCAAGCCGCCGATCCCAGCGGGCGGCGGGCGCCGAGCCGCCTCTTTCTAATTGACGAAGAGCGTGCGGCCCGGTTGCCGCCTTGACGCCGCCGGGCGAATCGGGCACACTGACAGCGACCCATCCCGCGGCCCGCCGCGCCCGCGCCGGGCTCGCACCGGAGATGACCCACGTAGCTACCGCCGGGAGGAACCGCTGTGACCACATCGCCGTCCGTGGCGCTCAATGCGCCCTTCGCGCCGCTCGTGCAGCGCATCGTGCATGAGGCAACCGTCGAGCAGGACCGGATTCTGCGCATCGACCACTTTCTGAACCACCGCATCGAACCGGCGTTCATGGCCGCGATGGGCCAGGCCATGGCCGAGCGCATCCGGCCCTTCGCGCCCGATCTGCTGCTGACCGCCGAGGCCAGCGGCATCGCGCCCGCCCTGGCGACGGCTTTCGCGCTCGCCGTCCCGCTGGTCTACGCCAAAAAGTACGCGCCGGTGGTCGAGCCGCCGGCCCTGTCGCGGGTTGTGCCCTCGCCGACCAAAGGCGGCGATACGCGGCTGGTGGTGGCGTCGCGCTATCTGCAACCGGGCATGCGCGTGGCTCTGGTCGACGACTTCCTGGCGAACGGCAAAACCGCCGTGGCCCTGGCCGAGATCGTGGGCGACGCGGGCGCGCAGACGGTGGTGGCCGGGTTCCTGGTCGAGAAGATCTTCCAGGGCGGGCGCGCCCCGCTCGAAGCCATGGGCATCCCGGTGGCGACGCTGGCCCAGGTGGAACGCCTGCACAACGGCCAGGTGATCATGGCCGGCAGCTAGGCCCGGCGCCCCCGATTCGCCCGCGGAGATCTTGCCATGGAGACACCCGGCACCCCGGACGAGGCCAAGCGCATCGTGGCGGAAGGCTACGACCGGATCGCGGAAACCTACCGCGACTGGGCAGCGCATAGTCCGAACGACGCGCGCACCCGCTACACCGACCTGCTGCTGGCGGCGCTGCCGCCGGGCGCCGCCGTGCTCGAACTCGGCTGCGGCACCGGCCAGCCGGTCACGCGCCGCCTGGCCGCGCGGTTCCACGTCACCGGGGTGGACATCGCGGCCCGGCACATCGCCCTGGCCCAGGCCGCCATCCCGCAGGCCACCTTCATCCGGGCCGATATGGCCGCGCTGGCCTTCCCGCCCGGCAGCTTCGACGGCGTCGCCGCCTTCTACTCGATCATCCATCTGCCGCGCGACGAGCACGGCGATCTCCTGCGGCGCATCGCCGGGTGGCTGCGCCCCGGCGGCCTGCTGGTCGCCACCATGGGCGCGGGCGATACCCCGGCGGGCGTGGAAGCCGACTGGCTGGGCGCGCCGATGTACTGGAGCCACTTCGACAGCGCGACCAACCGGCGCCTGGTCTCGGCGGCGGGGCTGGATCTGGTGGAAGCCCGCGACGAGACGGAGGACGAAGACGGCACGCCTGTCACGTTCCTCTGGGTCGTGGCGCGCAAGCCGGGCGGCGAGTAGCCACCCACCTGCGTTGTAGGGGCCCGTTTGAAACCGGCCCGCCGCTCAGCAGGATCACGGTGGGGGCCGACCAGGAACCGGCTCAGGGCACGGTATGGATGTCGAGGAAGCCGATGCTGAGCGAGCGCGTGTCGGCGCCGGCGCCTCCGGCGGACGCGGGGCTGCTGCCCTCCGGCACCACCAGCCGCAGGGCCGTGGTGCCCGCCGGGAAGTGCAGCACGGGCGTCTGGAGGGTTGCCACGTCGCCGGTGGGCACGGGCGCCTGGTAGACGCGCGTGCTATCCTGCCAGATCTCCAGGGTGCGGCCCTGGCCGAAGCTGGTGGCGCGCGCCGCCAGGGCGAATTGCGCTGGCGCGGGCGTATTGACGCAGAGCGTCGCCGTCGCGCCGTCTATCCAGCGGAAGTTCTGCCCGCTCACCGCCTCAAGCGCGTGCCAGCCGTCGCCGATCTGCAAGGTGGGGCCGGTCAGCGGCGGACCGGGTTTGGGCCGGTAGATCGCCATGAAGTCGTCGCGGAAGACGGGCGGCCCGTCGGCCACCGCGCCGAGCAGCGCCTGGATGGCGTCGCGCTCGCTCTCGGCCACGAATGGACCGGTCTCCACGTCGTAGCGGTAGTAGCTGACGATGTAGCTGATATGGTAGCTGTGGACGACGGCCAGCGGCTGGGCGTTGGTGGTCGGGCTGACGATGTCGGCGTCGCCCAGGTCCATGGGCCGCGCGAAGCGATAGAGCGGCGAGCAGGGCAAGGCGTTGCGGTTCTCGACGGTGCGCGAGATATAGCCCGCCAGGATGGGGCGCTGGTGCTGCGTCTGGTAGAGCATGCGCTTGGCGAGCGGGGCCACGCGCACGGCGACGAACGGTAACTCCAGGATCGGGCCGGGGTCGGGGGCGTGGGTGAGGTAATCTACCCCCGGCGGGAAGGTGATGCGCCGGTCGCTGCGCGGGTAGATGGGCAACTCGACCAGCAGCGCCGCCAGCAGGATCAGGCTGAGTGCCCCGGCGGCGACGGCGCCGCGCGGGCGGGGCAGCGCCGCGACCCGCGCCAGCAAGACCGCGCATCCCCATCCCCCGAACACCCCCATCGCCATCAGCGTCAGGATCTCGAAGCGCTCGACCTTGCCGATCAGATTGAAGATGGGCAGGTTGCCGATCAGGGCGAAGGGCAGCGGGATGCTGAGCCCGGCGAAGGTGTCGCGCCCGGCGATGCGCAGGGTCGTGCCCATGGCGAAGATCGCCGCGACGACGGCCACGATGGTCCAGAACCCGGCATCGCGCCGCCGCCGGATGGTCCAGAGGCCGAACAGGGCCAGCGCCAGCGCCACCAGCCCCAGGCCCAGATAGCCGGGCACCTGCTCGGGGTCGAGGCCCTGCCACCAGGGCGCGTTGCTGCCGAACCAGGGGTGATCGGGTGGCGGCAGGAAGAAGCTGACCAGGTCGGCGGCGTGGATGCTCTGCTGGCCGGTGGCCTCGGCGGTGACGCGCTGGGTCTGTGTGCTGCGCCAGGCGCCCCAGGCGTAGGGCCCACCCAACAGCACGGCGGGCACCAGGTAGCCGGGCGCCAGGTAGAGCAGGCGCCGCGCCGCCGCCACCAGCCGGGCGCGCCCCGGCGGCGCGGGCGCCCCTTCCACGGCGGGCAGCGGCACGAACAGCGTGTAGACCACGTAGCCGGCCATGAAGAGCACCAGCAGGATTTCGTAGTACGAGTTGACCAGCATGGCGCAGACCAGGAACACCGCCGCCGCCGCCGCCCAGCCCCGCGACCGGCGGTCCCAGGCGCGCAGCCACGCCTCGGCGGCCAGCGGCACCCATTCGAGGGCCAGGATGTTCAGTTGCTTGAGCGCGTCCAGGCTGTATGGGGTGAGCGCGAAGATCACTCCGCCGAGGAAGGCGGCCAGGTGGCGCAGCGCTCCCTGCGGCGCGGGCGGCCCGGCGGGATCGTGGCGGCCCAGGCAGTAGAGCACCAGCCGGTAGGCCGCGTAGCCGGTCAGTGTGTAGCAGGCCAGCACGATGGTGTTGTACGAGGCCAGCAGGCCCCACAGTAGTTGCGGGATCAGCCCGATCAACCCGTTGGGCAGGGCCAGGTCATGCAGATAGAGGTCCACGCCGGTGGGGTAGTAGAGCAGGTCGGTGTGGAAGGGGTTGGTGTGCCGCACCACCAGCGCCTCTTTGAGCCACCACAGGTTCCAGAGGTTCTGGTCGCGGTCGGGGATGAGGTTGCCGGTGATGCGGCTGTCGAAATAGAGGATGGTGGGCCAACTGACCAGCACGGCCAGCGCGAAGTAGCCCAGCAGCGCCAGGAGATGCGGC
>DASSGZ010000711.1:0-4012 GCA_035693165.1 Chloroflexia bacterium | reverse complement strand
GCCACCGAGGCCAGGATCAGGAACTCGGCCAGCGGGAAGAGGTAGTGCCCGATCTCGCGCGGGCGGAAGAAGAGCGACATGCTGGCGACAATGGGCGCCGGGGTCAGGTGTGGGCGCAGCACGGCCAGCGTGAAGAACAGCGCCGCGCCGACCACGGCGAAGGCCAGGCCCGGCAGCAGATAATAGACGCCCACGGCCACGAACATGGCGGCCAGCATGGCGCCGTCGCTGCGCAGGAGGCCGGTCAGCCCCGCGCTGCTAAGGGGGGCCAGGGCCGCCGCCGGAGAACGCTGCGCTTGTGTCGATTGCATGGATGAGACTCTTCTTTTCCAGTTAGCGCGTCAATTGATAAGCCATCGGCGCCGTCTGGCGCGGGCCGGTTTGAAACCGGCCCCTACACCGCCTGCCGGGCGGTTCGGCCTACAGCGGCGTCTAGCGCGGGCCGGTTTGAAACCGGCCCCTACAGCGCCTTCGGGCGACATGGGCCGGTTTGAAACCAGCCCCTACAAGGGGCGGGCCACGCCACCGGACCGGTAAATAATGCCCCGATCGCGGTGTAGGGGCCGGTTTCAAACCGGCCCGTGCCGGCGAACCTAGCGCGCCGCGCCGCCGGCAGGGCTGTGGCTCTCCAGGGCCGCCCGGCGGGGCCGGAACCACGGCACACGACTCCAGAAGGTGGGCGGCAAGAACATCAGCAGCAGGGCCGCCAGCAGCAACGCCGCCACCGCCCCGGCGCCGAGCCAGGCCGGCACGCGCTGGCCCGCCGGTAGCGGGTCGTCAGGCGTGGCCGCCACTTCGAGCGCCTGGGCGTCGTAGCGGCGCAGCGCGCTGAAATAGCCGTCGTGGAACTGGTCCACCGTGGGGATATAGGCCCCGGCCACCCAGACATCGTCGGCAATCTGCGCGAACTTGCGGATGGTGTCGCTGGACACGTCCGGCGCTTCCATGGCCGGCGCCATCTGGTCCAGCAACGCCATCGTCGTGCTCAGCGGCGGCGCGGCGGGCGTGGCCCCGGTGATCAACGGCAGCAGCGGGCTGTCGCTACTCGACGGCACCCAGCGCACCTCGTCGTTGGTGCCCACCGGCGCGGGATAGCGCTTCAGCCATTCGAGAATCGGCCAGGTGTCGCGGCGCAATTGCTCACTGCGCGGCCCCAGGGTGCGGCTCCAGCCCATCAACTGGTCGTCGTAGGTGCGGAGTTCGGCGAAGAACTTATCCCCGGCGATGGACCGGGCCAGCAACGAGTGGCCGAGGTCGAGGATCAACTGCACGCGGGTGCGAACTTCCCCGTTCAGCGTGGTGCGGTCGCCCCCGGCGTCCAGGTCTGCCGCTTTCTCGCGCAGCTCGTTGGGCACATTGGGCACGTCATGGGTGCCCAGGAAGCGCTCATAAGCCAGGGCGGCGGTCTGGAACTCATAGCGCGCGGTCACGGCGTCGAGGCGTGTCTTCACCAGTTCCAGGCGCACGCCCTCCTCGCCCGTGACCAGCGGCGGCAGGGGCAGCACCCGCCCCAGCAGCACCAGCAGGACGGCGGCCAGCAACGCGCCCAGGCCCCACAGCCGCGTCATCCCGCGACCCTCTTCACTGCGGTGACATGCACGCCCACGGCGCGCGGGTCGCGCATACGCAGCTTGTCTTCATAGTAGGCCAGCCGCCAGGTGGGGAAGAACACCGCCCGGCTGAACAACTTCACGGCGGCCTGCTTTATCCGGCCCCTGGCCCGGCCCCCCGCCAGTTGTTCGCGCCGCCAGTAGTCGACCACGTCGTGGATCTGGCCCAGCAGGTGAAAGCTGAAGCTGATGTCGCGCACCCGCAGCCCCTGATCGCCGAGAATCCGGCTCAACTGCCGCGTGGTCAGGATCTGGATGTGGCCGATGTGGTCACGCTTCCAGCGGTGGATCGGCAGGCGCTCGCTGTTGCGTAACGCGGCGAAGAGGGTGCGCTTGTTGCCCTCGCAGGGCACGAAGCCGTGGAACAGCCCGCCCGGTCGCAGCACGCGCGCCACCTCGGCCACCGCCGCGCCGACATCGGGCACATGCTCCAGCAGGTCGAACAGCACCACGATGTCGAAGCTGGCGTCGGGGTAGGGCAGGTGCAGCGCGTCGCCCTCGCGGTACTCGATGGGGCCGCCCGCCGCCTCGGCCTCGGTCAGCGCGGTCCGGCTGATGTCCACGCCGTGCAGGCGCAGGTCGGGCCGGTAGTAGGCCAGGGCGCGCAGGTTGCGCCCCGCCCCGCACCCAACTTCCAGCAGGTCGCCGTGGGCACCGGCCAGCGCCGTCAGGCAGCGCTCCAGGCGCAGGGCGGCCAGGTCGCGCGTGTCGGCGCGCAGGGCGCCCCGGCCTTCGACGGTGCGCGGGTCCTCGTAATCAAAGGCAAACGACGGGTAGACCGACTGGCCCGCGGCAGGCGCGGCGCCGGAATCGGTCGGGGAAGCAGCATGGCTCACGAAAGCGGAACTCCGATCAGGATGCGGCGGGCCCGGCGAGGGCAATGCATTCGATTTCGACCAGCGCGTTGCGGGGCAGGGCGCCCACCTCGACCGTCGAGCGGGCCGGGGGCGTGTCGCCGAAAAACTCCGCGTAGACCTCGTTCATCGCCGCGAAGTCGCTGAAATGGGCCAGGAAGACGGTCGTTTTGACCGCCTGCTGCAGGCTGGACCCGGCGGCGCGCAAGATGCCGTCCAGGTTCTGCAACACGCGCCGCGTCTGCACGCGCACGTCGCCCTCGATGAACTGGTTGGTGGCCGGGTCGAGCGCGACCTGGCCGGAGCAAAAGACCAGCCCGGCGGCCACGATGGCCTGCGAGTAGGGGCCGATGGCGTTGGGGCCGTCAGGCGTCTGGATGCGCTGTTTGGTCATGGTTCTCCATGGGAGCCGGCGTGCGCGGCGCGCACAGGAAGGCTCGCAATTCCTCCAGGTTGTCGAACACGTAATCGGGCCGCATCTCCTCCGGCAGGCCGGGCACCTCGCTCGCCTGGGTGATACCGGTTAGCACCAGCGCCGTCGGCAGCCCGGCCCGCTTGCCGGCCAGGATGTCGGTCTCGGCGCGGTCGCCCACCACCAGCACCTGGTCGGGCGGCAGATCCAGCATCTCCAGCGCCTGCTGGAACATCGCCGGTTCGGGCTTGCCCAGCACGATGTCCGGCGGGTGGCCGGTGGTCGTCTGGATGGCCGCGACAATCGCCCCGGCGCCCGGCCAGATCTCCCCGCCCTCCATGGGCAGGCTGGCATCGGTATTCGTGGCGACGAACCGCGCCCCGCGCAGGATCGCCAGCCCGGCGGTCCGCAGCTTGGCGTAGGTCACTTCGGTGTCGAGGCCCACGACCACAAAGTCCGGGCTTTCGGCGTCCATCGTGAAGCCCGGCTGCTCCAGCACGACTTTTGCCAGGTCCGCCGCACCGACGATGTAGACCTGCGCGCCCTCCGGCGCCTGCTCATGCAGCCAGCGCGCGGTCGCCATCGACGACGTGAGGATCGACTCGGTGCGCACGCGGATGCCCATCGCCTCCAGTTTGCGCACCACGCCGGCCGCGGTCCGTTGGGAGTTATTCGTGACCAGTATAACCGAAACCCTGGCCCACTGCAAAGCCGGAAACAGTTCGGCGGCGCCCGGCAGCGCGTGGTCGCCGCGATAAATCACGCCGTCCATGTCGAGCAGAACGGCCCGGAACTGAGGGTGGGTGTCCATAGCACTCTTTAGAACGCACCCGCCCCGCGCGTGTCACTCGCGGGCGCGCCCGTCCGTTTATGAATCGACCGCGACGGAACTAAGGACGCAAAGACTTCTTAACAGAAGATTTCTCATATTAGTTTTGTTCTTCGCGTCCTTCGCATCTTCGCGGTGTCCAGTAGCGTTGTATGCGCGCCCGCCTTGACACCCCGGCGCCCGGCGGATAGAATGATAGCATCCAGGCGGCGTTCGACCCGATGCCGAGTCCGCCCCTGTGGCGCAATGAAGATCCGTGGCAGTGTTCGCGCCCAGCGCCGTCGTTGTGACACGCGCTGGGCGTGTT